>CANFIH010000010.1 GCA_947446855.1 Burkholderiales bacterium
AAAAGGGCGACATCCTCAGCCTGAACTGCTTCTCCATGATCTCGGGCTACTACACGGCGCTGGAGCGCATGGACATGATCAAGTCCGTGCTGCCCTCGGTGAACTTTGTGAACATCGCCGCCGACTGCATGCAGATGCGCATGATCAAGTCCGCCGAAGAAATCGAATTCATCACCAATGGCGCCAATGTGTGCGACATCGGTGCCGCAGCACTGGTGGCTGCGGTGAAAGAGGGCGTGCCCGAGTACGAAGTGGCCCTGGCCTCCACCCAGGCCATGGTGCGCGAGATTGCCAAGCGCTACCCGCACACCGAGCTGATGGATACCTGGACCTGGTTCCAGTCCGGTATCAACACCGACGGCGCGCACAACCCCGTCACCACCCGCAAGGTGCAGCAGGGCGACATCCTCAGCCTGAACTGCTTCTCCATGATCTCGGGCTACTACACGGCGCTGGAGCGCACCCTGTTTTACGGTGAAGTGGATGCCGCGTCGCGCAAGCTGTGGGACGTGAATGTGCAGGTGCATGTGGAAGGCCAGAAGCTGGTCAAGCCCGGCGTGCGCTGCTGCGATGTGGCCAATGAGCTCAACAAGATTTACGAAGCGCACGGCCTGCTGCAGTACCGCACCTTTGGCTACGGCCACTCGTTTGGCGTGCTCTCGCATTACTACGGGCGCGAAGCCGGCCTGGAGTTCCGCGAAGACGTGGACACCGTGCTGCAACCCGGCATGGTGGTGTCCATCGAGCCCATGATCATGCTGCCCGAAGGCATGCCGGGGGCAGGCGGCTACCGCGAGCACGACATTCTGGTGGTCACCGAGACCGGCCACGTCAACATCACCGGCTTCCCCTACGGGCCGGAGCACAACGTCATTCCGGCCTGAGCGGCCGACTACCCGAGAACCCCCGCACCATGAGCAAGCCCTTCGTCCAATTCGCGCATGTGGAGAAAACCTACGACGGTGTGCAAACCGTGGTGCACGATCTCAACATCGACATTGCCAAGGGCGAGTTCCTGACCCTGCTCGGACCCTCGGGTTCCGGCAAGACCACCACGCTGATGATGCTGGCCGGTTTTGAGACCGCCACCTCCGGCGAGATTTATCTGGACGGCCAACCCATCAACGCAATTGCCCCCGAGCACCGCGACATCGGCATGGTGTTCCAGAACTACGCGCTGTTTCCGCACATGAGTGTGGAAGAAAACGTGGGCTTCCCGCTCTCGGTGCGCAAGGTGCCACAGGCAGTAGCCAAAGAGAAGATTGCCAAGGCCCTGGCCAAGGTGGGCCTGAGCGGCTTTGAGTCGCGCCGCCCGGCGCAGATGTCCGGCGGCCAGCAGCAGCGCGTGGCGGTGGCCCGCGCCCTGGTGTTCGAGCCCAAGCTGGTGCTGATGGACGAGCCGCTGTCGGCCCTGGACAAGCAGTTGCGCGAGCAGCTGCAATACGAAATCAAACGCCTGCACGAAGAGCTGGGCATCACCATCGTCTATGTCACGCACGACCAGACCGAGGCGCTGGCCATGTCGGACCGCGTGGCCGTGTTCCACCAGGGCCGCATCCAGCAGATCGACACGCCCACCAATCTGTACGAGCGCCCGGCCAATGCCTTTGTGGCCCAGTTCATCGGCGAGAACAACACCTTGCAGGGCCGCGTGCTGTCGGTCAGCGGCGAGCGCTGCCGCGTCGAGTTGCCTGACGGCGTGCAGATGGACGCCATGGCAGTGGGCACGCTGCGCGCCGGTGCCAGCACCCGCCTTTCCGTGCGCCCCGAGCGCGTGCACCTCAACCCCACAAGCCCCATGGAAACACAGGTCACCGCCACGGTGGTGGACGTGATTTACCTCGGCCGTTATGCCCGCGTGCGTCTGCAGACCTGCGGACTCGAAGAATTCATCGTGACCCTTCCCAACGATGGACGTGATCTGGTGCTGGCCTCTGGCACAACTCTGGCTTTGGGCTGGAATGTATCGGATTGCCGCGCGCTGGATGGCGAGTGAGCCCCTCTCTTTTTTACTTCACCTCAAGGACTGACCATGTTCAAAAAAATCCACGTTGGAGCCCTCGCCTTGGCGGGTGCTGCAGTTCTTTCTGCCACACCGCTGGGCGCGCAGGAAATCACCGTCACCGCCTGGGGCGGTGCCTACACCAAGAGCCAGGAAGAGGCTTACTACAAGCCCTTCACGGCCAAGACCGGCACCAAGGTGCTGGTCCAGGACTACAACGGCGATCTGGCCGAAATTGCGGCCCAGGTGAAGACCGGCAACGTCAAATGGGACGTGGTCGACGTGGAGCTGGCCGAGGCCATCAAGGGCTGTGAAGAAGGCCTGTTTGAAAAAATCGACGCCAGCAAACTGCCCGCCGGTGACAACGGCACCGCTGCTGCCAAAGACTTTGCGCCCGGTCTGGTGACACCCTGCGCAGTGGCCACGATTCTGTACGCCAACGTGGTTGCGTACGACAAGGCCAAGCTTGGTGCCAAGGGCCCCAAGAGCCTGAACGATTACTTTGACCTGACCAAGTTCCCCGGCAAGCGCGGCATGCGCAAGAACCCCAGCGTGAACCTGGAATGGGCGCTGATGGCCGATGGCGTGGCCCCGGCCGATGTCTACAAGGTGCTGGCCACGCCCGCCGGTGTGGACCGTGCCTTCAAGAAGCTCGACACCATCAAGTCCAGCGTGGTCTGGTGGACCGCCGGCGCGCAGCCGCCCCAGCTGCTGGCCTCCGGTGAAGTGGTGATGACCAGCGTCTACCACGGCCGCATCTTCGATGCCAACATGAAAGACAAGCGCGACTTCGCTCTGGTGTGGGATGGCCAGGTGCAGGTGCCCGATTTGTTTGTCATCGTCAAGGGCAGCAAGAACTCTGCCGCCGCCCAGGACTTCGTGCGCTTCGCCACCTCCAGCAACGCCCTGGCAGAGCAGGCCAAGTGGATTCCCTATGCACCGGCCCGCGCTTCCTCGCTCGCCAAGATTGCCCCCGCCACCAAGGAATGGTTGCCCAATGGCGGCCATACCGGACGCCAGATGCTGACCAGCGCCGAGTTCTGGTCCGAGTACGGGGATGACCTGAACAAGCGTTTTTCGGCTTGGTTGGCTAAGTAAGTCACACAGGAGCCATTGCCACCATGAACAGTACGGACCATCTCGTCAGCCGCTTGCGCAAGGCGGAGCGCAAGGGCCATCTGCGCGCCTATGCCCTGATTGCCCCGCTGTTCATCTTCGTGGCCCTGAGCTTTCTGCTGCCCCTGGGGTCGGTGCTGCTCAACAGCTTTTACGACCCGGTGATTCCCGAGGGCCTGCCGCGCACCGTGGCGGCGCTGGACCAATGGAACGGGTCGCGCACCCTGGTGCCGCCCGAGCCGGTGTTCGAGGCCCTGGCCCAGGACCTGAAGCTGGCCATGGACAACGAAAAGGCCAGCCCCATGGCCACGCGACTGAATTTTGAAGAGACCGGTTCGCGCACCCTCTTTATGCGGGCCGCCCGCAAGGTGGGTGCGCAGGAGTCCGGCCCCTGGAAACCGTTTTTTGAACAGGTGGACCCGGCCTGGGCCCAGCCCGCCATCTGGGGCACGATTCGCAACCTGCATTCCAGCACCCACACGCTGTTTTTCCTGCAGGCGCTGGACCTGCGGCGCCAGAGCAATGGCGAGGTGGCGCAACAACCCGAAGACCAGCGCATCTACCTCAACATCTTCATGCGCACCGTGGGCGTTGCGCTCTCGGTCACGCTGGCCTGCCTGGCACTGGGTTTCCCGATTGCCTATCTGCTGGCGCACCTCAAAGACAAGACCGCCAACATGCTGCTGATTCTGGTGCTGCTGCCGTTCTGGACCTCGCTGCTGGTGCGCACCACCGCCTGGGTCGTGCTGCTGCAAAAAGAGGGCGTGGTGAACGCCCTGCTCACCACCCTGGGCCTGATCTCAGAGCCGCTCCCGCTGATCTTCAACCGCTTCGGTGTGGTGGTGGCCATGACGCACATCCTGCTGCCCTTCACCATCCTGCCGCTGTATTCGGTAATGCGCTCCATACCGCCGTCCTTTGTGCGCGCTGCGCGCTCGCTGGGCGCCGGGCCGTTCACCGCCTTTGTGCGTGTCTATCTGCCGCAGTGCCTGCCGGGCATCAGCGCCGGGGCGCTGTTGGTGTTCATCCTGTCGCTGGGCTACTACATCACACCGGCCCTGGTGGGCGGTGCCACCGACCAGATGATCAGCTACTTTATTGCCGACAACCTGGGGCGCTCGCTCAACTGGGGCCTGGCCTCGGCCCTGGCCGCTATTCTGCTGACGGCCGTGCTGGCCCTGTATGCCGCCTATGACCGCGTCGTCGGTGTTACCAATGTGAGGTTCGGATGAGTCACGCTGCGCTGCCCCTCTACACCACGCCGCTGCAACGCGTAGGCCACTGGGCCCTGCTGATCGGCTGTGGCGCCATCTTCCTGTTCCTGATTGCGCCGGTGCTGGTGGTGATGCCGCTGGCCTTTAACCAGGACCCGTACTTCAACTTTCCCATCCACCACTGGAGCCTGCGCTGGTTTGAAGACCTGTTCGGCAACCCGGTCTGGCTGCACGCCATCGGCAACAGCATGATTACCGCGGTGTGTGCTACCGCGCTCGCCACCACCCTGGGCACGCTGGCCTCGGTGGGCCTGAACCACCGCAACCTGCCGGGCAAGCGCCTGATCATGGCGGTGCTGGTCTCGCCCATGATCGTGCCGGTGGTGGTGCTGGCGGTCGGTGCCTATTTTTTCTTCTCGCGCCTCGGCATTGCCAACAACCTGCTGGGCATCATCCTGGTCCATGCGGTGCTGGGCATGCCCTTTGTAGTGATCACGGTGAGCGCTACGTTGGCCGGTTTTGACATGGGCCTGATGCGCGCCGCGCGCAGCCTGGGTGCCTCGCCCTTCCTGGCCTTCAGGCGCGTGATGCTGCCGCTGGTCTGGCCCGGTGTGCTCTCGGGTGCGCTGTTTGCCTTTGCCACCTCGTTTGATGAAGTGGTGGTGGTGCTGTTCCTGGGCGGGCCGGGCCAGACCACCCTGCCGCGCCAGATGTGGTCGGGCTTGCGCGAGCAACTCTCGCCCACCATTCTGGCCGCGGCCTTTGTGCTGATCGTTATCTCGGTGCTGATGCTGCTGACGCTGGAACTGCTGCGCCGCCGCAGCGTGGCCTTGCGCGGCATCCGCGAGTGAGTGGTGCATGAATGGCGTATGACCGGACTGTGAGCAGCGCATGAGCACAGGCCTGCGTCGCAAACTCTCGGTCGGCTTTGTTCTGGCGCCCAACTTCACGCTGCTGGCGCTGTCGGCCTTTGTCGACACCCTGCGCCTGGCCGCCGACGAGGGCGACCGCAGCCGGCCCATTCTGTGCGCCTGGACGGTGCTCAGCGACACTATGCGCCCGGTGCGCAGCAGCAGCGGCATCAGCGTGAATCCGGATTCGGAGTTGGTGGACCCGAAACAGTTTGACTACCTGGTGGTGGTGGGCGGCACGCTGAGCACCGATCTGCTATCCAAGGGCATGTCGGCCTATGTGCAGCAGGCCGCGCGGGCCGGGGTGCCGCTGGTGGGCATTTGCACCGGCAGCTTTGTGCTGGCGCGCCTGGGCCTGATGAAAGGGCGGCACAGCTGCATCAGCTGGTTCCACCACGAGGAATTTCGCGCGCTCTATCCGGATATGAAGGCCAGCTCGGATGAGCTGTTCATCGTCGATGGCGACCGCCTGACCTGTGCCGGCGGCACCAGCGTGGTCCATCTGGCGGCCTACCTGGTCAAGCAATTCTGCGGCGAGGCCGCGGCCGAGAAGGCGCTGCGCATCATGATCGAGCAGTCCACGCTGCCCGCCAAGTTCCCGCAGCCGCAACCCTTTCAAACCCCCAAGACGCGCGACCTGCGCGTGCGCAAGGCCATGCTGCTGATGGAGCGCAATCTGGAGTCTCCCCTCACCGCCGAGTTTGTGGCCCGCCATGTGGGCGTCAGCGTGCGCCAGCTGGAGCGCCTGTTCAAGGCCGAGGTCGGTTGCAGCCCCTCCGGCTTTGCCCTGCGCATCCGCCTGGCCCATGCGCGCCAGCGCCTGCTGCACAGCCAGGAGCCGGTGGCCGACATTGCGCTGCAAAGCGGTTTTGTGAACCGCTCGCACTTTGCGCGCAGCTTCCGTGTGGAGTTCGGCATCACGCCCAGCGCCTTGCGTGAGCAGCAGGTGGCGGCGACCTAGAAAGCAGCCGCGTTTGCGCCGCATACTTGGCGCATGCGCGAAGTGGTAATACCAGAAGGAAAAAGCCTGTGGCCCGACATCGTGGCCGGCCTGTGCGTGGCCGGGCTGCTGCTGCCCGAGGCGGTGGCCTATGCCGGGCTGGCCCATCTGCCGATAGGCCATGCGCTCACCGCCGTGGTGCTGGGGCTGGCGCTCTATGCGCTGTTCGGCGGCAGCCGCTTTGCCATCGTGGCACCCACATCCAGCACTGCCGTGTTGGCGGCTGCGGCTGCGCTGTCCATGACCGGTGCTTACAGCCTGGCCAATGCCGCGGCCTACACGCAGGCGGTGATGGCGCTGGTGCTGCTCAGCGGCCTGCTGCTGATGCTGCTGGCGGCGGCCCGCCAGGGCCAGCTCTCGTCCTATATCTCGCGTCCGGTGCTCAAGGGTTTTGCCTTTGCGCTGGCGCTGTCGATTGTGGTCAAGCAGCTGCCCGATGCGCTGGGGCTGGAGCTGCCTGCGGCCATCCACTCCGATCCGCCGCACCTCTTGTACTTTGCCCTGACGCAGCTCCAGGTCTGGCATCTGCCCAGCGTGTTGCTGGCGTTGGCAGCCGGCGGGCTGATGGCGTGGCTGCGGCGCTGGCCGCGCGTACCCGCCTCCTTGCTGGTGATGCTGCTGTCCATTGCCCTGACGCTTGTACCGGGCTGGCCGGCGCTGGCCGTGCAGCAGGTCGGCGCGGTGGCGGCGCCGACCTTCGCCATGGGCCTGCCGCAGCTGCCCCTGAGTGACTGGCTGCGTGCCGGCGAGCTCGCCTTCGGTCTGGTGATGCTGGTATTTGCTGAGTCCTGGGGCAGCATGCGCACGCAGGCCATGCTGCATGGCGACACGCTGGATGCCAACCGCGAATTGCTGGTGCTGGGCGCGTGCAACGTCGCCGCGGGGCTGTTGCAGGGCATGGTGGTGGGGGCCGGTTTCTCGGCCACCAGTGCCAATGCGGCTGCGGGGGCGGTGTCACGCAAGGCGGGTGCCATAGCGCTGCTGGCCGTGCTGTTGGCGGTGCTGTTGGCCCTGCCGGCGCTGCAACTGCTGCCGCGCCCGGTGCTGGCGGTGGCGGTGATCAGCGCGCTGTGGCATGCCCTGTCGGTGCGGCCCCTGATCGCGGTCTGGCGCATGCAGCGCGACCGCTGGCTCTTGGTGACGGCAGTATTGGCCGTGTTGCTGCTGGGCGTGCTGGACGGCATGCTGGCGGCCATAGGCCTGTCGGTGCTGGGCGCACTGCACCGTTTCAGCCAGCCGGTGGTGCATGAGCTGGGCGAACTCGGCGACAGCCGCAACTATGTGGACGTGCAGGTGCAGCAGGGCGCCCATGCCCAAGCGGGCCTGCTGATCCTGCGCCCGGAGGAGCCGCTGTTCTTCGGCAGCGCCGAGCGCGTGATGGGCGAGGTGCTGCGCCTGGCCCATGGCCGTGCCGGTCTGCACACCGTGGTCCTGAGCCTGGAAGAAAGCGCCGATCTGGACAGCACCGCCGTGGACTGCCTGATGGAGCTGCGCCACAGCCTGCAAGCTGCGGGCAAGACCCTGCTGCTGGCGCGTGTGAAGACCACCGTGCGTGAACTGCTGTCGCGGGTGGACCCGCAGGGCCTGGGCCATGACGCGCAGCTGTTCTGGAGCGTGGCCGATGCGGTGGCGGTGGCTACCTGCGGCCAGGCGCCAGCCACCGGCGAAGCAGGTAATAACCTTCAGTTGGCCTGAACCCAGCGTCCGGAATCCGGACACAGCGTGGCGCGCGCACCCTGCACCAAAATCTGCTCTTCATCCAGCAGCGAGGCGCTTGCGGGATCGATGTCGAAGGTGACACCCAGTGCCTGCGCCACGCCGGCGTTTTCGATCGGGAGCTCCCAGGTCAGAAAGATAAGGCTGCCGTCCTGCTCCGCGGGGAAATCGGCCGCTACAAAACCGCTGCGCTGGCGCGCAATCACGGCATGGGGTTGGCCGGTATCGAAGACCACGGCTGTGCCCCGGGTCAGCGGGATGCGGTCGCCCGTGTGCGGGAAGTGCAGGTCCCACCCGCGGTCCTCGCTCAGGAACAGATTGCAAAAGGCCATGCCGCCGTACTGTGCGCCGTCATGGTGGTAGCGCGCGCCGCGGCAGGCCATCAAGGCCACCTCGCTGGTGGCCAGCAGTTCCTGCAGACCGAGCCCGCGCGTCCAATCGGCCACGGCCTGCACGCAATGCCGGTAATCCGGCCAGCGGGCTCTTGCGCGTACCAGGGGCAAGGCTTCCACATCGCCG
Source organism: Burkholderiales bacterium (assembly GCA_947446855.1). Lineage (GTDB taxonomy): Bacteria > Pseudomonadota > Gammaproteobacteria > Burkholderiales > Burkholderiaceae_C > Allorhodoferax. The sequence goes on from CANFIH010000010.1 coordinate 8,479, forward strand.
GGCTCCAGGCCCAGGTGCACGCGGGTTTCCCTCTGCCAGTCGGCCAGCAGCCGGGCATTGGGCGCAGGCACGTCCAGCGTGGCGGTCTGCACGGCCGCACCTACCGAGCGGCTGCGCAAGGCCTTGCCGCTGCGGTAGTAGGCGACGGCAGGGCTTGGCGTCGTCTGCAGGGGAGTGGGTGCGCTCATCCAGAGGAGTGTAGTCAGCCGGCAGGCTGCCCACGCAGAGACCGCCCCGGAGGAAGAATTACCGCTGCAGCGCCCCGCAAAGTAAAATGGGCATATGAGCAAACCAGTTACCAAGTCTTCCATCCTTGACGACGGCCTACGATACAAGGCCAAAACGTCCGGTTCCCCTTTTGGCGCACCCGGCGCCTATGCAGGAAACGCCACCATGTCGTGCTTCCTGTGCGGCAAGCACCGGCCCCGCACCGACCTCATGTCCAAAAGGCTGTTGGGCAAGAGCCACGTGGTGTGCTCGCCCAAATGCGGCTAGCCGGATGACGGAAGACGGATTGGCGCCCCTGCGGGCGCAGATCTTGGCCATCGCCGATGCCGACAAAGTCACGCTGGAAAAAAGGCTGAAGCAGGAGATCCTGCTCATGCGCAGCCATGCGGGATTTGTGGAGGCAAAACCCGGCTACTTTGTCTGCGACGGCGCCCACGGCCGATCCGTTGCCGACCAGAAAGAAACCACGCTTTTCAACGCGCTCACCAAGAAGCCCATCCGCTGGGTGCCCTTCAAAAGCCATCTGTATGCGGTGCACGCCGCCCTGTGCTGGGCCGTGTTGGGCATTTCCACCAGCTACTGGTAGGCTCTCGCCTTTTTACCCGTAGACCCACCAAGAAAGATTCCGATGAGCGAAGACTCTCCACGCCCGGCGCTGCCGGACCACCTCTCCATCGATCCGCGCAGCCCCCATTACGTGGCCGCCGTGTTCGCACATGACATCGGCATTCTCTTCAATGCCAAGGAGCGCATGGATGTCGAGGAGTACTGCATCAGCGAAGGCTGGGTCAAGGTGCCGGCCGGCAAAACGCTGGACCGCAAGGGCAAGCCGCTGCTGATCAAAATCAAAGGCACGGTCCAAGCGTTTTACCGTTAAAGCCGTTTCTCCATCAAACGTGCACTTTGCACGGCAAGGCGGGCCTTTGTATTCAGCGCGTCCTGGCCAGTTCATCCCCCACCAGCTGTTTCAGCTGCTCAAAGCCAAACGAAGGCAGCGGCCTGCCGTTGACAAAGTATTCCGGGGTCTGTGACACGCCCAGGGTGTTGGCGTCGCCCAGGTCCTGTGCAATGGCCTGCAGCAGGTCCGGGGCGGTCATGTCGAACGCCAGTTGTTCCAGGTTCAGCCCGACACCGTCCAGATGCTTCCACACCAGCTCAATCTTGGCGGTGTGGTTGGAGGCCCAGTCATCCTGGCTTTCAAACAAGGCTTCCAGCGTGGGCCAGAACTTGCCCTGGCGGCGTGCAGCTTCCAGCAGCGCCACGACCTTGTCGGAGCCCTTGTGGAAGGGGGCGTAGCGCAGCACCAGCCGGATGCGGTCGGGTTGCCCGGCCATCAGTTGCTTGACCATCGGGTAAAACGTGCGGCAGGTGCCACAGGCCGGATCAAAAAATTCCACGATGACCACGGGGGCCTGCTCCGGGCCCAGGCTGGGCGAGTGCGCGCGAATCAAAGCCGTGCGATCCACGCTGGTGCCGGGCGTTGCCTGGGGTGTCGCACTGCCGAAGGATAGCCACCAGCCCAGCGCAGCCACTGCGAAAAATACCGCGATGGCGGCCCCGTAAATCGTCTTTTTTTGCATGCCTGGAATCCTCCGTAAATATGCGCTGCCCGCTTGGGCCGGCCCATTCTACGGACCCGGCAGCGCCCACTCACGGCAGGGCTGCCACCGGGTGTGTTGGCCTGCCGGTCTTTAGCGTCAGGCCTCCAGCGGGTGCCTGTCCAGTTAGACTGCAGCAGCGGCTGCGCCTGCAGCCTGCCATTCACCCTGCCCGCCACGGGCCGAGAGACCTATGGAAAACGCAATCGCCTGGCTCCGGAGCTTCTCCTGGAAAGACGCCCTGCTGTCGTCGCTGCCGCTGTTGCTGGCCGTGACGGCAGCGGTCTGGCTGGCACTGCACTTCATCAACCCCGCACCGCCTATGCAGGTGGTGATTGCCACCGGCGCCGAGGACAGCGAGTACCTCGAGTTTGCGAAGAGCTATGCCAGCCAGTTGGCGCAGGACGGTGTGACCCTGGAGGTGGAGTCCAGTGGCGGTGCGATGGACAACATCAAACGCCTGCGGGACCGCGATGACGCCGCACGCATTGCGTTTTTGCAGGACGGGCTGTCCGACACCGACGAAAGCAAGGCCAGCGATTCCGACGTCGATCTGGTGTCGCTGGGTGCGGTGTCCTACGAGCCGATCTGGATTTTTTACCGTAGCACCACACCGCATACGCGGCTGTCCGCGTTAAAGGGTCGCCGCATTGCCGTGGGCAGCGCCGGCTCCGGCACGCAGGTGCTGGCGCTGCGCCTGTTGCATGCCAGCGGCGTGGATGCAGGCAACAGCCATTTCGTTACGGTGGAGCGCAACCAGGCGCAGCAGCTGTTGCAGCAGGGCGCGGTGGATGCGGCCTTCTTCATCGGCGCGCCGGACTCGGTGCTGGTACGCACGTTGCTGGCGCAGCCGCAGTTGCGTCTCATGAACCTGGACCAGGCCGAGGCCACATCCAGGCAGTTCCCCTATCTGCACCACCTGGTGCTGCCGCACGGCGCCATGGACCTGGCGCGCAACCTGCCCGCCCGTGACCTGCACCTGCTGGCCACCACGACGACGGTGGTGGTGACCCAGAACCTGCACCCGGCACTGGTATCGCTGTTGCTCAAGGCCATGCAAAAGACCCATGCCGGGCCCGACCTGCTGAGCGCACCGCACACCTTCCCGGCGGCCCGCGATATGGACATACCCTTGAGCAAAGAGGCCGCGCGCTTCTACCAGTCCGGCCCGCCCTTTCTGCAGCGCTACCTGCCGTTCTGGCTGGCCACGCTGGTAGACCGCGCAGCACTGGTGCTGATCCCCTTGCTGGCGATTCTGGTGCCGGTGCTGCGCACGGCACCTGCGCTGTATGGCTGGCGTATCCGCAGACGTATTTACCGCTGGTACGGCGAACTCAAATACCTGGAAATCCAGCTGCGCGCAGACCATGCGGCGGAGTCGCACGCGGCCTGGTTGCACCAGCTCGACCAGATCGAACACAAGGTCACGCACGCGGTGCTGCCGCTGGCTTTTTCCGAGCATGCCTACATGCTCAAGGAACACATCGAGCTGGTGCGGCGCAAGATGCTCTCGCCCTGAAAGACCGGGGCTGCAAAAAAATAATGCCCCCGGAATTTGCATTGCGGGGGCATGGGCCTGTCAGACAACAGGCGGGTTTTCAGGCGGCTTGCACGGCCTGACGGTTGCCAGGCTTACTTGGCCTTGGCTGCCTTCTTGACTGCCTTGGCAGGTGCTGCAACCGCAGGAGCGGGTGCTGCCTTGAGTGCGGCGCGCTGGTCTTTCAGGGCTGCGATTTCAGCGCTGAGTTTGGCCTTGCGCTCGTTGAGCTTGACCAGGCTGGCGTTGATTTTTGCAATTGCCTTGGCAGCCTTGGAAACCACAGCCTTCTTGGCCACAGGTTTTGCTGCGACAGGTTTGGCAGCGGGCTTGACGGCAGGCTTGGCTGCGGCTTTTGCCGCTGGCTTTGCAACAGCCTTAACCGCTTTTGCGGGTGCTGTCTTGACGGGTTTTGTTGCTGCCTTGGGGGCCGCTTTTTTTGCAGTTGCCATGTTGAGAGTTCCTCTTGGTTGGTTCGGCGAACATTATTCTTATGATGCAAATACACAGCCGCTTGGTATAGGCACCAGCGGCGATTATCGGGGAAAGTAAATTTCCGTCAAAAAATTCTGCGATCCCTTTGCATAAGTTCTGCATACTCGGTCTTGTCATCCCGACACAAGGAGCGCGCCATGAAGATATTGTTAGCGGTCGATGGTTCGGAGTTGGCGCTGGAGGCCGTGCGATTTTCCATTCGCATGGCGTTGGCCGGTTTGCATTGCGAGGTGGTGCTGGCCAATGTGCAGGAGGCCGCCAATTTGTACGAGCTGATCGTCGCGCACAACCCGGACGTGCTGGAGCAAGTGAGTGCCGAGGCTGGCTTGCATGCGCTGCAATCAGCACGTGCGCTGCTGGATGCGGCTGAGGTGGAGTACGAGTGTGAAGTGGCCCAGGGCGACCCGGCGCATACCCTGATCGATATCGCTGAACGTTTTGCTTGCGACCTGATTGTGATGGGCGCACGTGGCCAAAGTACTTTGCGCCGCGCCGTGATGGGCTCGGTTTCCAGTGAAGTCTTGCACGCCAGCCTGGTGCCGGTGATGGTGGTGAAACCCGACCCGCTGTCCGGCGAGCTGGCCGAGTAAGCAGGCCGTTGCGGTCCGGTGCGACCGTGTGGCTTACAGAAACCAGTCTGGATATACACCGCGCGCCTGATGCAAGAGCACCTTGCCCAGGCGGATCAATTCAGCGACCTCCGTCTCTTGTACCGGCTCGGTGGATCCGTAGCTGATCAGTTCTCGTTGCGTGTTGGCGTGCATGATCTGTTCGGTCAGGTTGGAGGGGAGAACCAGGCGTTCGCAGGCCAGTTGCATCACCATCGCGCGGTGCCCGACCAGCCCGGTGGGCAGCAGGCCATGCAAATACAGCACGCCCAGGCTGAGTGAGTGGATGCCTTCATTGGCCATGAAGAAGCGGTCGACTGCCGTGAAGTCCATGCTCTTGGCATTGCGCACGCAGCACACGGCGTTCGACAGCAGTTTGAGTGCGGAGTATTCATTGAAGCGGACTTTCTGCAACTGGCCGCTCCACAGCAGCACTTCCAGTTCTGCCGGTTGCTCTCGGAGTAAGGTGGTGGTCATGGGGTGATGCCTCGGTAGATCCTGTCACCTTCTATATCGACCGATGGCCTCCAAACAGGAGGGGGAAATACGCTTAACGCGGCTGGTCCAAGGCCTTGTGTACTTCGTGCGCCTGCACATCCACGACGTCGGCTTCATGGGAGGCCCGCGCTGGCGCAGCGGACCCGTTGCCGCCGCGGAACTGCCGCGAGGCTTGGTGAAAGCGCATCAAGGTCTGCAGTCCTGCCGGTTTGCGCCCGCGCAGCAAGGACCACAGCAGGGCCAGCAAGGCCGCACTGAGGCCGATGAGCAGGATGGTCGCCACCAACACGGACAGGAAGGCAAACAAGGCCAGTTTGAATAGGCTGCGCAAAACGGCAGACAGAAGTTCAGGAATGCGGTGCATGGCGCGATTTTGCGCCTGTCCTTCTATACCCCGGTGGATGTGTGCTTTTTCTCTAACGGTGTGCGAGGCCGCTGGACCTCAGAGCGGGCCACACACGGTGGTGGCGTACTCCTGGTCGTAGCAAACCTGCGACTTCTGGAAGTCTTCCCAGGCTTCTGCTGTGTTGGACTCCACCGCCACAGGCACCGGGATGTGGAAAGCGTCCGGGCTTGTCTGGCCGCCGCTCACCAGCATCCCAATGAGGGCATTGAAATTTTCGGTCATAGCGTTCCCTGCAAAAAGCGTGTCTATCAGCTGCCTGCCCCCATGGCGATCAGCCTATGGGACCGATTATGAGAAGGCAGGCGCTGTCGCAGCGCCAGGGCCCCATCCGGCAATTTGATAAACGGGGAAAATTACCGCAATTGTCAATTTAATGCGTTGCCGCTGACGTGGTGCGGCACTACGGCTGCGTGGCAGGCGGGCAATGCAAGGCCAGCATGCGCCTGAGCGATTGGCCACTGTAGGGCTTTGACAAGTGGTCATCCATGCCGGCTGTGTGGGTGGCCTTGTGGTCCGCTTCCAGCACATTGGCTGTAATGGCGATGATGGGCACATGGGCGTGCGGCGCTTCCATGGCGCGTATCCGGGTGGTGGCCTCCAGCCCTCCCATCACTGGCATCTGGATGTCCATCAGCACAATGTCCCAGGCCTGGGTGGGAAACAGCGCCACGGCGATTTGACCGTTGGCGGCCAGCGTCACATGGTGGCCCCAGTTGCTCAACAAAGTGGTGGCTACCGTCTGATTGACCGGGTGGTCTTCCACCAGCAGAATTTTGAGCGGGCGGGCGCTGTGGTCCAAAGGGACCTTGTCTGCGGGGTCGACGCAGACCATGTCCTCATCGGCAAGCGCTGCCGGTTCCGGATCAGCGCCCGTGAACTGCAGACTGAAGTAAAACGTGCTGCCCACGCCGGGCTGACTGAGCAGCTTGATAGTGCCGCCCATCAGTTCAATCAGCCGCGCACAAATGGTCAAGCCCAGTCCGGTGCCGCCGAACTCCCGCGTGGTGGAGGCATCGGCCTGGCTGAAGGCGTAAAAGATGAGGTCCTGCTTTTCCGGGGAAATGCCGATCCCGGTGTCCGACACCGAAAAATCCACGGCATAGAGCTTGCCCGGCAGCTCGGTGCAAGACAGGTCCACGCTGATGCTGCCTGCACTGGTGAACTTGATGGCGTTGTCGCACAAGTTCAGCAGTACCTGCCGGATGCGTCCCGGGTCCCCCATCAGCCTTGGCGGGAACGCTGCCATATCGGGCAACACCAGCTGCAAGCCCTTGACGCGGGTGCGCACCTCAACGCTGTGCAGGGTCTCATCCACCAGGCCGCGCAAGTCAAAGCTCACATGCTCAAGCCGCATCTGGCGGGCTTCGATCTTGGAAAAGTCCAGGATCTCGTTGAGGATGACCATCAGGGCCAGGGCCGACGATTTGACAGTGGCCAGGTACTTGCGCAGCACCGGATCGTCCGTCATGTCGGCGGCCAGCTCGGTCATGCCAATCACGCCATTCATGGGGGTGCGTATCTCATGGCTCATGTTGGCCAGAAAATCACTCTTGGCCTGACTGGAGGACTCGGCGGCCTCCTTGGCCTTTTGCAGCTCCGCGTGGCTGTGTTCCCGCTCCTGGATCAACTTGACAATCGTGCCGGAGAGCCAGGTCATGTCCCGTTTGCCTTCGGCCGCCTCCAGCTCCGAGGGATGCAGCATCTCGGACAACACCCGGGTCAGGGATTCCAGCGCCTGGTCTCGCCCGCCCAAAGCGGAAAAGATCTGCCGGTACAGAAACATGCCGGCGCCAATGCTCAGCAGGGACAGGATCAGCCCCAGCGTCACGATCACCCGGATGGAGTGGTCGATGGTGGCGTATTGCGCGTCGACCGCATTGGCCTGCAGGACTTCAATGCGCAGGCGCAACTTCTCCAGTTGGCGCACGATTTCTTCGGTCTGCTGGTCAAAGCCATGGGGCGCTTTCATGATGGCGTTGCCGCTTTTTTGCGATTGGCGGTAGGCCGCAACCATGCGCAGGCCGGTGTCATGCAGGTTCGTCAGGGCCACCGCCAGGTTTTGCGCATCGTCCCGAAGCTTGCTGTCCAGTGTGGACACCTCGGCCAGCAGACGCTGGGCGTGGTTGAGCGCATTCAACGCATCTGCCAGGCCATCGTTTTCACCGGTGGCGGCAGAGTCTGTGACGTACTGCTGAACCTGGATGGCATCGACACGTGTCTCGGCCAGGCTGTTGACCAGGCGGTCTGTTACCTGGTGTTCAAAGTCGCTGCGCACCCGGATCTCGTGCAAGGAGGTGATCGAGCCTGCCAATATCCAGACGATCAAAAAGACGGACAGGGCAATGTAGCCAGGAATGAACGCTCTGAGCCGGTGTGAATTCATGGCATGCCGCCCGTGACAGGTGCTTTATTTGGTTGGAATTCAGTTTAAAACAATACGGCGCCCTTGGCGGCAACGGCCCCTGCCGGGGGAAATGTCCCCTCCGGCCAAAGGGTGCATTACACCGGACTTACTTGTAAACCTAGGGTTAACCCTTATAATTAACTCACACCACTTTATTAAAGGACTCACCATGTCCCATCTGATGGAGCTCATCAAAGCTTTGGTTCCCCACATTCCTTCGCAGCAGGAGCTCGATGCCGAGTATCTGGGCGAAGCCGTCGATATCTACGACGTGGAGCGCCGTATCTGGGAAATCGACCACCGCGCCCATGCGCCCTTGTCGCAATCCCTGGGCGGGGCGGTGCACTGATGAGCGCCGCTTTGCACAACTTCGGCATGCCCCCCGCGCTGGATGAAATGGCCCGTCTGGGGAGCGATTACCTGGCCCTGCCCTTTGATATGGCGCGCGAGCAATACGCCAAGTCGGTGCGCGCGGGTCTGGTCGAACGGTCGCTGATCGCGTCGGCCCGCTTTGAGCATGTGCTCAGCGCCATGGAAAGCCTGATGCTGGGCTGCATGGCCAGGCGCTACCGTTAGCTTGCCGGCTGGGGGTTCAGCGCCAGCGCGTCTTCCCAGTCCAGCCAGGCAACTTGGTGGGTCGCAACATAGCGCTCTACGGAGCTGCCCAGGGTCGGGAAGAAATGGTCGCTGCCGATTTTGTCGAACAGGCCATAGCGCCGCAGGTGGTCCTTGACCGGTCCCTTGATTTCGGCAAAACACAGCTGAATACCCTCTTGTTGCAGTTCCTCGTACAGCTCGGCCAGCACATCGGCAGCGGTGGAGTCCACGTCGGTCACCGGCTCGGCCGCCGCCACCAGCCAACGGGTGGGAGTGGGGGCCGTAGAGACGGCCCGCAATACCCGCTCCCGGAACATCTCGGCGTTGGCGAAAAACAGCGGAGCATCCCAGCGGAACAGCACCAGGCCGGGAATGCGTTTGGCCTCGGGGTGGCGTGATACATCGTGGTAGCCCTTCATGCGGTCCACCCGGCCCAGCACCGCGTGGTAGGGGCGCCAGGCGCGCCAGACCAGCAGCATGAGTGCGATGGCCACGGCAATAAAAATACCTTGCACCACCCCCAGTAGCGCCACGCCCAGCAGGCAGACGTTGGACAGCACAAACTCCTCGCGCCGCAGGTGGTACAGACGCTTGACGTTCTGGATTTCCAGGATCGTCCAGCATGCCGCAATCACCACCGCGCCCAGCGCGGCTGTGGGCAGATGCTCCATCAGCGTGGGTGCAAACACCAGCAGCACTGCAATGCCCACGGCACCTATCACGCCGGTAACCTGGGTGCGGGCTCCGGCCGACTCGGCAACCGGGGTGCGTGAGGAACTGCTGCTGACCGAAAAGCCCTGAAACAAACCGGTCGCCACATTGGCCAGGCCCAAGGCCATGATCTCCTGGTTGTCGTTCACGTAATATTTTCCGCGCGCAGCGTAGATGCGCGACAGCACGCTCATATCCGCAATGGAAACCAGGGCGATGGCGACCGCCGTGGCCATGAGTTGCGACAGTTCACCTGCGCTGATGGCCGGAACGCTGAACACCGGCAAACCTTGCGGCAGCACACCCACCACGGCGACATGTGCGCGCGTCACCCAATCGAAATAGGTCACCGCCAGCGTGGCGCCGACCACGGCCAACAGCACGCCAGGCAGGCGTGGAATCCATCGTTTGCAGGCAAATATCACCACCAGACAGCCCGTGCCTATGACCAGCGCGGTCAGGTTGGTCTGGCCGGCGCGGACGCCTTGAAACAGACCCTGCGCCGACTCCAGCAGGCTGCCGCCCTGGATGCGAAAGCCCAGCACCTTGGGTAACTGACCCACCAGCAAAGTCAGCGCGATGCCGTTGAGATACCCGTAACGGATGGGCTTGGACAGCAGGTCGGTGATGAAGCCGAAGCGGGCCAGGCCCGCCAGCATGCAAAACACGCCGCCCATCAGCGCCAGCGCGGCGGCCAGGCTGGCTGCGCGCACCGGATCGCCTGCGGCCATTGGTAACACGGTGGCGGCAATCAGTGCGGCCAACGCCGAGTCCGGGCCGATGATCAGGATGCGACTGGGCCCGAAGACGGCGTACAGCAGCAAAGGAACAATGGTGGCGTAGAGCCCGTATATCGGCGAAAGACCGGTGGCTTCGGCGTAGCTCATGCCCACGGGTGCCAGCAAGGCGGTCAGCACCAGGCCGGCCCCCAGGTCCTTGGCAAAGATGGCCCGGTTGTAGTTGCGAACCATGACAAGGCCTGGCAGCCAGCGCAAAAAGCCTGCGTGGCCCGTGCGCCGGGCCAGATTCAAGGGGGGAGTTGTTGGAAGTTTGGAATCCATGCTCTTCTTTTTTTAATGGGCAATGTCTTCCTCCATTCTTTCCATTTTTTCATTTCATGCAAGTCAGATCGTGCGGCGCCGTGACCTACTGCGTGGGTCCAGCGATGGGCAAAAAAAAGGGGCGTTGTACGCCCCCTTTTTTGCCTGCCACGCGAACCGCTTAAGCCTGGCGCACGATCAGCAGCGAGATCAGGCTGATGCGCGTCAGGTTCTCGGCCACGCTGCCCACCAGCAGGCGCTCGAAGCCGCGCACGCCGTGCGCGCCAATCACCAGCAGATCACCGCCCCAGGCCTCGGCGGCCTCGGCAATCGCCTCGGCCACGCGCCGGTTGGCGGATTCAATCAGCATGCGCTCGGCCGGGCAGCCGGCGGCCTTGGCGCGGTCCACCGCCTCGTCCAGCATCTTGTTGGCACCGGCGCGGATTTCGGTCTTGATCTTGTCCACGTCGATGTAAGAGCCCAGGCCCATGCCGTGCTGCACCAGGCCGGACTCGTCGGCCACAAAGGTGATGCAGATGCTGGCCTTGAGGGCGCCGGCCAGGGCAATGGCCTCGTCCAGCGCCTTGCGCGCGGTGCTGCTGTTGTCGATGGCGACAAATATCTTCTTGTACATGGTGTTGGCTTTCTTGTTAGTGGATGACCATCAGGGTGAAGGGGAACACATAGGCCTGCATCGTTACAAACAGGCCGACCAGGCAGGCCAGGGCGATGGAGTGGAAGAACACATAGCGCAGGATGTCGCCTTCGTGGTTGAACCAGCGGGTGGCGGTGGACGCCACGACGATGGATTGGGCATCGATCATCTTGCCCATCACACCGCCCGAGCTGTTGGCCGCACCCATCAGGTTGGGTGACAGACCGAGCTGCTCGGCTGCGACTTTTTGCATACCGCCAAACAGCACGTTGGAGGCGGTGTCCGAGCCGGTCATGGCCACGCCGATCCAGCCCATCAGGGTGCCGAAGAAGGGATAGAGCACGCCGGTGTTGGCAAAGGCCAGGCCAAGGGTGGTGTCGGTGCCGGAGTAACGCGTCAGCGTGCCCAGGCCCAGCATCAGCACGATGGTGGCCAGCGAGTAGCGCACCAGCCAGGCGGTGCGGCCAAAGGTCTTGACGATTTCCCAAGGCTTGTAGCTCATCACCAGGGCGCCGATGATGGCGGCCAGCAGAATGCCGGTGCCGGTGGCGGACAGCAGATTGAGCGTGTAGATGGCAGCTTCCTTGGTCGGCTGGGCTACCACGGGGGCGACTTTTTCCACCATGTTGTGCAGGCCGGTCATCTCGAACTTGGGTGCGTAAATGCCGTTCAGGTAGGTTTTGACCGGGGGCAGGCCCCAGACAAACACAAAGCCGGTCAGGATGGCCCAGGGGGTCCAGGCCTTGATCAGCTCGGCACGGCTGTGCACGGTGGGTGCGACTTCATCCTTGGCTTCGCCGCCGTCGGTCTCATGGCCCTTGAGCGAAGGCGAGCGCCAGATCTTCTTGGGTTGCCAGACGCGCAGGAACAGGATCAGGGACACCATGGAAACCAGGGCGGCAATGATGTCCACCAGCTCCGGGCCGATGAAGTTCGACACCAGGTACTGCGGGATGGCAAACGACAGACCGGTGACCAGAATCGCAGGCCAGATTTCCATCATCGCCTTGCGTCCGGCAAAGGCCCAGATCAGCCAGAACGGCACCATCAGCGAGAACAGGGGCAGCTGGCGCCCGATCATCGCGGTGACTTCCATCAGGTCGTAACCGTGCACCTTGGCCAGCGTGATCACCGGTGTGCCCAGGGCACCGAAGGCGACCGGTGCCGTATTGGCGATCAGGCTCAAACCGGAGGCGGCCAGGGGCGAGAAGCCCAGGCCGATCAGGATGCCGGCGGTGACGGCCACGGGTGTGCCAAAGCCTGCCGCCCCTTCAAAAAAGGCGCCAAAGCAAAAGGCAATCAGCAGCAACTGCAGGCGCCGGTCACTGGTGATGCCGGAGAGCGAATCCTGCAGCACCTTGAAGCTGCCGTTTTGTTCGGCCAGCTGCTGCAAAAAGATGATGTTGAGCACAATCCAGCCGATCGGCAGCAGGCCGGTGAAGCCGCCGAAGAGGGCGGCCTTGCCTGCCATGTCGGCCGGCATGCCGTAGGCCAGCACGGCAATCGCCAGAGCGGAGAGCAGGCCCAGGCCGGCGGCGATATGGGCCTTGATGTGCAGAAAGCCCAGGCAGATGAGCATCACGGCCACCGGCACGGCAGCCAGTAGCGTGGAGATGACCATATTGCCGAACGGGTCGTAAACTTGTTGCCAGATCATGGGGTATTCCTCATTGGTATTTGAAAATTAAAAAGGGTGAAAACAGGGTGTAAGGGCGCACAGGATGTTTGGGTTTGTGATTTAGCAAGCGGCGGCATTCTCCCCACGGCTGCACTCTTCGAGCAGATAGGCCACCGAGTGGTAAGGCCGTCCGGTCTCTTCGGTCAGACCGATCTCGCAGGTGCGGTTGGTGGATACGCCTTCGCAGCAGGCACTGGGCAACTCCGCGTGGATTTTTCGTAGCGCGTGGGCATTGAGTTCAGGCACCACAAAACCGCGGTCGCCAGCAAAGCCGCAGCAGGTCACGCCGGCCGGCTCCACCACTGCTTCAGCGCAGGCTGATACCAGTTGGCGCAGCTTCTCATGCGTGCCGGTGCGCCTGGCGCTGCAGTTGATGTGCAGGGCAATGGGCCCGGGCTTCTTCTGCATGCGGTGGTTCAGGCGCGGCAGCAGGGCGTCGACGGCAAATTCATGGAAGTCCAGAATCTGCACGCGCCCGGCCAGCAGCTTTTGCATGCGGGCCGAACAACTGCTGGCGTCCAGAATGATGGGGTACAGACCACCCTTGCCATCGTCGGCTGCGGCCAGCAGGGCGGCGATCAGTGTGGTCGACATGGCGTCTGCTTCCTCGGCCATGCCCTTGCTGGCCAGCATCAGGCCGCAGCACAGTTTGTCAAAGCCTTCGGGCAGGCGCGGCGCGTAGCCAGCGCGTATCAGCAGCTCGATCACCACATCGGCCAGACCGGCCTCATCTCTGGTGTTGCCGCCAAAGATGCGCGCGCCGCAGGTGGGGAAGTACACCACCGGGTCGCCAGAGGAAGTGCGGGCCTGCGGCAGGCGCCCGGCCTGCGGCATGGACTTTTTCCAGACACCGCCGGAGAGCTTGTTGAGCAGATCACCACCCACCACCTTGGCGGCGAGTTGGCCCGCGCTCAGGCCCACGCGCGATAGGGTCGCCACCTTGCCGAAGTTTTCGCCCACCAGCTTGCCCACCGTGTGGCTGGCGCTGCCCAGGCCACGGCCGCGCAGCATACGCGTGAGTTCGCCGGTGTCGATACCGACGGGACAAGCGGTGGAGCACATACCGCAACCGGCGCAGGTGTCCAGGCCGAAATAGGCAAAGTCGGTGGCCACCGTGCCGGGGTCTTCCTGGGCGGCTTCGCGGCGCGAGAGTTCACGCCAGCTGACGATGCGCTGGCGCGGCGACAGGGTGAGGCGGTGCGAGGGGCACAGCGGCTCGCAAAAGCCGCATTCAATGCAGCGATCCACAATCGCCTCGGCGGCCGGCATGGGCTTGAGGTTTTTCAGGTGCGAGGCCGGGTCGTCGGTGAGGATGACGCCGGGATTGAGTAATCCGCTCGGGTCGAACAAGGCCTTGATGCGGCGCATCAGATCGGTGGCCTGCTTGCCCCATTCCATCTCCACAAACGGCGCCATGTTGCGGCCGGTGCCGTGCTCGGCTTTCAGCGAGCCGTCGTACTTTTTCACCACCAGATCACAGACATCGTCCATGAAGCGTGCGTAGCGTTGCACCTCGGCCTCGTCGCCAAAGTCCTGGGTGAAGACGAAGTGCAGATTGCCCTCGAGCGCGTGGCCGAAGATGATGGCCTCGCTGTAGCCGTGTTTCAGGAAAAGGGCCTGCAAATCCAGCGTGGCAGAAGCCAGCGATTCAATCGGGAAGGCCACGTCTTCAATGATCACCGTGGTGCCGGCCTTGCGCATGGCGCCCACCGAAGGGAAGGTGCCCTTGCGGACCTTCCAGTACATCTCGCAGGTGGCAGCATCGGTGGAGAACTGCGGCGGCTCGACCGTCTCAATGCCTTGCAGGGCAGTCAGCACGGCATCCATCTTCAGCTGCAGTGCAACCGAAGTTTCAGCCCGCACTTCAATCAGCAGGGCTGCCGCATCTGCCCCCAGGGTCTGGATCACGGCGGGCAGGCCAGGCTTGCTTTCCACTGAACGCAGGGCCGGGCGATCCAGCAGTTCCACGGCGGCTACGGGCTTCGGCTTGAGGCGGATGACGGCATCGCAGGCGCTGGCAATCGTGGGGAAGAACACCAGCGCGCTGGCCTTGAACGGGTCTTCGGCCACGGTGTCAAACGTGATGCTGGAGATAAAGCCCAGCGTGCCCTCCGAGCCGATCATCAGGTGGGCCAGGATATCCACCGGGTCGGCAAAGTCGATCAGGGCATTCAGGCTGTAGCCGGTGGTGTTCTTGATCTGGTATTTGTGGCGGATGCGCTCGGCCAGCGCGCTGTCGGCACGGGTCTGCTCGCCCATCTGCTGCAGCTCGTCGAGCAGCGCGCGGTGGCTGGTGCGGAAGGCGGCCATGCTGGCGGCATCCTGCGTGTCGAGCACGCTGCCGTCGGCCAGCAGCACGCGCATGCCCCGCAAGGTGCGGTAGCTGTTTTGCGCCGTGCCGCAGCACATGCCGGAGGCATTGTTGGCCGCAATGCCGCCAATCTTGCAGGCGTTGATCGAGGCCGGGTCCGGCCCAATCTTGCGGCCCAGGGGTGCCAGGCGGAAGTTGACCTCGCCGCCTATGATGCCCGGCCCCAGGCGCACGCTGGCAGCATCCGCTGCAATCTCGCAGGTGGCAAAGCCTTCGCCGATCAGCATCAGCACGCCATCGGTCACGGCCTGGCCGGACAGGCTGGTGCCGGCGGCGCGAATCGTCACCGGGCGGTGGTGGGCGTGGGCGATTGCCAGCACGGCCTGCACCTCGGCCTCGTCTTCCACGATGGCCACCACCTCGGGCGTGAGGCGGTAAAAGCTGGCGTCCGTGCCATAGGCCAGGCGGCGCAGGTCGTCGAACACAACTTGGGCCGAGGGCAGGACCGTGCCAAGGGCGGCGATGAGTGGGCTCATTTCTTGTTCTCTTCCTTTAAAAGATCGCGTAACCGTTTGGCGGCGGGGACCAGGGGCGTGCGGCTGCGCGTCCAGGCGCCCTGCTCCGAGGGCGACATCGAGCGCCCCCGGCTCATGAACCACGAGGCCAGGCGGTACATGCCAGAGCGGCTGTAGATCTGCGACCAGACGCTCCACACCGCTGTGCCGGCCACGCTACGCCCGGCGCCGCTGCCGCGCAATCTGGCATCTGTCGTATGCGGGCGGGCCTGCGCCTCGTTGCGCAGGCGCACCAGGATGTCGGGAATCGGGATCTTCACCGGGCAGACTTCGCCGCAGGCGCCACACAGCGTGGAGGCAAAGGCCAGCGGGTAGGTGCTCTCCAGGCCCATCATGTGCGGCGAGATGATGGCGCCGATCGGGCCGGGGTAGGTGGTGCCGTAGGCATGGCCGCCTATGCGCGCATACACCGGGCAATGGTTCATGCAGGCGCCGCAGCGGATGCACTGCAGCGTGGCGCGCAGCTCGTCATCGGCAAAGGCCTGGGTGCGGCCGTTGTCCAGCAGGATGAGGTGCATCTCTTCAGGGCCGTCGAGCTCCCCGGTGCGGCGCGGGCCGCTGATCATGTTCACATAGGTGGTGATGGGCTGGCCGGTGGCCGAGCGCGTCAGCAGGCTGACCAGCGGCGCCACATGCTCCAGCTTCTCCACCACTTTTTCAATGCCTGTAATCGCAATGTGGATGCGCGGCACGGTGGTGCACATGCGGCCGTTGCCTTCGTTTTCCACCAGACACAGCGTGCCGGTCTCTGCCACGGCAAAGTTCACACCCGAGAGGCCAATGTCAGCCTCGGCAAACTTGCGCCGCAGCACGCGCCGGCCTATGGCGATGAGCGCATCCACGTCTTCGGTGTAGCGCACGCCCGGCACTTCCTTGGCAAACAGGGCGGCGATTTCCTGCTTGGTTTTATGGATGGCCGGCATGATGATGTGCGAGGGCGTCTCGCCCGCCAGCTGCACGATGTACTCGCCCATGTCCGACTCAAAGGCCTCGATGCCTGCCGCCTCCATGGCGTGGTTAAAACCCACCTCTTCGCTCACCATGGACTTGCCCTTGATGATGCGTTTGGCCTGCGCCTGGTGGGCAATGTTCAGGGCGATGGCATTGGCCTCGTCGCCGTTCTGCGCCCAGTACACCTGCACGCCCCGTGCCTGCAGGTTGGCCTCCAGCTGCTCCAGCAGACGCGGCAGATTCGCCAGGCTGTATTGGCGGATTGCTTCACCCAGGTTGCGCAGGCCTTGCAACTCGGAGTCGTCGGCAAACTGCGCTTTGCGCTTGCTTTGGAGATAGTCCATGGCGCCACGGAAATTCTTGCGCTGCGCCGGGTCATTGAGCACGCTGCGGCTGCGGGCCTGGAAGTCTTCGCGCGGGTGGATGGGGATGACCTTGTTCATGCCGCACCACTTTCTTGAGCGCCGTCGGCCTGCAGCAGCAAGAGCACCAGTTCCTTGGGGCCGTGCGCGCCATAGGCCAGGGTTTGCTGGATGTCGGCGGTCTTGCTGGGGCCGCTGATCAACAGGGCGTTGGTGGGCATGGCCTCGGTCCAGCCCTCGACCGTCATGGCCTGGTGGAAGTCGGCGTGGATGGCGTTTTCTTCCAGCAGCACGAAGTGGACGGAGGGCACCAGCGACATCAGGCGCGGCTCTTCTGGGGTCGGCCACAGGATCAGGCTGCCGGTTTCGGCGATGGCGCTGCGGGCCAGGGTCAGCGAGGCATCGACGCCATCAAACAGCTGGTCTTGCCAGGCTGCAATCGGCTGCTCGTAGCGCAGCACCTGCAGGCCGGGTGGCGCGCAGCTGTGCAGTGCGTTGCCGTGCGGCGTCTTGTTGCCCACCAGCATCTGCAGCAGCCCCTTGTCAGCGCACAGCTGCAGCAGGGTGGGAATCCAGCTGGTTTTTGAAACCACATGCACCTCGGTATGCACGGCCTCCAGGGCGGCACGCAGGCGTGTCGAGCGTTGTGCCACGGTTTCATCGCGGCGTTGCGCGGCATACCAGGCGGACACATCGGGCAGGGCGGGTGCCTTGGCCATCGGCGTGGCGCGCAGCTTGCCGAAGATGGCGTCGCGGGCGCTCATGCTATTTCTGCCTTGCTGGGGTTGGTGCGCTGCCACAGAAAGCTGGCGATGTGCTCGCCGTCCAGCGACGGTTCCTTGCGCCCGGCCAGTTCGTCCTGTTTGGCCGCGCGGCCGGTGATGTTGAGCAGGCAGCCGCAATCGGCGCTGACCACGCAGCCCACGCCGGTGTCCTTGATGGCGGCCACCTTTTCGGTGACGATGGCCTCGGAGATGTCCGGGTAGAGCAGGGCAAAGGTGCCGCCAAAACCGCAGCACTCTTCGACCCTTGCATGCACTTCCACGTTCACGTTGGCCAGGCTGTCCAGCAGCGCCACGCTGGTTTCGTGCGAGCCCATCTGGCGGCGCGCATGGCAGGAGGTGTGCAGGGCCACGCTGCGCGGCGCGCCCAGGTCTTCGTGGTGAAAGTTCACCACATGCACCAGAAACTCGGTCAGCTCATACACACGCCCGGACAGCGCCAGCGCCTTGGCGTGCAGCACGGGGTCCTTGGCAAACAGATGCGGGTAATGCGTGCGCATCATGCCGCCACACGATCCGGAGGGCACCACCACCGGCCAGTCCTCGGTAAACAGGTTGAGCTGGTGAAGGGCCACGCTGCGCGCCTCGTCGGGGTAGCCGCTGCTATGCGCCGGCTGGCCGCAGCAGGTTTGCTGTTCGAGGTAATGCACGCGTATGCCCTCGCGTTCCAGCAGGCGCACCGTGTCCAGCCCGGCCTGTGGGCTGAACTGGTCCACCAGGCAGGTGGAGAAAAGGTAGACGTCAGCCGGTTTGGCCGGGTACTGACGGGCGCCGGGGGCGTGGCTGTGCATGTCCATTCTCCTCGTTCACTTTACAATTGGTAAAGTGGTAATACCAATTAGGTGGGGGAATGTACGGGTAAGTATTGAGTTTTGTCAATCGTATGGCGTCAACAAGACCTGATTTGTTCCGTTTGAGGCCCAAATGCTAAACTGGTCATACCAAAATACGCCGCACCATGACCTCAGCCCGCCCCGCCCTGAACCGCCTTGCCGACGTGGTTGCCCGCGACCTGGAGCAGCGCATTCTGGAAGGCTCACTCAAGCCAGGAGACCGTCTGCCTTCCGAGCGCACGCTGGCGCTGGAGCTGGCTATTTCACGCCCCAGCCTGCGCGAGGCGATTCAAAAACTGGTGGTCAAGGGCCTGCTGGAAACCAAACATGGCGGTGGCACGGTGGTCACCGACCGCTTGCAGGCCAGCTTTTCCGACCCCTGGCAAGACATGCTGCAGGAGCACCCGCTGCTGCAATCCGACATGCTGGAGTTCCGCCACATGCTCGAGGGCGAAGCCGCCAGGCTGGCTGCCGAGCGCGCCACCGACGTGGACCTGGAGCGCATAGACGCTGCTTACACCGCGCTGCAGCAGGCCTATGACAGCGACGACATGACCGCCTGCATCGACACCGATGTGGCCTTTCACCAGGCCATCGCCGACGCCTCCCACAACAGCCTGATCGGCCACCTCTGGGGCAGCCTGATGCGCGTGATCCACGGCCACGTGTCTGACAACCTGGTGCACCTGCATGCGATTCCCGCGCAATGGGAACAACTGCGCGCCCAGCACAAGTCCATCTGGGAGTCGGTGCGTGGCCACGCCGCCGAAGACGCCATGCGCGTCTCGCGCGAGCACATCAGCTTTGTGCGCCAGAGCATGGAAGAGGCCGCCAGGATTGAAGACCGGCGCAACAGTGCGCTGCGACGCCTGAGTTAAGCCGCCAGCCACTCCACAAAATCCTTTTGCATCCCCGCACTGATACCGTGGTCCATGGCGTAGAGATGCAGCGTGTGCTGCACGCCCAGCTGGGTCAGCAGTGCGTCTGAGCGCTGGGCCCAGTGCACCGGCAGCACGCCGTCCTGCTCGCCATGGCTGACAAAGGCCCGGAGCGTGGCCAGGCGTTCCTGGCTCGCGATGACGGGCTCCAGCTCGGGCAGGATGCGGCCCGACAGCAGGCCAAAGGCGCGCAGGCTTTCGGGGGAGGTCAGGGCCACGCTGGCGCTCATGATGCCGCCCTGGCTGAAGCCGGCAATCACCGTCTGCGCTGGCGTAATGCCGTGCTGCTGTTGCAGTTGCAGCAGCAGCGCGATCAGCAGTTGGCGGCTGTGCTCGGCCTGTTCCGGGTTGATGCGCGGCCCGGTGCCGCTGAAGTTGACGTTGAAAAAGGCAAACTGCGTCGGGCCCATTGGCAAGGGGCCGCGCACCAGCACCACCAGGGTGTCCGGGTCCACGCCGGTGGCCAGGTCCAGCAGATGGGTTTCGTTGCCGCCCACGCCGTGCAGCAGCACCAGCAGCTGGGTCGGTGTGGCGGGGGCGGGCAGTCGCTGTCGGTAGCTCAGTTGCGTGGCGCTGTCGGTCTGCAGTGCACTCAGGGCGAAGGGGGTGGTGTTCATGGTGTGTGTGATCGGGTTATTCAATGCGTGGCTGCGGCCGCCGTCTGTGGCAGCCCCCAGACAAAGGAGTCCATGGACAGCATGCCGTGTTCGATACCGCCAGCCAGCAGCTGCGCCGCGTCACCTTCCACTTGCGCGCCCAGGGCCACCAGCAGGGGCAGAAAGTGTTCTTCGCTGGGGTGCGCGCGCACGGCGTGCGGCGCTTCGCTGCGGTAGCGGATGACGGGTTGCACGGCATTGGCCAGCACGGCGGTGCGTACCCATTGGGAAAACTCTTCCACGTAGTGGTCGCCAGCTGCCACACCGCGGCGGAATTCGCCCAGGTTGTGCGTCATGCTGCCCGAAGTCACGATCAGCACGCCCTGCGCCCGCAGCGGCGCAAGCGCCTGGCCCAGTTGCACGGCCTGAACCGTGTTGAGGTCGTAGGGCATGGACACCTGGAACACCGGAAGCTGTGCCTGCGGCAGCAGGTGCATCAGTGGCACCCAGGCGCCATGGTCCAGACCGCGGAACTTGTCGGTGTCGGTGGCAAAGCCGGCGTCGGCCAAGAGCTTGGCGGCGTCCAGCGCCACCTGGGGTGCGCCGGCGGCGGGGTAACTCAGGTCATACAGCTTGGCCGGAAAACCGCCGAAGTCATGGATGGTTTCAGGCGAGGCGGCGGCCGATACGCTGACACCCCGGGTTTGCCAGTGCGGCGAGACCACCAGCACCGCGCGCACGCCTTCCAACTGGGCACCCAGGGCTTTGAGTTGCGGCCCCAATGTGCCAGGCTCGAGGGCAAAGGTGGGCGCACCGTGGGAGATGAAGAACAGAGGGGCTTGGGTGGTGGCAGTCATGTCGGTTTTCCTAACGGGTTGGCACTGCATAGGCAGCGCATGGGTTGCACTGTATTGGCTTTGAATAAGAAGATAAACGTGTAAAAATAGGATTCATTGTCTCAATAGGAGGGATAGTGGACCGATTTCTGGAAATGCAGGCCTTCAATGCCGTGGTCGATGCCGGCAGCTTTGTGAAGGCGGCTGACGCGCTCGACATGTCCAAGGCGGCCATCTCGCGCTATGTGGTGGACATGGAGACCCGCTTGGGTGTGCGGTTGCTGCACCGCACCACACGCCGCCTGTCGCTCACCGACGAGGGCCAGGTGTTCTACGCCCGCAGCAAGGAGCTGCTGGCCGAACTGGAAGAGGCCGAAACCGAAGTGACGTCGCGCAGCGAGGCCGCCACCGGCCTGTTGCGCATCAATGCGCCGTTTACCTTTGGCATCCTGCAGCTCGCACCGCTGTGGGGCCAGTTCAAGGCGCTGCACCCCAAGGTGGCGCTGGACATCACCCTGGCGGATCGGCTGGTGGATCTGGTGGAGGAGGGCTATGACGTGGCCATCCGCATCGCCACCCTGACCAGCTCCACCCTGGTGAGCAAGCGCCTGGCCACCACGCGCATGGTGCTGTGTGCCTCGCCCGATTACCTGGCGCAACACGGCACGCCCACGCACCCGTCCGAGCTGGCCGCCCATGCGGTGATCTCTTACATCTACTGGGCCACGCGCGACGAATGGCGTTTTGACGGGCCGGATGGCGCGGTCAGCGTCAAGACCCAGCCCATCATGAGCACCAACAGTGGCGACACCTGCCGCGCTGCGGCGCTGGCGCACCAGGGTGTGATCCTGCAGCCCAGTTTTCTGGTCGGGCCGGACCTGGCAGCCGGCACGCTGGTGGAGCTGATGCCGCAGTTCCGCTCGCTGGAATTGGGTATTTACGCCGTCTACCCGACGCGCAAACATGTGCCAGCCAAGGTGCGCGCGCTGGTGGATTTTTTGCAGGCCCATTTCGCCAGCCAGCACAAGGATTGGTAGGCCGGTGGCGCGGGGCCGAACTGCGATACTCCCGACTACCCCACGCCCCGCACCCATGACCCCCTTCGACGACCGTTTCCACAGCTACGAGCCCCGCACCGGCCACGGCCTGGCGCACGATCCCTTCAACGCCATCGTCGGCCCGCGCCCGATTGGTTGGATCTCGACGCGCAGCGCGGCCGGCGCCGTCAACTTGGCCCCCTACAGTTTTTTCAACGCCTTCAATTACGTGCCGCCCATCATCGGTTTTGCCAGCATTGGCGCCAAGGACACGCTGCGCAACATCGAGGAAACCGGCGAGTTCGTCTGGAACCTGGTGACCCGCCCGCTGGCAGAGCAAATGAACCAGACCTGCGCGCCGGTGGGGCCGGACATCAACGAATTTGAATTGGCCGACCTGGCGTCCAGCCCCTCCAGCCAGGTGTCGGTGCCGCGCGTGGCGCTGAGCCCGGTGGCCCTTGAGTGCCGGAAAACCCAGGTGCTGCAATTGCAGGGCGTGGACGGCAGCAAGGTATTCACCTGGCTGGTGCTGGGTGAGGTGGTGGCGGTGCATATTGCCAAGCGGTTGCTCAAAGAGGGTGTCTACCAGACGGCAGAAGCAGGGCATGTGCTGCGCGGTGGCGGGCCGGCGGATTATTTTCAGGTCGGCCCGGAGCAACTCTTTCGCATGGGGCGCCCGACCTGAGCGCGACGCCGCGTATTCTGCAGACCAAACCATGACCCATTCCATCGAAACCAGCGCAGAAGCGGTGCTGCAGCAAAGCTATGCCGCAGCACGCCAAAGTGCGTCAGCCAGCGCCTGCATCGTCGCCCTGCACATCGGTGCGCAGCAGTGCGGCATCGCCGTCGGTAGCGGGTCCTTGCCGGATCTGGTGAAGCTGTGCCCCCTGGGCTCCGAGCGCACGGCACAGCAGTACTTCAAGACCACGCCGCCCACGCCACGGGCGCTGGAGAACGCCATTCAGCTGGTCGAGGACGTGGTCATGCCCTTGCGTGCGGTGATCCCGCGTGAAGCGCAGCTGTTCAGCATGGATGCCGGCATTCGAGAAATCGCACTGCTGGCGGGCGCGGCACCGTCAGAGCCGCTGCACCTGTCGCTGGAGGCGATGGAGCGCGTCTTCAACCGGCTGGCCGCGGTGGTCGAGGGCTCCAGCGCTGTGTACCAGGGTTTGCCGGAGTCCAACCACTTTGCGGCCACGCTCCTGATCCTGCGCGAGTTCATGCACCACCTGCAGTTCGCGCACCTCCTGGTGCTGCATGCGTCCTAGACGGGTCGCGCCGTGGACCCGGCTGGCGTGGATGCTGGAGCCCGGTGCCTGGACCGCGCAAACCGGCTGGTACCTGGCGTACCGCGTGGCCGACTACGTGGTGCTGAATCTGGGCGAGGACGCGGCCATGGTGGCCTTTGTTTTTTGTTAATTGACCTGTGTCAGAGGGTATTGAATTCCCTTGCCCCAGGTCAACGGCTGTAAGCGACAATGCGTTCTTGGTGCATATACTTGCCCATTTTTCAACCCAAGAGGATTTTTGCCATGTCGAATCGCCGCGAATTCATCGTTCAGTTCAGCCTCGGAACCTCCGCCCTGTTGGCCAGCCAAGCCTTTGCCCAAGGCGCCATGGTCGCTGATGCAGACCCGCAAGCTGCAGCCCTCGGCTACAAGGCTGACGGCACCAAGACTGACAAGTCCAAGTTCCCCAAATACGCTGCCGGTCAGCAGTGCGGTTCCTGCGCCCTGTTCCAAGGCAAGGCCGGTGACAAGGCTGGTGCCTGCCCGCTGTTTGCCGGCAAGCAAGTGTCGGCCAACGGCTGGTGCAGTGCTTACGCCAAGAAGGCCTAAGTCCAGTTCGCATAAGGCTGCGTTTGTCTGACGACAACCAGGTAGAAATACCGCAGTCCTTTATTGCACTGTTCATAGAACCGGGTCGCAGCAAACCTGCTGCGACCCGGTTTTTTATTGCCGAACGCTATGAGCTGTGCGAAGACATGGCCAGTCTGCTGACGCAAACCGCGCAGGAGATGCTGCACGGCCTGGGCATTACGGAAAACGATGTACTGCAGCGTTGTTACCAGGGGCTGGTGGTGGACAACGGCATCTTCAACGCGATGGAAGCCGAGTGGGTGGTCCGCCGCCTGGCCGAGCTGTCGCAATGGCCGCAACCTGCGGCCTTGATGGCGGTTTAAGCCAAGCCAGCTGCTTTAGCCAAAGGTCCTGGGCAATACGCCCGCCACACCCGGACGCAGCAAAAACACCGAACCCGAGCCCGGGTACTGCGCCAGTTGCGCCGCCGACAGGCCGTTGCGTGCGCTGGTCACCACCAGACTTTTCAAATCCTCCCCGCCAAAGGCTACGCAGGTGATTTGCAGCGCCGGCAGATCGACGCGCTGCAACAGCTCGCCATCCGGTGTGAACTGGCGGATGCAGGCGCCGCCCCAGAAGGCGATCCAGATATTGCCCTCGGCGTCCATGGTCATCCCGTCCGGCGTGCCCTGCTGGCCGCCAAAGCGCTTCCATGGTTGCTTGTCCATCAGTTCGCCCCTGGGGCTGAGGCGGTAGCTGTAGACGCGGTTCAAGCCGCTGTCGGTATGCAGCATGCGCCTGCCGTCTTCGCTGATGCAGGGGCCGTTGGCGATATGGAGGCCCTGCTCCAGCACCTTCCATGTGCCATCGGGGTCCAGGCGCGTCAGCTGGCCGTCGGGGCGGCTGGTGTCGCGGTTGTTCATGGAGCCGGCCCAGATGCGGCCATGGCAATCGGCCTTGGCGTCGTTCAGGCGCACATCGTCCTGCCCAGCGTGGGGCGAACCCAGTTTCTCGATACGCAGTTTCGGCTCCAGCCAGACCCGGGCAAAGCCGGACTGAAAGCCCGCCATGAAGCCGTCGCCATCCGTGCGCGCAATCAGCCAGCCTATGCGCTCGGGCATGTTCCAGCTTTGGCGCTGGTCGGTGGCAGGGGTCCAGGCATGCAGGGCGCAGCCGTGGATATCGACAAAGAAAAAACGCCCCGATGGCGCGTGCCACAGGGGGCCTTCGCCCAGGTCCAGTTCCGCTGGCCAGATGGTTTTAATTTCCACGTTGCGTGTTCTCCAAGTAGGTGTTTGGGTTATTCATCATATAAATGAATGTACTTATTGGGCATCCGGTAGTTGCTCTGACTGCCTTGTGCCGGCGCTATGCGGCAGCTTGCCGGATGAGCGTGCGTGTGTCGGACAGCAGGGCGGCCATGCGGTGCAGGGCGTTTTGGGCGTCGCCATTCTGGATCGCGTCAAACACCTTCTGGTGGTCGGGCAGGGCGCGTTTGAAGTCGTCAGCCGAGCGTGCCGTCACACCCAGCAGCGACTCGAGTGCGCTGCCGATGATGGCCGCCAGCGGCATCAGCAGCGGGTTGTTGGTGGCGCGCAGGATGGCGGTGTGGAAAGCCAGATCGGCCGCGATCCACTGGGCTATGTGCGGCGCATCGCGCATGTCCTGCAAGGCGACGGCAATGGCGGCCAACTGCTCCGGCGTGCGGCTGTTGGCCGCCAGAGAGGCGGCGGCCGGCTCCATGATTTCGCGCAACTCGGTGAGGTGGCGCAGAAATTCGGCATCGGCCCCGGTGGCACAGCGCCAGGCCAGAATGTCCGGATCCAGCAGGTTCCACAATTCGCGCGGCCGCACCCTTGTGCCAATGCGCGGGCGCGGCTCCAGCAGCCCCTTGGCGGCCAGCACCTTGACGGCTTCGCGCAATGCCGTGCGACTCACCTGCAACTCCTGGCACAACTGCTCTTCATTAGGCAGTAAAGCCCCTGCGGCATAGCCGCCACCAACCACACGCCGGCCCAATTCGTTAACCACCTGGCCGTGCAACTTGCGTCCGCTGTAGGTGGCTGTCGGGCTATCGGGTAGTGGGTTCATGGGTGCGGGTTGCGCGGAGTGCGGGTTGGTTTGGCGTTTTAATCATCATATGTTTAAATCCGGGCACGGGCAATCAACAGCATCCCATTAAAGAACGTATGGCAATAGACGCAGCAATCGAGGTGGTGGGCGTGGACTGGGGCACCACCCACCGCCGGGCCTATGGCCTGAACCGGGACGGCCAGTGTGTGGCTGAACATGCCGATGGCGACGGCGCGCTGGCCTGCAAAGGCCGCTTTGACCAGGCCCTGCAATCCCTGCTGATCACCCTGAACGCCAGGCCGCGTGCAGTCATTTTGTCCGGCATGGTGGGCAGTGCCCTTGGCTGGCAGGTGGCACCCTATGTGGACGGCACGGTCGCGTTGCCTGCGTTGGCAGCGCATCTGGACCCGGTGCAGTCCCCCGTGCACCCCGATGCGCCTGCGTTCACCCCGTCTGTGGCGATTGTTCCCGGCTACTGCGTGCGCAACGCGGCCGGCCAGCCGGACGTGATGCGCGGCGAAGAAACCCAGTTGCTGGGCGCGCATTGCCTGGGGCACTCCGACGGTTGGTTCGTGCTGCCCGGCACGCACAGCAAATGGGTGGAACTGCGTGCCGGCCGGGTGCTGCAGTTGCGCACCTACATGACGGGTGAACTGTTCGATGTGCTGGGCCGCCACGGCACCCTGGCCGCCGCCGCGGGCAGCGCGGACGCGCCCTGGGATGACGCGGCCTTTGGTCTGGGCGTGCGGGCAGCCCAAAGCGGCGGGGCCTTGACCCATCAACTGTTCGGCTGCCGGGCCCGCGTGGTGTCCGGCGACATGGCGGCGGCCGGCAGTCGCGCCTTTTTAAGCGGCTTGCTGATTGGTACCGAACTGCACGATGTGCTGAAGGGCGGGCCGGGAGCAAGCGATGGCGAAGCGTTCCAACTCATTGGCTCGCCCGCTCTGGCCACGCTGTACCAGGCCGCAGCCGCCATCCTGGCCCTGCGGTTCGAGGTGCTGGACGCGCGTGCGGCCTTTATTGCCGCCACCCACTTTTTGTATTCACACAGGATTTCTGCATGACAACTGCTTTCCCACTGCTGCAACAGGCGCGGCGCCTGCCGCTGGTGGCCATTTTGCGGGGGCTGGATGAGGTCCACGCCCAAGCCGTGGGGCTGGCGCTGTACGCGGCTGGCTTTCGCACGCTGGAAGTGCCGCTGAACCGCCCCGGCGCGCTGCAATGCATTGCGCTGCTGACGCAGGCTTTGCCGGCGGATGCACTGGTCGGCGGCGGCACCATGCTGACGGTGGCGGATGTGGACGCCGTGCACGCCGCTGGCGGACGCCTGATGGTGTCGCCCAACTGCGATGGGCGTGTCATCCGCCACGCTGCCGCGCTGGGCATGTTGTGCGCGCCCGGTGTCGCCACGCCCACCGAGGCCTTTGCGGCGCTGGAGGCCGGCGCCCATGCGCTCAAACTGTTCCCGGCCGAGATGGTCGGCCACGGCGGCTTGAAGGCGATGAAGTCCGTGTTGCCTACCGGCACCGACTTCTGGCCGGTGGGCGGCATTACGCCCGACAGCATGGGCGGCTGGCTCAAGGCTGGCGCCACCGGCTTTGGCATCGGCAGCCAGCTGTATGCGCCCGGCACTGCAGCAGCCGATGTGCTGGAGCGCGGCCGCGCGTTTGTCGCTGCCTGGCAGCTTGGTGCTGCCACGTTGGCGCAAGGCGTTTAGCGCTCGGTCTCGGCCTGGTCACTGATCGCTGGGCTGGTTGCGGGTGCTGCTGACAGTCCGCGTTCCGGCAGACCCAGTTCAACACCGTTCAACAGCCGACATCGGCATCGTGCCCCATCGCCGACATCGGCCGCCTTGTGAAACGGACATAGACCGGCATGCGTTGAAAGCCGAAGGGGTCGCATGGTTTTTCAATCTGGACCGCCCCTCTTTGATACGGTAAAAAGGCCGTATTATTTTTGGAGTTGTCATGACCGCAGTCGCCCGTTTTGATCTGAAACTTGACGCAGAAGAGAAGGATCTTCTCTCCCGTGCGGCAAGCCTGATGGGTACAACGATGGCCGGATTTGTCCGCAGTGCGGCCAAAGAGAAAGCACAAACCCTGTTGGAGCAGGAGTCGCGGGTGACGCTCTCCAAAAGAGATTTTCTTGCCTTCAACGCAGCGATACATGGCGCATTCAGTCCTAACCCCGCGTTGCAGGGTGCGCTGGTCGCTGCGGCTAAGGTCAAGCGTGCTTGAGGAGCATGTTATTGATGTCAGGGTGCATGATCGCGCAGCCTTTCATTGTGGTGTGCCGGTTCTCGATGATTACGTGCACACATACGCAGCACAGCAGCATGCAAAGGGCATCAGCACCGTCTTAGTGATCGTGGATAAAGCGGCGCCCAGCAAGATCCTGGGTTTCTATACGCTCAGTGCGGTACAAATAGACGTTCAGCAAGTCAGTGACACTGAACGCAAAAAACTGCCCCGCTACCCCGTTCCCTGCTTTCGCATGGGGCGTCTGGCACGCGGTATGGAAAGTCACGGGGCCGGATTGGGCGAGTTTCTGATCGGTTGTGCCGTTGACAGATGTCTGCATGCCCGCAGCCTTGTGGGTGCCTATGCGCTGCTGGTGGATGCACAGGATGAAAAAGCGAAGTCGTTCTACGAGCGATACGGCTTCATCCCTTGTGGGGATACGCCAATGGCTCTTTACTTGCCCCTCGGGTGCGCTTGATCAACCGGCAGGCAGTGGTTCTTGCAACGACTGCCGTTGCGAAGGCTGTCCAATTGAACTTTTGTAAGTCGGACAAACGCTGCAGTGCCGGCTTCAGTTCGGCTGGACGTGGCATCCGCCATGCACCAGCAACTTGGCTCGCTTAGAAGTGGTACTGAATCTTGCTGAAATCACTGATGGCAAATGCATAAAGGATCATCAGCTCCTCCGCATGGACGTTGTTAATCTGGTGCCGGGCGCCACCCGGAATGAACAACATTCTTCCGGGATCGACGTCATACACCACATCCTCGATGGTCACCGTGCCACGTCCTGACAGCGTGAAATAAGTTTCAGGCTGGGCGTGGGAATGGGGCTCAAGCGATTCACCCTGTTTGAGTCGAACGACACCCATCGTCATGTCGTTCTGGCACGCAGAACCTTTGCCGAGTAGCTCTTTCCATTGTGCTTTGCCCCGTATGGCAACCTGATCCTGCGGCCAGCCACTCCATTCAAGGTCATCAAGGTGTTGAGAGGCTGTGCCCATTTCCACGCTGCTTTCGGGTTTTTAAATCGCCATTTTAGGTCGCAAGGGCCCCAAAAAAGTGAGCCCCCTGCTTGCAAAAAGAGACTACCGATGCACCAACTTCCTGACCGTTAAATACCACATTGCGATGCGGCAATTCAATTTCTGTTGTCGGGCATTTGGGAGACTGGCACTGGGCTGCAAGCGCTGCCCTGTCGGCTTCGTATGTGCTGTCCGAAGTATCCGCCGCCGGTTTGCAGCCCCGCTAGGTGCTTTTTCCGCTCTTCAGCGCCAGCGCCTGCTCATACAGTGCATTGCGCGGCTGACCGCTGATTTCAGCTGCCAGTTTCACTGCGGTCTTCAACGGCAACTCGGCCAGCAGCAGCCCCAGAATGCGCGCGGCGTCGCCGCCTTCGGCCGCCACCGCCGCGGGGTGCAGCAGCAGCGCAAATTCTCCCCGCAGCCGGTTCGCATCGGCGGCCAGCCAGGCCTTGAAATCCTGCGCCGCAATAGTGGCAATCTCTTCAAACTGTTTGGTCAGCTCGCGCCCGATCGTGACCGGTCGCGCGCCCAGCACCGCCAGCGCCTCGGCCAGCGCCTCGATGCGGTGGGGCGCCTCCAGCAGGATCACGGCCCGTGCCTCCAGTGCCAGCAACTGCACCGCATGCGTGCGCTCGGTGCTTTTGCTCGACAGAAAACCCTGAAACACAAAGCCGCTGGCCGCGCCCGATTCGGCGCCTATTCCGGCCACCGACAGCAGGCTGGTGATGCTGCTGGCGCCGGGCAGAGGTATGCAGCGCAGGCCGGCCAGCGTCAGCACGGCGGCCAGGCGCGCGCCGGGGTCGCTCACGCCGGGTGTGCCGGCATCGCTCACATAGGCCACGCGCTGGCCCTGGCGCAGATGGGCGATGACGGTTTGCGCCGCTTCGGTCTCGTTGTGCTGGTGCACTGCCAGCAACTGGCCGCCGGTCTTGTCAATGCCGTAGGCGCGCAGCATTTGCTGGGTGTGGCGTGTGTCCTCGCAGGCAATCACGTCCACCAGTTCCAGCACATGCAGGGCACGCAGGGTGATGTCGGCCAGGTTGCCAATCGGTGTGGCCACCACATACAGCGCGCCCTGCGGATAATGCTGGTCAGCGGCGGCCTCACGGGCGGCCGCACGGGCAGAAGAATAAGACGCGCTCACTATGGATATTCCTTCATCAAAACCACCACTTAAAACCGGTACGACCAAACAGGCCGGCGACGCCGCCGAAGACGAGGCGCTGCGCTACTTGCAAAAACACGGCTTGCACCTGTTGCAACGCAATTATCGAAGCCCGGGGCGCGGCGGCGGCGAGATCGACCTCATCATGGCCACCCCGGACGGTACCACTGTCTTTGTCGAGGTGCGCAGCCGGGCCTCCGGCTCCCATGGCGGCGCGGCGGCCAGCATCAGCTTCTTCAAACAGCAGCGCATTGTGTTTGCCGCGCGCCATTACCTGCTGCGCCAGCGCCGCGTGCCGCCCTGCCGCTTCGATGTCGTGCTGGTGGAGCCCGCCGGCCTGCAGTGGCTGCAGGCGGCTTTTGATGCCGGCTGACATTTGCTAACAAAACCACTACCGTGGCTGGGGCCTGCTTCACCAGGCTGCAACAGCGGGCAGGTATCATCGCCCCATGCTGGAACAACGAATTCACCAACACTTTATTGAGAGCGCCGACTTGAAATACCAGTCGGCCGAAGCTCTGAGCAAACCCATCGCCGAGGCGGTCAACGCCGTCATGGCCTGCGTTACCAGTGGCGGCAAGGTGCTGGCCTGCGGTAACGGTGGTTCTGCCGCGGATGCGCAGCACTTTTCTGCCGAGTTTGTCGGCCGCTTTGAGCGCGACCGCCCTGAGCTGGCCGCCATTGCGCTGACCACCGACACCTCCATCATCACGGCGATTGCCAACGATTACGACTTCAGCGTGATCTTCTCGCGCCAGGTACGCGCGCTGGGTCAGCCCGGTGACGTGTTGCTGGCCATTTCCACCAGCGGCAATTCGGGCAACGTGCTGGCCGCCATCGAAGCGGCGCATGAGCGCGAGATGGTGGTCATTGGCCTCACGGGACGCGGCGGCGGCAAGATGAACCAGGCCCTGCGCGACACCGATGTGCACATCTGCGTGCCGCACGAGCGCACGGCCCGCGTGCAGGAAGTGCATATATTGGCCCTGCATTGCATTTGTGATGCGGTCGATGCCCAGCTCCTGGGCGATCAGGAAAGTTCTTCATGAAATCAGTGGTTCAAAAATCTCTTCTCGCGTTGACTCTGGCGGGCAGCCTGCTGGGCTTGGGTGCCTGCGTCCCGGTGCCCCTGCTGCTGGGTGGCGCCGTCACCGGTGGCGTGCTGGTGGCCTCGGACCGTCGCACCTCGGGCACCGTGCTGGAAGACAACACCATTCAGCTCAAAGCCAGCAACCGCATTGACGACGCACTGGGCGAGCGCGTGCACATCAATGCAAACAGCTACAACCGCCAGATCCTGCTGACCGGCGAAGTGCCATCCGAGCAAGACAAACAGCTGGCCGAAAAAGTGGTCTCCGGGGTGGAGAACGCGCGCGGCGTGGTCAATGAGTTGGCCGTGCTGGGCAACTCGACCTTTACCCAGCGCTCCAATGACTCACTGGTAACCAGCCGCGTCAAGGCCAACCTGGTGGATGCCAAGGACCTGTTTGCCAACTCCTTCAAAGTCGTGACCGAGCGCGGCACGGTCTACCTGATGGGCCGCGTCACGCAGCGCGAAGCCAATCGCGCCACCGAAGTGGTGACCGGCACCACCGGCGTGCAGCGCTTGGTGCGTATCATGGAAATCATCAGCGAAGACGAGCTGGCCCGCATGGCGCAACAGCCACCGGACGCCAAGAAGTAAGCGCGTCGCAAGCCAAGAAGGCCTGGAGGGATCCAGGCTTTTTTATTTGAGTGCCCGAATAAGCCACTGCTCCGCGCTGCTGGGGACTGGCGCATGCCGCAGCGTCGGGGGTCGGTTGGGCGACAGTTCAGCGCCCCTTGGGCAGCGACAATGCTGCCATGCCCTACCCATTGTCCCCATGAATCCCGGTGTGCTCTATGCCGCCTCGGCCTATATCGCCTGGGGTCTGTTTCCGCTGTACTTTCACCAGTTGGCCGGGATCGCGCCACTGGAAGTGGTGATGCACCGCACCCTCTGGTCGGCGCTGTTCCTGCTGTGTGTGCTGACGTTTTTGCGGCGCTGGGGTTGGTTGCGGGCAGTGGCCTCCCAGCCGCGCGTGCTGGCGGCCTTTGCACTGTCGGCAGCTCTGCTGACGTTGAACTGGTTGACCTACGTGTGGGCCGTGCACAACCAGCATCTGCTGGACGCCAGTTTGGGCTATTTCATTCTGCCCCTGGTCAATGTGGCGATCGGTTTTTTTATCCTGCACGAGCGTCCGCGCCGTGGCCAGTGGCTGGCCGTGGCGGTGGCCACGTCGGGCGTGCTGTGGCTGGCGGTGCAGGCCGGCCACCCGCCCTGGATCGCGCTGATTCTGGCCTTGAGCTTTGGCGGCTATGGCTTGCTGCGCAAGGTGGGCGCCCTCGGTGCACTGGAAGGCTTGTCGCTGGAGACCCTGCTGCTGGCGCCTTTTGCTGTGGGCGTGCTGGCCTATTTGAGCTGGCAGGGTACCAGTGCCTTTGTGCAGTTTGATGCCGGCACCATGGGCTGGCTGCTGTTTGGCGGCCCCATGACCGCGCTGCCCTTGCTGCTGTTTGCGGCCGGTGCCCGGCGCATCACGCTCACCACCATGGGCATCCTGCAATACATCTCGCCCAGTCTGCAATTTGCCATCGGCGTCTGGTTGTTCCACGAGCCATTTGCCAGCGCGCGTTTTGTCGGCTTTGTACTGATCTGGGCCGCGCTGGTGATCTACAGCGTGGAAGGCTGGTGGGCCAGCAGGCTGCGTTAGCGAGCAGCGCCTCAACACGAACCGGGAGTTCCCATGCCAGCACAACGCGTCCTCATCACCGCCGCTGCCAGCGGCATCGGATTACAAACCGCACTGGATTTTCTGGCGTCCGGGGCCCGGGTCTTTATTTGCGACGCCGATGCCTGGGCCTTGCAGCAGACGCTGCAGGCGCACCCTCAGCTCGCGGGCATGCTGTGCGACGTGTCGGACGAGGCACAGGTTGCTGCGCTGTTTGAGCAAGGCCTGCTGGCGCTGGGTGGCTTGGATGTGCTGGTCAACTGCGCCGGCATTGCCGGGCCCACGGCCAACGTGGCCGAGATGGACTTTGCCGCCTGGCGCCAATGTCTGGCGGTGAATCTGGACGGTACTTTTTTGTGCTGCCGAGCGGCCGCCCAAGTGATGGGCGCGCAGGGGTCTGGCGCCATCATCAACCTGTCCTCCACGGCTGGCTTGTATGGCTTTCCGCGCCGGGCGCCCTATGCCAGTGCCAAGTGGGCCATTCGCGGCCTCACCAAGACGCTGGCGCAGGAACTCGGACCTGCGGGCGTGCGCGTGAACTGCGTCTGCCCGGGCTCAGTGGAGGGGGAGCGCATGGACCGCGTGATCGCGGCCGAGGCCACCAAGACCGGGCGCAGCCAAGAGCAGGTGCGCGAGTTGTTCACGCAAACCGCATCGCTGCGCACCTTTGTGTCGGCGCAGGACATCTCCAACACCATCCGCTTCCTGGCCTCGGCCGGCGGTGCGCGTATCTCCGGTCAGGAGATCGTGGTGGACGGCAATACCGAGACGCTGTAAGCGCCGCGTGCGCCACTGCTGCCGCGCCCCTTTGACGACGCGGGGTTTGATCGTTCGCAAATAAGCCCATTCTGGTTGTGGGAAATTCTCCGTCGAGCATAGTGCGGCGGCGCAAACCACCGTGGTTTGCGCAACGAGTCCGGCCGACCTTTAGCGTGGTTGTCCGGACGTCTACACAACGCTGAAACAAGAAGGAGTTTTTATGCCAAGCAACAAAGCAAAGTGGTCGGCCGAGTTTTTGGGTACGTTCTGGCTCACGCTGGGCGGCTGCGGCAGTGCCGTGCTGGCCGCCGCGTTCCCCGGTGTGGGCATTGGTCTGTTGGGGGTGTCTCTGGCCTTTGGCTTGACGGTGCTGACCGGTGCCTATGCGCTGGGCCCGATTTCCGGCGGGCACTTCAATCCGGCCGTCTCCATCGGCCTGGTCGTGGGCAAACGCTTTTCTGCCTCCGAACTGCCGGGCTACATCATTGCCCAGGTGCTGGGTGCCATTGCGGCGGCCGGTCTGTTGTACCTGATCGTTTCCGGCAAGGCCGGCTTCGAGGGCGTGGGCGGCTTTGCCAGCAACGGCTTTGGTGCCAACTCGCCCGGCGGCTTCAGCATGGTGTCGGTGCTGCTGACGGAAGTGGCCATGACGGCCATCTTCCTGATCGTCATTCTGGGCGCCACGGCCCAGAAGGCAGCGGGCGGCTTCGGTGGCTTGGCCATCGGGCTGTGCCTGACCTTGATTCACCTGGTGTCGATTCCGGTCTCCAACACCTCGGTCAACCCGGCCCGCAGCACCGGCCCGGCCCTGTTTGCACAGACCGGTGCCATGGGCGACTTGTGGCTGTTCTGGGTGGCACCCATTGCCGGCGCCATTCTGGGCGCGCTGATCTACAACGTGCTGCTCGCCGACGAGAGCTGAGTCCCGCACCATTCCCGCACAACGAAGGGCCCACAGGCACTTCGTTGCGAAAGGTCAATGCAGCCGCTACACCTGCTACGGTGGCGAAGGCGGCGAAGGTGACGATTAAAAGGGGCACGGCATGACAAAGCACCCCGCGCCGATTCACCAGATCGAGTTGCGCATCACGCAGTTGCCGGAGCTTTTCAACTCCATGGACCCGACGCCGTTTCACCACTGCGACCTGGACCGCGACGCCCAGGAGTACCTGGAGAGCTGGGCCATGGGGTTCTCGCACACAAGCCACTTCCGCATCGTGGTGCATATCGAGCACATGCCGGCGACTGACCCGAGTGCCACGGTGGTCGAGGCCATTCACAATTTCTTTGACTACAAGGCCGACCTCACCAGGCGCCAGATTCATCTGCTGCTGCAGGAGGGGCGCACCAGCCTGTTGATCGGGCTGACGTTTCTGATGTTGTGTCTGCTCGGGGCGGACTTTTTGTCCCACTTCGCAGGCAATGCCTTTTTGCGCGTGCTGCGGGAGAGCCTGATCATCGGCGGCTGGGTCGCCATGTGGCGCCCGCTGCAGATTTTTTTATACGAATGGTGGCCCTCGGTGCGGCGCGGGAGAATCTTCCGCAATCTGGCCAAGGCCGGTGTGCGGGTGACGCCGGCCCTGGCCAAATGAACGGGCAGAGCGCATCGCCGCGGCCCAGGTAAGGCTTGGTGCAGAATCGGGCTTCCGATACACCAGCGCTTCCCGCGTCCTGGACCGGCTCAGTCTGATCTGCTGTGCCCTTGTGCGGAGTAAACGAATAGACATGTCAGCAACCACCAGGTCCCATTCCAACTGGCGCTCCCTCAAGACGCGGGTCACCCTGTCGACCTTGGCGATTTTTCTGTTGTGCCTGTGGTCCCTGTCTTTCTACGTTGCCGATGTGATTCGCAGCAGCCTGGAGCGCCAGTACATGGACCAGTTGTCTTCCGTGGCCAAGCTCGTGGGCATGGAGATCAACGACCAGATCAATGACCGTATGCAGGCACTGCAACGCGTCTCGCGCGAGCTCACCAACCAGGCCTTGCACGACAACCAGGCGATGCAGGCACAACTGGCGCAGCGCTTGGCCTTTCAGGGCATGTTCAACGGCGGTGTTTTCATTGCCAACGTCCAGGGTCTGGCCATTGCTTCGCTGCCACTGTCGGCCAAGCGGCTGAGTGTCTCGTACGCAGACCGCGATTACTTTCAAAAAGCCCTGCGCGAAGACCGTCCGGTGGTGAGTGCGCCGGTGATTGGCAAGCAACTCAACGTGCCGGTGGTGGCGCTGGCCACACCGATTCACGACGCCGCCGGCGTGGCGGTTGCAGTGCTGGTGGGCATCATCAATCTGGAAGAGAGCAGCTTTCTGGACAAGATTGTGCGCAACAACTATGGCGAGACCGGTGGCTATCTGGTGGTGTCGCGACCGGACCGCCTGGTGGTCACCGCCACCGACAAGCGCCGCGTCATGACACCAGCGGCCAAGCCGGGGCAGAGCGCCCTGGTGGACCAATTTCTGGCCGGGCAGGAAGGTGCCGGTCTGCTGGTCAGTTCCACGGGTGCGGAGGTGCTGGCCGCAGCCAGGAACATTCCCCTGGCCAACTGGTTTGTGGCCGTGGCCGTCCCGACCCGGGAGGCCTTTGCCCTGCTGCATGCGGTGCAGCGTCGCATGCTGATCGCCACCCTGTTGCTCAGCGTCTTTGCCTCCGGGCTGACCTGGCTGCTGCTGCGCCGCCAGCTGGCACCGTTGCTGGCGGCCTCCACCAGTCTGAACCTGCAATCCCAGTCGCGCGCACCGCTGCAAGCCCTGCCCGTGGTGTCTGACGACGAAATCGGAGCGCTGATCAGCGGCTTTAACCGGTTGCTGGTGACCTTGAATGAGCGCGAAACCGAACTGCGCATCGCGGCCATCGCTTTTGAATCACAAGAGGCTGTTTTTGTCACCGATGCCCGGTGGGTCATCCTGAAGGTCAACCGCGCTTTTTCCAATATGACCGGGTATTCCTCCAGCGAGGCCATTGGCCAGTTCCCGCAGACGCTGCTGGGCTCCAACCCGCAGGATATGGCGGTGTATGCGCTGATGGCCCAAGGGCTGGCGTCCGACGGTCACTGGCAGGGCGAGGTGTGGGACCGGCGCAAGAATGGCGAGGTCTATCCGATCTGGCTCATGCTGAGCGCGCTGCGCAACGAAGCCCAGGCAGTCACCCACTATGTGGTGAGCATGATGGACATTACCGGGCGCAAGGCCGCTGAATCCGAAATCAGGAATCTGGCCTTTTACGATGCGCTCACCGCCTTGCCCAACCGGCGTCTGCTGATGGACCGCCTTGGTCAGGCCCTGACCCTGAGCGTGCGCCACCAGCGCAACGGCGCCCTGTTGTTTCTGGACCTCGACAACTTCAAGGATTTGAACGACACCCAGGGGCATGACAAGGGTGACCAGTTGCTCAAGCAAGTCGCGCAGCGCCTGCAGCGCTGTGTGCGGGAGGGCGACACGGTGGCCCGTCTGGGCGGTGATGAGTTTGTGGTGATGCTGCAGGACTTGAGCGACCAGGTGCAGGTTGCCGCAGACCAGGCGGAGCAACTGGGCGAAAAGATCCTCGAGGTCCTGAACCGCCCCTACCTGCTGACCGATACCACCCACCGCAGCTCACCCAGCATCGGCGTGACCCTGTTCGGTGACAGGGCGGAGATGCCGGACGACCTGCTCAAGCGTGCCGACTTGGCCATGTACCAGGCCAAGGCCGCCGGACGCAACACCCTGCGCTTCTTTGACGTGCAAATGCAAACCGCAGTGACCCAGCGCGCCACGCTGGAAGCGGCCCTGCGCGAAGCCCTGGCGCAGCAGCAGTTCCTGCTGCATTACCAGGCGCAGGTGGACGCTGCAGGCCGCATCACCGGGGCCGAGGTGCTGGTGCGCTGGACGCGCCCGGGCATGGGCCTGGTGCTGCCGGGCGAGTTCATTGCCCTGGCGGAACACACCGGCTTGATCCTGCCCCTGGGCGAGTGGATTCTGCAGTCGGCCTGCCACCAGCTTGCCGCGTGGGCCGGGTCGCCCGGCCTGCAGCAGCTCGTGGTGTCCGTCAACGTCAGCGGTTTGCAAATGATGCAGGACGATTTTGTGCAACAGGTCGAGCGGGCGTTGGCGCGGTCGGGGGCAGACCCGCGCCGCCTGAAGCTGGAGCTGACCGAAAGCGTGCTGGTATCGGACGTGGCCAAGACCATTGACAAGATGCTGGCGCTCAAGGCCCGTGGGGTGGGCTTTGCACTGGACGATTTCGGCACCGGCTACTCGTCGCTGGCCTACCTCAAACGCTTGCCGCTGGACCAGTTGAAGATTGACCAGAGCTTTGTGCGCGACATCCTGGTGGATAACAACGACGCCGCCATCGCCAAAATGATCATTGCCCTGGGCGACAGCCTGAATCTGCAGGTGATCGCCGAAGGCGTGGAGACGCAGGCGCAGCGGGCCTACCTGGCGCAGCAAGGCTGCTTTGCCTACCAGGGCAACCTGTTCGGACCCGCCGTGGCGGTGGGCGCGTTTGCGGCCCTGGTGGCTGCGCAGCAGTCCGTTTGAGCTCGTTGCGCAAGCGACAGGAAGAGCCGCCGGCTGGCCATACACTCGCACGCTATGGAAAATCAAACCACCTCCCGGGCGCGCGTTGGAATCATCGGCTTTGGTGCCATGGGCTCTGCGATGGGGCGCAATCTGCAGCTGCGCGGCTATGCCGTCAGCGCCCGTGACATCCGGCCCGAGGCGCATGCGCAGGCGCTGGCCTGGGGCATGGGCGTGGCGGCTTCGCCGGCGGCCCTGGCGGCAGTGGTCGATGTGCTGGCGGTGGTGGTGGTCGATGCGGCGCAGATCGACGCTGTGCTGTCCGGCACATCCGACTGCCCCGGTGTGCTGGCAGGCTGCCGGCCCGGCCAGACCGTGCTGCTGTGCTCCACCATTGCGCCGCACGACACGCTGCGCCTGGCGCAAGGCCTGCTGAGCGCCGGCGTGGCCGTGGTTGATGCGCCGGTCTCGGGCGGACCGGCCAGGGCCTTGAGCGGCGAGATGAGCATGATGCTGGCCGGTCCGCCGGCCGCACTGGACGCCATCGCCAGCCTGCTGGCCGATTTGGCCCGCAACCGTTTTCTGCTGGGCCCCCGCATCGGGGACGCCGCCCGGGCTAAGTTGGTGAACAACCTGCTGGCAGGCATCAACCTGGCGGCCGGTGCCGAGGCCCTGGCGCTGGGCATACGCCTGGGCCTGGAGCCGCAAGCCATTTTTGACATTGTCTCGGCCAGCAGCGGCAACTCCTGGATTTTTCAGGACCGCATGGCCCGCGCCATTCAGGACGACTTTGCCCCCCGCGCCGCCGCGCCCGTGCTGACCAAGGACCTGGGGCTGGCCGTCGCCCTGGCACAGACCGTGCAGGCGCACACCCCCTTGGGCCAGGCGGCACACGCCCGCTTCCAGGAAACGGTGGCGCGCGGCTGGGCCGCACTCGATGACGCGGCCATTTTGAAAACCTATCTTGCAAACCCTGCAGACGACGCCGGCCAGGCCTGAGCCGCATACCCCGCACAACATAAAGGAACGACATGAACACCCCTCCCAAAATCGCGCTGGTCACCGGTGCCGGCACCGGCATCGGCAAGGCGGTGGCCCTGGCCCTGCTGGCCGATGGCTACACCGTGGTACTGACCGGGCGCCGCCTGGAGCCACTGCAGGCCGCAGTGCAGGAAGCCGGCACCGACCGCGCCCACGCCTTCAGCGCCGACTGCAGCCAGAGCGAATCGGTGGACGCCCTGTTTGCCCTGATCGAACAGAAGTTTGGCCGGCTCGATGTGCTGTTCAACAACGCCGGCATGAGCGGGCCCAAGGTGGGCTTTGAAGACATCACCTGCGCGCAGTGGCAGGACGTGGTGGGCATCAACCTCACCGGCTCCTTCCTGTGCGCGCAGGGTGCCTTTCGCCTGATGAAGAAGCAGACGCCGCAGGGCGGGCGCATCATCAACAATGGCTCCATCTCGGCCCATGCGCCGCGCCCCCACTCGGCGCCCTACACCTCCACCAAGCACGCCATCACCGGCCTGACCAAATCGATTTCGCTGGACGGGCGCAAGTACAACATTGCCTGCGGCCAGATCGACATCGGCAACGCACTGACCGAGCTGGCCGCGCCCATGGCCAAGGGCGTGCTGCAAGCGCATGGCGCCATCGCGATTGAGCCGATGATGGACGTGAAGCAGGTGGGCGAGGCGGTGTTGCACATGGCGAATCTGCCCCTGAGCACCAATGTGCAGTTCATGACCATCATGGCCACGCAAATGCCTTTTGTCGGGCGCGGCTAAGGCCTTACCGGTGCCCGTCAGCGCCTGGCGGTCTGGCCTTCAGGCCGGGCGCAGAAAGCCGCCTTCTGCCCAGGCCAGGGCGCTGCGCACGGTCAGCTTGAAGGCCGGTGACACGGCAGCCCGCCCCAGTTCCTCGCCGTAATCGTCCTGCGCCAGCAGAGAGGCCGTGGCGCCTTCCTCGTCGGGCACGATGGCCATTGCCACCCGGATGCGGCGCTCGCCCACCGTGATGCTCACATTGCGGTTGAGCTGGGCATAGAGCTGCTGCTCGTGCCGGCGCAGCACTTCGTTGGCGGTTTTGACCAGCGTGTGAAAGGCTGAAACGTCCAGCGGCTTGGGGTTCTTTTTGTCGCGCCCCATGGTCCAGGGCCCGACCAGGGCGGGCTCGGACTCGGTGTGCAGCGTCATGGCCACGGCCCAGCCGTCGTCGTCTTCGTTTTTGATGACGCGCGCAGTCCAGCGCTCGTCGCTCCAGATGCGGGGTGTTTGGAGGGTCTCGGGGGTTTGGTCGGTCATGGTCGGGGGGCTTGGCGCATAGTGCCCCATTGTCCCCCGCGGGCCGCCCTGTTGGTTCAGGGCGGCGCCGGCGAATCTCAGTAGCTGTAAACGCCCTGGCCGGTCTTGCGTCCCAGGCGGCCGGCGGCCACCATTTCCTTGAGCAGGGGGCAGGCGCGGTACTTGCTGTCGCCGAACTCGTTCAGGTACACATCCATCACGGCCAGGCAGACGTCCAGGCCCACCATGTCGGCCAGGGCCAGCGGGCCGATCGGCTGGTTGCAGCCCAGTTTCATGCCGGCATCAATGTCTTCGGCGGTGGCCAGACCTTCCGACAGCACAAAAAATGCCTCGTTGATCATGGGCACCAGAATGCGGTTCACCACAAAGCCGGGCGCGTTTTTCACGGTGATGGGGGTCTTGCCCAGGGCTTGCGCCATGGCGTGCACGGCGGCGTGGGTGGCATCGCTGGTTTGCAGGCCGCGGATGATTTCCACCAGCGCCATCAGGGGCACCGGGTTGAAAAAGTGCATGCCGATAAAGCGGTCGGCACGGCTGGTGACGGCAGCCAGCTTGGTGATGGAGATGGACGAGGTGTTGGACGCGATGATGACTTCGGGCCCGACGAGGGCGTCAATCTGTTTGACGATCTTGACCTTGAGGTCGTAGTTTTCGGTGGCGGCTTCAATCACCAGTTGGGCACGCTTGAGGTCTTCATACTGCGTGCTGCCGTGGATGCGTGCCATGGTGGCAACCCGCTCCACCACCGAGAGTTTGTCTTTCTTGATCAGCCGCTCCAGGCTGGACGCGATGGCGGCCACACCCTTGCTGACTGCAGCCTCTGAAATGTCGACCATCACCACCTCGATGCCGCAGATCGCGCAAGCCTGCGCGATGCCGTTACCCATGGTGCCTGCACCGATGATGCCCACTGTTTCGATTTTCATATTCAGTTTCTTCCTGGAGGATGTGATGCCACTGCGGCCCCGTATTTTGACCGATCGCGCTTACAGAAATCCGACCGAAATCCAGGGAAAGACCGCCACGATCACGGTGCCGATCAGCAGCGCCAGCATGTAGCCCAGGATGGGGCGTATGCCCTCGTCCGGGTTGACGCGCCCGATGGCGCAGGCCGCGTAGTAGCCCACACCCAGCGGCGGCGCAAACAGCCCCAGCCCCATGGATAGCACCACCACCATGGCGTAGTGCACGTCATGCACGCCGAGCTGGCGCGCCACCGGGAACAGCAGCGGCCCGAACAGCACGATGGCCGGAATGCCCTCC
>CANFIH010000011.1 GCA_947446855.1 Burkholderiales bacterium
AACTGATTGATCTGGCGGCGCAGGATGATGTGGAGTCGCGTCTGGTGGTGCAGGCCAAGGCCGATAAGCAGGGGCAGTGGCGCCTCAAGCACGGGCCGTTTGCGCGCAAGGACTACCCGGCCTTCAAACAGCCCGGCTGGACCGTGCTGGTGCAGGGTGTGGACCTGCATGACGAGCGCGTGCACCAGCTGATGAATCAGTTCCGCTTTGTGCCCGATGCCCGCCTGGACGATTTGATGATCAGCTACGCCACCGACACCGGTGGCGTGGGCCCGCACTTTGACAGCTATGACGTGTTCCTGTTGCAAGCCCAAGGACGACGCCACTGGCGCATCGGTCGCCAGAAAGACCTGAGTCTGGTGCCCGACATGCCAGTGAAAATCCTGGCCAATTTTGTGCCCGAGCAGGAGTTTGTGCTGGAGCCGGGCGACATGTTGTACCTGCCCCCGGAGTGGGCGCACGACGGTATCGCCGAAGGCGACTGCATGACCTATTCCATTGGCTTTCGTTCACCGGTGAAGGGTGAAATTGCACGTGATTTGCTGCAAGCCTTAGCTGAGCAGGCGCTAGACGACGTGGGCTGTGCCATTTACCGCGACCCCAAGCAACCGGCGGTGAGCGGCAGCGGCGAAATCCCGGAGGGGCTGGTGAAGTTTGCCCAGGATGCGCTGGCCGCCGCCCTGAAAGACCCACTGGCGCTGCAACGCTCGCTGGGTGAAATCATGACCGAGCCCAAGCCCCATGTCTGGTTCCATGGCGGACAGGATTTTGAAGAGGGTGTGGGCGTTCGTCTGGACCGTCGCACGCGCATGATGTACGACGCCAAACACGTGTTCATCAACGGCGAGAGTTTCCGTGCCGCCGGCAGCGATGCCAAGCTCATGCGCAAACTGTCCGATAACCGGGAACTGACGCAGGCCGAGGTCGCCAAGCTGAGTGAGGATGCTGCCGATTTGCTGTCGCAATGGGGGGAGGACGGCTGGCTGTATGGCCTTGTCTGAAGATCCTGCGCCAGAAATTGCCCGGGCGCAGTTGGTACAAGGCGCGTTTGCCGGACCGCGTGCGTTTGCAGATGGGGTGCGCAAGGCCCTGGCGCACGCCGCGCAGGAGGGCTGGGCAGAGATGGTCTGGAGTGATGCCACGTTCGAGGATTGGCCGCTGTATGAAACGGCGGTGGTGCAGGCACTCACCGTCTGGTCACGCCGGGGGCGCAAGCTGATCCTGCTGGCGCGGCACTTTGATGCCATGCGGCGCGTTCATCCCCGTTTTGTGAACTGGCGTGTGCGATGGGATCACTTGGTGGATTGCCGCGTTTGCAAAGGGATTGAAGCGACCGATTTCCCCAGTGCCCTGTGGACGCCTGACTGGGCTTTGCGTCGCCTGGATCTTTCGCGCAGCAGTGGCGTGGCCAGTGTGGAGCCGCGCATGCGCTTGTTATTGCGACAGGAGTTGGAAGAGATGAAGCGCCAGAGTGCACCAGGTTTTCCGGCCAGCACCTTGGGGCTCTAAAGTGGTGCTAAAGGGTTTTCCCGAACAAGCTTTTTAAACATTGTATAATTCGGGGCTCTGACAAAAAGAGATCGAATGCTTCTTGTCGGGGTCTTGGTGGCTTGCTGCTAAGACAATTTCCGGAAATTGTTTCGTTAACTCACTTTAGTCTAAAAACCATGAACAAATCACTCGTATTGGCAGCCATCATTGCTGCCGCTGCTCTTGCTGCTTGCGGTAAGAAAGAAGAAGCTCCTGCACCTGCCGCCGCACCTGCTGCTGCTCCCGCTGCTGAAGCTTCTGCTGCTCCCGCAGCTGCTGCACCTGCGTCTGACGCATCCGCAGCTAAGTAATTCATTACTTGCATAAAAAAAGCCACCTTCGGGTGGCTTTTTTTTGGCCTGAACCCAGACCCCTGCTGCAAGGTCGGGTTGCAGACCGTGCCTGCAGCACAGCCTGCAAGCGATCGCTCTTACTTCATGTCGTCGGCGATGACCTTGGTAATGCGTTGCGCGCTGGCGGACAACTCGGGGGCGCCCTTGCTGTCCAGCACCGAGACCACCGTGGCCTCGCCCTGGCTCTTCACAGCAATCTGGAACTTGGTGGCTTCGGCCGATTTGGCTGAGCTGCCACCGAACAGCTTGCCAAAGAAGCCGGGTTCCGTGTTGGTGCCGGCATCTGCAGCCACATAGCGCACAAAATAAATGCCTTGTTTGCGGTCGCGGTCTTCCACGGTGAATCCGGTGCGGTCCAGGGCCAGGCCGACACGGCGCCAGGCGCGGTCAAACCCTTCGGCAATCTGCACCACCGGGTGGCTGTTGACGGTGCCCAAAGTGGCGACGGATTTTGCTGAGCCGCCGGATTCCACCAGCGTTTTGGCTTGCTCCGGGGTGGAGCCCAGCTTGACCATCAGTCGGCGCAGGAATTCGGCTTCGAGCTCCGGATCGCTGGCACGTGGCTGCCATACCGTCTGATCCGAGCGCTCCTTGGTGTAGACCTCGCTCACGCCGCGGTGACTGATGTAGATTTCGGTTTCGCCGGCGGCATTGGACTCCAGGCGGGTGCGGAACTTATCGCGCTCGGCTGTGGAATAGAAAGAGTCAAACAACTTGCCCAATGAATTGCGGATGGCATCCTGCGGGATCTTGGCCCGGTTTTCGGCCCAATCGGTTTCCATGATGCCCAGATTGCTCTGGTCCATGGCCAACAGAAAGCCGCTTTCCAGCCAGAAGTCCTTGACCGGCTCCCACAACTGGTCTGCAGGGCGTTTGACCACCAGCCAACGCTGATTGCCGGCACGCTCAATACGCACTTCGCCGAGCGCTGTGGCAGCCACCGGCGCCTTGATCGCGGCCACCTGACCCGCCTTGTAGCCTGAGGCCGACACGGCGCCGTCAACCACGGTGTAGCGGGTGTCTTTGGAGAGTTGCGTCAGGTCCGGCGGCACTACCAGCGAGGGCGCACGCACCGCGCTGCTGCTGCGGTAATCCACCTTGTCGGATTCCAAAGCAGAACAGCCTGCCAGGGCCAGGGCGGTGCCCAATGCGGTCAGTTGAATAATCGATTTCACAAAATTCCTCTTTTTGTTTGCGCGGGACTTAGATCAGGCCGGTGGACTGCATCACCCGCTCCAGCATCTGCTGGCTGGGCAGGGTCAGGGGGGTGAGTGGCAGGCGCATGGCGCCCTGGCTCAGTCCCATGCGCGCAACGGCCCATTTGACGGGGATGGGGTTGGATTCCACAAACAGCGCTTTATGCAGAGGCAGCAGCTTGAACTGGATTTCCATGGCGCGCTGCACATCACCGGCCATCGCCGCCATGCACAGCTCATGCATCAGGCGT
Source organism: Burkholderiales bacterium (assembly GCA_947446855.1). Taxonomy (GTDB): domain Bacteria; phylum Pseudomonadota; class Gammaproteobacteria; order Burkholderiales; family Burkholderiaceae_C; genus Allorhodoferax. Next base: position 3,331 of record CANFIH010000011.1, read on the forward strand.
GGAGCCACATTGGCGGTCACGCTGACATTGCCATGGCCACCGCACAGCATCAGGGCGACGGCGGTGGGGTCATCACCGGAGTAGATGGCGAAATCCTTGGGAGCTTCTTTGATCAGCCACTGGGCCCGTTCGATATTGCCGGTGGCTTCCTTGATGCCGACGATGCCAGGCACCTCTGCCAGGCGCAGCACCGTGTCATGGGCCATATCGGCGACCGAGCGGCCGGGCACGTTGTACAGGATGACGGGCAGGTCCACCGCTTCGGCAATGGCCTTGAAGTGCTGGTACTGACCCTCTTGCGTGGGCTTGTTGTAATAGGGCACGACCTGGAGCTGGCTGTCGGCGCCGACTTTCTTGGCAAACTGGGCCAGGTTGATGGCCTCGCGCGTGGAGTTGGCACCACAGCCGGCCATGATCGGTACGCGTCCCGCAGCCTGCTCCACCGACACGCGGATGATTTCGCAGTGCTCTTCCACGCTCACTGTGGGCGACTCACCTGTGGTGCCGACCACACCGATGCAGTCCGTGCCTTCTGCGATATGCCAGTCGATCAGGCGGCGCAAGGCCGGATAGTCGACGGCTCCGTCCTGAAGCATGGGAGTGACCAGGGCGACAATGCTGCCCCGCAAGGGACCGTGTGTTGGATTCATGGCGTGCCAGTAGTTCGGTAAACGATCATTTTAACTAGAGTGGGTGCCGTGAAAGTTCGGTTCCGGCAGATGAGGGTAAAGCTGGGGCAAATGCTGCAATGCGCTGTACAAAGCGATCCGGTCCGGACAGAAAGCCGTTTTCATAGGCGACGACCTGCAAATGGGCGCAGACCTGCAGCAATTCGCCGGGCTGCAGCAAAAAGTCCGCTCGCGCCGGGCGCCCCACACTTTCATTGCCCGCGGCAAAGGTCTCATACAGCAACAGGCCACCGGGCGCCAGGCTTTGCAGCAGCAGGGGAAACAGCGGGCGCCACAGATAGTTGGTGACCACCACAGCACCGAAGCGACGCGGGCCTTGCGGGGTCAGCAAGGGCCAGGGGCCATTTTCTATGTCGGCCTGTACCAGCTGCGCTTGCGGTACCTGGCTGCGCGCCGTGGCGGTGTCCCGGTCCACGCCAACCACGGGATGGCCGCGCGTCGCAAACCACTGCAGGTGTCGGCCACTGCCGCAGGCCAGGTCCAGCACTTCGCAGCCGGGTGGCAGCAGGTGTGACCAGCGGGCAATCCAGGGGGAGGGCGCGCTCAAGCCGACGTGCGCTGTGCGGGGCATAGCTGTCAGGTTTGGCATGCGGGCTTGGGGTATGTCAGAAACAGGCCCAGATCTGGTTGCTGAGTTGAAGCAGAAAGTCGGGGCGGGTGTACAGCGCAAACACACCTGCCAGTAAGGCCAGGGCCAGCAGGAGCAGGAGGGCTTGCCGTTTGCGCTGCATAGGAGGGTGCGTCAGCTCAGGCCGCCTGCGGTTGTGGCTGGCGCGCAATCGCCGCTTCCCTGATCGGCAGATTAATCAAAGCCGCGGCCACCCCCAGGGCAATGGCGATGTACCAGACGATGTCGTAGCTGCCGGTCTTGTCATACAGATAGCCGCCCAACCAGACCCCCATGAACGAGCCGATCTGGTGGCTGAAAAACACAAAGCCGCTGAGCATGGACAGGTGCGCCACGCCGAAAATCTGCGCCACCAGGGCGTTGGTCACCGGCACCGTGGACAGCCACAACGTGCCCATGACACTGGCAAACACATAGACCGACATGGGGCTCAGTGGCACCAGCAAAAAGACGCTGATGGCTACGGCGCGCGCCAGGTAGATAAAGGCCAGGATCTTGCGCTTGGCCAGGCGCTGCCCCAGAACCCCGGCGGCATAGGTGCCAAACACGTTGAACAGCCCGATCAGCGCCAGCGCATAGCTGGCCACCTGCGGCGACAGGCCCTTGTCCTTCAGGTAGCTGGGCATGTGCACGCCAATGAATACCACCTGAAAGCCGCAGACAAAGTAGCCGGCCATCAGCAGCTTGAAGCTGGGATATTTGAAGGCTTCCTGAATGGCATGCAGGACGGACTGGTCGCGCGCCGGTGCGGCGTTGCCGGCAAAGCCGGGTTCACGCAGACCCCAGGCCAGCGGCACGATCAACAGCGCGGCAAAGCCCAGTAGCACCAGGGCCTGCTGCCAGCCAAACTGGCTGATCAAAAAACCTTCGGTTGGTACCATCAGGAACTGTCCGAAAGATCCGGCGGCTGCCGTCACACCCATGGCCCAGGAGCGCTTTTCAGCCGGGACATTGCGGCCGATCACGCCGTACACCACCGCATAGGTGGTGCCGGACTGGGCGGTTCCGATCAGCACACCGGCGGTCATGGCAAACAGCAGCGAGCTGTCTGCGTAGGCCATGCCGATGAGTCCCAGGCTGTAGGCGGCGGCACCAATCAGGATGACCCGAAACGCGCCAAAACGGTCGGCCGCCATGCCGGCCAACACCCCGGTCACGCCCCAGGCCAGGTTCTGGATGGCAATCGCAAAGGCAAAGGTTTCGCGCGTCCAGCCGTGGGCCTGGGTAATGGGCTGCAGCCACAGACCAAAGCCGTGGCGTATACCCATGGCCAGCGTAACGATGGCGGCCCCACAAAGCAGCAGGCGGGTCATGGACAGCGGTGTGGACAGGCGGGCGTTCGATTCAGACATGGCCGCTAATGTAGCCAATCCCGTGCGGGTAGGTGGCCCGGCTGGGGACATACCCCCCGATACGCATTGGGTTGAGCTGTCTATATGTACAGTGAATTGAATTTCACGGACTACAATGCCGGCCATGTCAGCCAAACCCCCTACCTCCAACTCCGACTATTCCGAAGGCTCCATCCGCGTCCTCAAGGGCCTGGAGCCGGTCAAGCAACGCCCGGGCATGTACACCCGCACGGACAATCCGCTGCACGTCATCCAGGAAGTGCTGGACAACGCCGCCGACGAGGCCTTGGCCGGTCACGGCAAGAAGATCAAGGTCTGCCTGCACCTCGACGGCTCGGTGTCGGTTGAAGACGACGGCCGCGGCATCCCGTTCGGCCTGCACCCGGAAGAAAACGCCCCGGTGATCGAGCTGGTGTTCACCCGCCTGCATGCCGGCGGCAAGTTCGACAAGGGCAAGGGCGGCGCCTACAGCTTCTCCGGCGGCCTGCACGGCGTGGGCGTCAGCGTCACCAACGCCCTGGGCAAGCGCCTGGAGGCCACCAGCTACCGCGACGGCTCGGTGGCGCGCATCGTGTTTGCCGGTGGCGACGTGGTCGAGCCCTTGGTGGTGCGCAAGGCTGGTGCCATGGAAAACGGCGAGCCCAGTGATGGCCCACGCGACCGCAAGTCCGGCACCACGGTGCGGGTCTGGCCCGATCCCAAATATTTTGAGTCGGCCGTCCTGCCCATGGCCGAACTGACGCATTTGCTGCGCAGCAAGGCCGTGCTGATGCCCGGCGTCAGCGTCACCCTAGTCAACGAGAAGACCAAGGAAACCCAGGCCTGGCTCTACAAGGGGGGTCTGAGCGACTACCTGATGCAGTCGCTCAATGGCGAGCCGGTAATTCCGCTGTTTGCCGGCGAGGGCTTTGCCGATGCCCAAAGCGAGCAGTTTGCCGACGGAGAAGGCGCCAGCTGGTGCGTGGCTTTTACCGAAGACGGCCAGCCGGTGCGCGAGAGCTATGTGAATTTGATTCCGACCAGCGCCGGTGGCACGCATGAAAGCGGTTTGCGCGACGGCCTGTTCACGGCGGTGAAAAGCTTTATCGAGTTCCACAGCCTGTTGCCCAAGGGTGTGAAGCTCATGCCCGAAGACGTGTTCGCCCGCGCCAGCTATGTGCTGTCGGCCAAGGTGCTGGACCCGCAGTTCCAGGGCCAGATCAAGGAGCGCCTGAACTCGCGCGACGCCGTGCGTCTGGTCTCCGGCTTTGTCCGCCCCGCGCTGGAGCTGTGGCTGAACCAGCACGTCGAATACGGCAAGAAGCTGGCCGAGCTGGCCATCAAGGCCGCGCAGACGCGCCAGCGCGCCGGCCAGAAGGTGGAGAAGCGCAAGAGCTCCGGCGTGGCGGTGTTGCCCGGCAAGCTGACCGATTGCGAAAGCAAAGACATTTTGTACAACGAGGTGTTTCTGGTGGAGGGCGACTCGGCGGGGGGCAGCGCCAAGATGGGCCGCGACAAGGAAAACCAGGCCGTGCTGCCCCTGCGCGGCAAGGTGCTCAACACCTGGGAAGTGGACCGCGACCGGCTGTTTGCCAACACCGAAATCCACGACATCTCGGTGGCCATCGGTGTCGATCCGCACGGCCCCAACGACACGCCCGATATGAGCGGCCTGCGTTACGGCAAGGTCTGCATCCTGTCGGACGCCGATGTAGATGGCTCGCACATCCAGGTGCTGCTGCTCACGTTGTTCTTCCGCCACTTCCCCAAGCTGATCGAAACCGGCCATGTGTTTGTGGCCAGGCCCCCGTTGTTTCGCGTGGACGCGCCGGCGCGCGGTAAAAAACCCGCCAGCAAGGCCTATGCGCTGGACGATGGCGAACTCACCGCCATTCTGGACAAGCTGCGCAAGGAAGGCGTGCGCGAGGGCGCCTGGACCATCAGCCGCTTCAAGGGCCTGGGTGAAATGAATGCCGAACAGCTGTGGGACACCACGCTCAATCCGGATACGCGGCGTCTGCTGCCGGTGGCCCTGGGCGCCATCGACTTCGGCGCGACCGAGGCGCTGATTACCAAGCTCATGGGCAAGGGCGAGGCGGCGGCCCGGCGCGAGCTGATGGAATTGCATGGCGACTCGGTGGAGGTGGATGTATGAGGGCTGCACTGCAACGTGGCTTGACGCGGGTGGGGGCCGCCCTGCTGTTGCTGGCGCTGCCGGTTCTTGCGCTGTCGCAGGAAAGTGCGGAAGGGGCGGCCAAAGGCTTTCCCGTGCCTTTGGCCCAGGCCACGTACAGCGTGCCTGAGTCACAGAGCCCGGCCGTGCCCTGGTACCAGCATTTGCAGGAGGCGGCCCGGGCCTATGGCGTGGATGTGCACCTGCTGCAGGCGGTGGTGAAGGTGGAGTCTGACTTCGACCCCTATGTGGTGTCGCGCGCCGGAGCCATCGGGCTGATGCAAATCATGCCGGCCACCGCAGCCGGTTTTATCGGTCTGCGCGGCACCAAGCAGTCGCTAAGCCAGCAACTCATGGACCCGGCCATTAACGTGCACGCGGGTGCTTTGTATTTGCGCTCCTTGATGGATACGTTCTCCCAGCGCCTGGACCTCGCCCTGGCAGCCTACAACGCAGGTGCCGGCAACGTGCGCAAGGCGGGTAACCGTGTGCCTGCCAACGGGGAAACCCCCCAATTCGTGAAGAAAGTCACCGCCCTTTACGGCAGCATCAAGGCCGCCGCCTACCTGACGGAGCCGGCTGCAGATGCTGCAGCATTCAGCCCGGCGCAGCCCACATTTGTGCCGCAGTGATGTGCCCAAAATTTGATTCCAACGCATGACCGAAGACCTATTGACCCCCTTGAATCCACCCGCTGAGGGCGACGATGGCCTGAACCTGGCCACCTACGCCCAGCGTGCCTACCTCGAATACGCGCTCTCCGTCGTCAAGGGCCGCGCCCTGCCGGACGCCTGCGATGGCCAGAAGCCGGTGCAGCGCCGCATTCTGTATTCCATGTCGCGCATGGGCTTAGGGTTTGGCGGTGCCAATGGCAACACCGGCGCCAAGCCGGTGAAATGCGCCCGTGTCGTCGGTGACGTGCTGGGCCGCTTCCACCCGCATGGCGACCAGGCCGCCTACGAGGCCCTGGTGCGCATGGCGCAGGATTTTTCACAGCGCTATCCGCTGATCGACGGCCAGGGCAATTTCGGCTCGCGCGATGGCGACGGTGCCGCCGCCATGCGCTACACCGAGGCGCGTCTGGCCAAGATCACCTCGCTGCTGCTGGACGAAATCGACCAGGGTACGGTGGACTTCCAGCCCAATTACGACGGCTCCACTGAAGAGCCCTGCCAGCTCCCGGCACGCCTGCCGTTCTCGCTGCTCAACGGCGCCAGCGGCATTGCCGTGGGCCTGGCCACCGAAATCCCCAGCCACAACCTGCGCGAAGTGGCCGATGCCTGCATCGCCCTGGTCAAGACCCCGCAGTTGTCGGAGGCCGAGCTGTTCACCCTCATTCCGGGCCCGGACTTCCCCGGCGGCGGCCAGATCATCAGCCCGGCCTCCGACATTGCCGACGCCTACCGCACGGGGCGCGGTTCGCTCAAATGCCGGGCCCGCTGGAAGATTGAAGACCTGGCGCGCGGCCAGTGGCAACTGGTCGTCACCGAGCTGCCGCCGGGGGTGAGCACCCAACGCGTGCTGGAAGAGATTGAAGAGCTGACCAACCCCAAGGTCAAGACCGGCAAGAAGGCCCTGAGTCAGGACCAGACCCAGCTGAAAGCCAGCATCCTGGCGGTGCTGGACGTGGTGCGCGACGAATCCGGCAAAGAGAACGCTGTGCGTCTGGTGTTCGAGCCCAAGACCAGCCGCATTGAGCAGCAGGAGCTGATTACCGCGCTGCTGGCACACACCAGCCTGGAATCCTCTTCGCCCGTCAACCTGACCATGGTCGGCTTGGATGGCCGTCCCACGCAAAAGTCTCTGCGCCAGATGCTCAATGAGTGGATCAGCTTTCGCCAGACCACTATCGAGCGCAGAAGCCGCCACCGCCTGGCCAAGGTGCTGGACCGCATCCACATCCTGGAGGGCCGCCAGACCGTTCTGCTCAACATCGACGACGTCATTGCCATCATCCGCCAGAGCGATGAGCCCAAGGCGGCGCTGATTGCGCGCTTCAACTTGAGCGACCGGCAGGCCGAAGACATCCTGGAAATCCGCCTGCGCCAATTGGCAAGGCTGGAGGCTATCAAGATCGAGCAGGAGTTGTCGGAGTTGCGCATCGAGCAGGGCCGGCTGGAAGAAATCATCAACAACCCCGCGGCCCTGCGGCGCTTGATGGTCAAGGAAATCGAAGCCGACGCCAAAACCTTTGCCGATGCACGCCGTACCCTGATACAGACCGAGAAAAAGGCCGTGGCCGAAGTCAAGGTGGTGGACGAGGCAGTCACCGTCGTGGTCAGCCAGAAGGGCTGGGTGCGCACCCGCCTGGGCCATGGACACGAGGCCAGCACCTTTGCCTTCAAGGCGGGCGACGGGCTCTATGACACCTTTGAATGCCGCAGCGTCGACACGCTGCTGGTGTTCGGGTCGAATGGCCGCGTGTATTCGGTGGCGGTGTCGCTGTTGCCGGGCGGGCGCGGTGACGGTCAGCCGGTGACCACGCTGATCGAGTTGGAGAGCGGCACGCAACTGCTGTATTACTTTGCCGGCCCGGCCGCGGCCACGCTGCTGCTCAGTTCCACCGGAGGCTATGGCTTTATGGCCACGGTAGCCAATCTGATTTCGCGCCAGAAAGCCGGCAAGGCTTTTGTCACCTGCAACGCGGGCGAGACCCTGTGCAAACCCTCGCTGGTGAGTGGTGCGCAGGGCAGGGTGCTGACCCCTGGTACTGCGGCGGCCCCGGTGGCACCCGCCACCCATGTGGCCTGTGCCTCCACGGGCGGGCGCATCCTGACCTTCGAGCTCACCGAGCTCAAATCCATGGCCACCGGCGGGCGCGGCCTGATGCTGCTGGACCTGGAAGCCAAGGACACGCTGGCCGGTGCGGCGGCCTACACGCGCAGCATCCGCATCGAGGGCATAGGCCGCGGCGGCAAGGAGCGCGACGAGACGCTGGAAATCCGTAGCCTCAACAACGCACGCGCCGCGCGGGGCCGCAAGGGCAAGGCGGCCGACCTGGGCTTCAAGCCCACCGGCATTACCCGGGTGGAGTAGGTGCTGCACGGTATGGCTCATTGATATTGCGCAAAAGCGGCGTCAGCTATGCAAAAGTTCGGCGCACCACAATAAACCATGGATAAATACATGGTGATCTCGGGCGGTGGAATCGGTGGCTTGGCTGCCGCCCTGGCCTGTGCCCGGGTGGGTTGGCAAGTGGACCTGCTGGAGCAGTCCCTGGTCTTTGGTGAGGTGGGAGCCGGCATCCAGCTGGGCCCCAATGTGGTGAAGGTGCTGGAGGCCTTGGGCGTGGGTGACGCTGTGCGCCGTGTGGCTGCATTTCCCAAGCATCTGGAGGTGCGCAATGCCATCACTACCGAGCGCCTGGGTTTACTGCCCTTGGGGCAAACCGCCCTACAGCGCTACGGTGCGGCCTATGCCACCATTGCGCGCGCCGACATGCACAGCGTGCTGTTGGAGGCGGTGCGCGTGCAGGGTGGCGTGAATTTGCACCTGGACTCGCGCGTGATTGGTATTGCCCAGGATGACCAGCGTGTGCGCGTGGACACCGTGCAGGACCAGAGTTTTGAAGCGCCTTTGCTACTGGGTGCCGACGGGTTGTGGAGCCAGGTGCGCAAGCAGGTGGTGGAAAACGACACTGCGCCGCGTACCACCGGGCACCTGGCCTTTCGCGCCATGTTGCCGCAGAGCGCCTTGCCGGCCTCCCTGCGCACGCAGGTGGTGACGGCCTGGATGGGGCCGGATTTTCATGCCGTGCATTACCCCGTGCGTTGCGGTGATTGGCTCAACGTGGTGTGCATCGTCAAAGGCAAGGTGTCGGGCGATCCGCAGTCCTGGGACCACAGCGCCAATGCCCCTGAATTGCGCAGCCGCATGGCCAAGGCCCGTGGCCCGCTAAGGGACCTGATTTACGCCATTGACCCATGGCGTTTGTGGCCCCTGTCAGACCGCCCGCCCATGGCCAGTGCAGCTGAGCATGCCAAGGGCCGGATTGCCTTGCTGGGCGATGCCGCTCATCCCATGCGCCCCTATCTGGCGCAGGGTGCCGGCATGGCCATCGAAGACGCCGCCGCGCTGGCGCATTGCATCGGTGAAGCCCCGGGCCAGGTGCCGCAGGCGCTGGCGCGTTTCGCTGCGATGCGGTGGCAACGCAATGCGCGGGTGCAGGCGCGTGCCATCCGCAATGGCGAGATCTACCACTTCAAGGGTTTGCAGCAGGTGGGGCGTGACATCGCACTCAAACTGCTGGGCTCCCGGCTGATGGACGTGCCCTGGCTCTACAAAGGCCCTTGAATCGCGTTGGGCGGGGTCCGCGGCGCTAAACTTCTGCAGCGCCCAGCCAATTGGCAGCATAAAAAGAAGCCTCACCAGGAGACGCCATGAGCCCCTTGCACCCCTACCCTGATTTGTCTGCCGTGTCCTGGCGCCTGAGGCGCTTGGCGCTGGCCCTTGGCGTGGCGGCGACCTTGGCCGCCTGTGCCGCTCCGGGCCAGTCTTCTGCCCGCAAGGACCCGCTGGAGCGTATTCGCAACGTTGTGGTGATCTATGCCGAGAACCACAGTTTTGACAATATCTATGGTTTGTTTCCCGGAGCCAACGGAATTGCCAACGCCACGGAGCAACAAAAGCTGCAGCTTGACCACGACGGGACGCCGCTGAAGGAGCTTGTGACCTTCGGCCCGGACGGCAAGCCCGATGCCAGCTTTGCGGTCATGCCCAATGCGCCGTTTCGCATTGATGCGCCACCGGTGAGCCGCGCACCCACGCAAATCGTGCCCAGCCCGACGCACCTGTTTTACAACAACCAGGAGCAAATCAACGGTGGCAGCAACAACCACTTTGTCGCCATGTCGGCGGTGGGTGGCTGGGTCATGGGGCATTACGACGGCAGCCAGTTCCGCATGTGGCAATGGGCCAGGGACTACACATTGGCCGACAACTTCTTTATGGGTGCGTTTGGCGGTTCTTATCTGAATCACCAGTATCTGGTTTGCGCCTGCGCGCCGCGCTTTGACGGCGCGCCGGATTACATGCGGGCCCAACTGGACTCGGACGGCCGCTTGCAAAAGCGTGCGGGCTCGCCCTCGGCGCATGTGGGGGCGGTGCAACTGGTCAATGCCGGACAGGTCACGCCGGATGGTTACTCCATCAACACCACACAACCTCCTTACCAACCCAGCGGCATTCCAACTGCGGCGAATGGTGCGCGCGAACTGGCCAATCCCGCGGGGTTTGCCCGCCATGGCGGCAAGCCCGATCTGCCTCTGCCGCCGCAAACCGGCAAGACCATTGGTGACACGCTCTCGGCCAAGGGGGTGGATTGGGCCTGGTATGCCGGCGGCTACCAGCGTGCGCTGCGCGACGGCGTGCAGGACCCCGCCGCAGCGCGCAAGGTGATTTACGCCAAGGGCGAGGATTCGCCCAACTTTCAGCCGCACCACCAGCCCTTTAACTACTTCGCCAATTACGCGCCGGGCACCGCGGCGCGCGCACAGCACCTGCGGGATGGCGATGACTTTGTACAGGCCATTGCCAGCGGCCAGTTGCCGGCCGTGTCCTTTTACAAGCCGGCCGGGGTCAACACCCAGCACCCCAGTTATACCGACATGGTCACCGGCGATCGCCACATTGCCGACTTGCTGGACCGGCTCAAGGCCAGCCCGCAATGGAACAACATGCTGGTCATCGTCACCTACGACGAGAACGGAGGTTATTGGGACCATGCTGCGCCACCCACCGGTCCCGGTTGGGCCGATCGTTGGGGCCCGGGTACGCGCATACCGGCGCTGCTGATAGGTCCCTCGGTGAAAAAGGGCCATGTGGATTCCACGGCGTATGACACCGGATCCATCCTCAAACTGATCACCCGCCGCTTTGGTCTGGAGCCGCTGCCGGGCGTGCGCGAGAAGGTCGGGGATTTGACCGGCGCGCTGGAGTGAGCTGCAGGCAGGCCCCTCAAATGTGTATGGATGTAAGCTTCTTTGACTTTGCCGCAATACCTTCTATCCTCTACACTTTAACTTTGTCCTTTGCCATGAAATTTTTCAAACGTCTGACTGCTTCCGTCCTGATTGCCTCCACCGCCATGCTGGGTATGCCCATGGTGGCCCATGCCGGCATTGTGTCCAGCGAGCAGGCGTTGGCCTCGCAAAGCCAATCGGATGCGCGGGCCCGGGTCAGTGCGCTGCTGGCGCGTGAGGAGGTGCGTGCGGGTCTGGCCGAACGCGGCCTGAGTGCCGATCTGGCACAGGAACGTGTCAAGGCCATGACGGATGATGAAGTGGCAACCCTGGCAGGGCGCATCGACCAGGCTCCTGCCGGCGGTGACATCCTGAGCGTGCTGTTCACCGTGTTCATCATATTGCTGGTCACCGATATTCTGGGCCTGACCAAGGTCTACCCGTTCACCCGATCGGTGCGATGAATTTTTCGCCATGGTTGCGATGCACCCCCGCTTTTGCGGGGGTTCTTGTTTGTGCCCTGCTCACGGGCTGCGCCACACCGCAAGTGACACGCTTGCGCGAAGCGGCTGACCCGCCGGCGGTGGCAGCGCAGGCAGACCTGCCAAACGTGCCGTTTTTTGCCCAGAAGGAGTACGAATGCGGCCCCGCCGCACTGGCCATGGTGCTGGCAGACGCAGGCGTGGCCGTTACGCCCGAGGCACTGGTAGACCAGGTCTACCTGCCCGCGCGCAAGGGCTCGCTGCAAGTGGAGATGCTGGCCGCGGCCCGTCGGCGCGGCATGGTGGCATACGTGCTCAAGCCGGCCTTGCAAGATCTGCTGCAGGAAGTGGCTGCCGGCCATCCGGTGCTGGTGTACCAGAACCTGTCCCTGCCCATTTACCCGGTCTGGCATTACGCCGTGGTGATCGCCTACGACTTGGCACGCAACACCATCACCCTGCATTCGGGTGAAACGGCGCGTCTGGAGATGTCCCTGTTTACCTTTGAGCGCATCTGGGCGCGTGGCGGCTATTGGGCCATGCTGGCACTGCCGCCGGACCAATTGCCCGCCACGGCCGATGCCGCCGCCTATGCGCGCAGTGTGGCCGCTCTGGAGGCCGGCCAGCCGCAGGTGGCACGCCAGGCCTATGCGCAGGCGCTGGCGCGTTGGCCCGGGCATGCCTCCCTGCTGCTGGGACTGGGCAATAGCGCCTATGCCCTGCACGACTTGCAGGTCGCCGCCGCAGCCTACGAAAGTGCCGTGCAAGCGCAGCCCGATTTTGCCGATGGCTGGAATAACCTGGCCCAAGTTCGTCTGGAACTGCGGCAAAAGTCTGCAGCCGGGGCGGCCATTGCGCGCGCCGTGGCACTGGGTGGTGCCCGGCTTGCACAGTATCTGGAACTGCAGGCAGAGGTGGCAGCGATGGCCGGGGACTGAGCCGGCCCATCGATTGCGATCCCTCCATGGGTGCATACCGGCTTGTGCCATGATGCACGGGCTGAAAAGGTGGCGATCTGCGCCACTTGCGTTATGGAGGATGGAAAAAGATGGAGTGGCTCAACACGTCGTTTCTGACGGCCCTGCTGGAGATCATGCTGGTCAATATTGTGCTATCGGGCGACAACGCGGTAGTGATTGCCCTGGCCGCGCGCAACCTGCCGCCGCAGCACCAGAGGCAGGCCATTGTGTGGGGCAGTGGCGGCGCCATTGTGCTGCGCGTGGCGCTGACCATCGTGGCCGTGCAACTGCTCAAAATTCCCTTCCTGCAATGCCTGGGCGGGCTGCTGCTGGTCTGGATCGCTCTTCAACTGCTGGTGGAGCAGGATGAGCCCGAGGGCGCGCACCACGCCCACGGTGACCTCCTGGGGGCGGTCAAAACCATTCTGATTGCCGATGTGGTGATGAGCCTGGACAACACGCTGGCCATTGCCGGTGTAGCCAAGGGCAACTGGACCCTGCTGATCACGGGACTGGCCCTGTCGATCCCGCTGATCGTGGTGGGCAGCACCGTCATCATGAAGGTGATGGACCGTTTTCCGGTGGTGGTGTATGTCGGCGCGGCATTGATCGCCTGGACGGCCGGCGAGATGATTGACTCGGACCAGGCGGTGCAGCCCTTTTTGCCAGCCCTATTTCATGGCACGGTGTATCTGCCGCTGCTGCTGACCGTCCTGGTGATCGGCTATGGCTGGTGGAGCAATACCAGCAAAGGCCGTGCGGCGCGTGCGGTGCTGGAGGCCGACAAGCATGCGGTACAGCGGCTGGAAGACCGCATCGATTGACGGCAGGGCCGGGGTTGCGTTGCCGGTGGAGGTGCTGGGGGATTTACCCCGCCTGATTGGGGTTTATCCCCCAAGACCCACCCCACAGCCCAGGCGGGTGTGGATTTTGCAAAATAAATCTGAATGAAATCAAGCACTTAGGGAAGTCCTCTCGGCGGGCTGGCGTTGGCACACTCTATGCAATGTTTCAGGCACTAACTCACTATTCAATGCGGGGAGATGCCATGAACGTTAAACGCCTTGACGGCCGCCAACTCAATTACTGGGTGGCCCAATCTGCCGGGCTCAGGCTCGCAACCAACCACCAAATGCCTGGCACACCCCACGATCCGGAGAGCGGGGTCTGGCACCCGCACACCTACAACCCTGCCAACGACTGGTCCCAAGCCGGGGCCATTTTGTCGGCGGAGTGGTTCACTATTGAAGATGCGCTCGTGGAGTGGTTTGGCGCGCAGTGGCCGCACATCCCGGCCATTTCAGACAATCCCTTGAAATGGTTTATGCGGGCCTATGTCGCTACGCAATACGGGGACGAGGTGGAAGACTCCACACCTTTTGAATTCGTTTCGGAGCCGGTGGTTGCAGCAGCCCCGATGCCTCCCGTGACCCGGCGTGTGAGCGCTAAGTGGAGCGTGCCAGCGTGGTTCCGGGAATTGATTTGGTAGGCGGGGTGGGCCAGCGACCTGCTGGCCGCCCCGTCACCCGAAGGGCAGCACGCTGAGCTACTGCTGCGGTGCACTTACCAGGTGGAACGCAGGATCACACTCCATTGCTCGAAGTCGTTGTCATACAAGCGCGTGCTCGACACGTTGCGCATGGCGTTGTATTCCAGGCGGATGGAATGCCTTGCCGACAGGGCCCACTGGGCAGCCAGGTCTGTCAACACCGTGTTATCGGCGCGTGACGGCTCGCTTGCGAATGCATTGGCATCAAAGCGGGCCTGGCGCCAACTGCGACCCAGGGAGCAGTCTGCTCCCAGCGCGGTCCAGCGCACGGTGGCGCTCAGCATGGCGCTGCGGCTTGATAGTTCGTGTATGTCTTGGTCGTTGATTTCCCTGCCGACAATGGCGGAGAAGTCCAGGCCATCTATGCCCGGCAAGGGGTCGGACCATTGGTGCAGAAGCACGATGGAGGCTGCCTTGGCATTCATATCGGCGTATTCCGTTGCATGCTGGTAGGAGGCAACTTCAGCCACCACACCCCACAGGCTATCGCCATCCGAATGGGTCCAGTCCACCTGCATGCCGGAGCTATCGCGGAAGTGGTGCCCGCCTACGTCATAGCTTTGCAGGTTGATGCCGACGCCGATGCTCGCGCTACCCCAGGGCCAGTGAATTGCGGGCTGCAGGTTGATGGCCATGTAGTCAAGGTCGGGACTATTGGGTGAGCGTTTGATGGTCGCATCTGCCGCCAGCGCGGTCGAGATACCCTGCTCCCAGTTCCAGCTCGCATTGCCCTGCAGGCTGGTACGCAGGTGGCTGCCGCCCAGCCCCTGCTGACCATCAAGGTACAGGACGTTGCCCTCCGGAGAGAGCTGAAAGACCGGCGAGGTTTGCGCTTCATGTCCTATGCCGACATCGAATTGCAAATGGCTCTCGGCCGGCTGTGCCAGGGCGGCAAAGCCCCAGCCAGCCATGGTGATGACCAGGCTTGCCCGCATGCGTAGCAAGCCTCTGCGGACCTGGCGCATCAGACTCCCTTGTAGCAAACGCGTGTCAATGTGACGCTGCCATCAGCCTGCTTGACCGGGGCGAAGAAGCACTTCAGGCCTTTGCCAGCGCTCGGGGTGCCGTCTTTGGCTGCAGAGGCCGTCATCGGAGTCAGCAAGGCTGCGGCGCTCAACAGGGTGGCTGCAATGAGGCTGGTAGTAGAGAAGGCGTTGCGCATGGCGAGGGTTCCTGGATTCATAAAGAGTTAAAAAAATGCCCACCGTCACACGATGGACCTCTTCACATAAGCGAGAGCCGTTACAACCCGAAAATAAGTAAAAAACCCAATGAAATCAACGACCTACCAGTCTTGGCGGATCTGCTTTTTACAAAGTGGGGGATATGCCTCACCCGATTGGGGTTTATCCCCCGCAAGCCCTGGCGCCGGGTCGCAGGCGGCGCAGCAGTAAATTCACGCGTGCCGACAGGGTTTCAACAATTTAACTGGTACAAACTGGACCAAGACATTCACACAACAAGATACATGGCAAAACAGGCTGACCCCAAAGCACTCAATCTTCGACGTCGTTTTGCACTGACGAGTCTGGGGGTGATTGCCATCATCGCGCTGGGTCTGGGTTGGCTGATGTCGCACATGCTGACCGAGCGCATGCTGCAGCGCGAGGGCGAGGTCAGCATGGACTTCATCCAGAACCTGCTGATTACTGACCAGTCGGCGCCCTACTTGTCCAACCCGCAAGACCCGGTCATCAAGGAGCGCTTCCTGGCCTCCATGGCCCACGTGGCCAGCATGCGCGAGCCGGTGCGGGCCAACGCCTACCAGACTGACGGCACGGTGGTGTGGTCTACCGATCCGTCGCTGCAAGGGCAGCGCTTTCCGGTGAACGACGAACTCGATGACGCGCTGGGCGGCAAACTGGTGGTGCACAGTGGCACGCTGGACGCCGGTGACCCGGCCAAGGGCGAGCACGTGGGTCTGGCGCAACGCACCAGCTTCTACGTGGAAAGCTACATTCCCATTTTTGATCCGCAATCCAGGCGGGTGCTGGGGGTGATGGAACTCTACAAAGTGCCGCTGCAGCTCAATGCCGCCATACACGACGCGTTGCTGCAACTCTGGTTGGCAAGTGCCGTGAGCGCCCTGGGGCTGTTTGTGACCCTGTACTGGACCGTGGCCCGTGCCGACCGTGTGATGCGCGATCAGCAAGCCCGCCTGGCAGAGAGCCAGACCCTGGCCACCGCGGTCGAGCTGGCGCGGGCCGTGGCGCACAACCTGCGCAACCCCCTGTCATCGATCCGGGTAACGGCGGAGATGCTGCAAGGCGGTGGCAGCCTGACAGCGGACCAGGTGGAGCACTGTGTTGATATCACCACCTCGGTGGACCGTGCCGACCGCTGGATTACCGAGCTGGTGCGGGTGTCCCAGGCGCCGGTGCTGGCCTCGGAGCGGGTGTTGCCCTCGCCGGTGATGCGGGCCTGCATGGAAGAGATGGCGCCCGAGATGAACCGCCGCGGCATCCGCTGGACGCTGCCATCCGAGGAGGCGCCTGCGATCCAGGCCCACACCGCGATGCTGCGCCAGATTCTCATCAGCATCCTGGCCAATGCCACCGATGTCATGCCCAATGGTGGCGAGATCGCGGTGCGCTGGAGTGCCAACGCCCGTGCACTCACGTTGCAGATTATTGATAGCGGCCCTGGCATTCAGGACCATGTACGCAACGCGCTGTTTCGCCCCTTCTTCAGCACCAAAAGCGGCGGCCTGGGCATCGGGCTGGCGCTGGTGAAACGCATGGTGGAGCAATGGGGCGGTGAAATCGCCTTGAATCGGGCGCCCGTCAAGGGCACCTGTGTGGAGCTCATGTTGCCGCTGGCCACAGATGCAGCCCCGGAGTCAATGTAAATGGCCACACTGCTGATTATTGAAGACGAGTTGGTACTGGCCAAAAACATTGCCCGGTTCTTTGAAAATGCCGGCTACTTGGTGGAAGTGGCGCACGACGGCGCGGTCGGTGTGCAGACCGCGCAGCGTATCCAGCCTGATGTGGTGATCGTGGATTTTCAGCTCCCCGGCATGGACGGGCTGGAGGTGATACGCGCCCTGCGCAAACAAGAGGACCCGCCGCGCATCGTCATGGTCACCGGCCACGCCAGTGTGACCCTGGCCGTGGATGCCATGAAGGCAGGCTCCATGGATTTGCTGACCAAGCCCGTGACCCTGCAAAGCCTCAAGGAGGTGGTGGAGCGCGCGCTGGCCGAGCGGGGTGAACGCCGCGCACTGGACTACTACCGCCAGCGCGATGCGCGCAACGCCAGCCTGGATGCGCTAGTGGGCGAGTCGCAGGCCATGCAGAACCTGCGTGACCTGATCAGCAACATCTCCGGCATCGAGCCGGCCGACCTGTCCCCCGCAGCGCCGATTCTGATTCTGGGCGAAACCGGCACCGGCAAGGAATTGGTGGCCAAGGCCTGCCACCAGACCGGGCCGCGCGCCAAGGGCCCGTTCATGGAAATCAACTGTGCGGCCCTGCCTGCGCATCTGATCGAAGGAGAGCTCTTTGGCTTTGAGAAAGGCGCGTTTACCGACGCCCATGTGCGCAAGGTGGGGCTGATCGAGGCGGCCGACGGCGGCACGCTGTTTCTGGACGAAATCGGTGAACTCGACCTGGGCCTGCAGGCCAAACTGTTGCGCGTGCTGGAAAATTTGCGCGTGCGCCGCCTGGGTGCGTTGACCGACCGCCAGGTGAACGTGCGTATCGTGGCCGCCACCAACCGAGACCTGGACGCTCAGGTGCGCGAAGGGCACTTCCGTGCCGACCTGATGTACCGGCTCAAGGTGTTCCAGATCCAGATTCCGCCGCTGCGCGCGCGTGGAGATGACATTCCCTTGCTGGCGTCGCATCTGCTGATGCAACTGGCCAATCGCTACGCACGCAAAGAGCTGGCTATCGGCGCCGACGCCATGGCGGCATTGCAGGCGCACGACTGGCCCGGCAATGTACGCGAACTGCGCAATGTGCTGGAGCGCGCGGTGCTGCTCAAGCACAACGGTGTGCTGGGCGAGAAGGACCTGATGCTGCTGAGTGCCCCGAGGGTGGTGCCTGCGGCTACCCATACGGCCGGTGCCGCCAGCCCGCAGGCGGCTGTCTCGCTCGATACCCTGGAGCGCGAACACCTGCAAAAGGCGCTGGCCCAATGCGCCGGCAACGTCACGCAGGCCGCCAAAACCTTGGGTATCAGCCGTGACACCCTGCGCTACCGCATGGAGCGCCACGGCCTGCAGCGCTAGCGGTGTTGCATGAACAACAGGCACTTCCAACTGACTGAAACCGCGGTGGCAGATTACCAGCGCGATGGCGCGGTCGTGCTGCGTGGTGTGCTGAGCCCCGCGCAAGTGGCCTTGCTGGCCCTGGGCATTGAACACAACCTGGCGCATTTAAGCCCGCTGGCCCAGGTGGCCAGCAAGGGGGACGATCCCGGCAGGTTTGTGGAAGACTTTTGCACCTGGCAAGACAACCTGGCGTATGAAAGTCTGATGCGCGCATCGGCCTTGCCGCTGGTTGCCAAGGCCTTGATGCAGAGCGACAGCGTGCGCATCTACCACGATCATCTGCTGGTGAAGGAGCCCGGCACGCGGCAAATCACGCCCTGGCATCAGGACCAGCCCTACTACAACGTCAGCGGCCGGCACAACGTGAGCTTCTGGATTCCGGTGGACCCGGTGCCTGTGGAGAGCACGCTGCGCTTTGTGGCCGGCTCTCATGCCGGCACCTGGTACATGCCGCGTACCTTTCGCGACAACCAGGCCAAGTGGTTTCCCGATGGCACGCTGGCCGAGTTGCCGGCCATCGACGCGCAGCCGCAGCGGTTTCCGCAACTGGCCTGGGCCCTGCAACCGGGTGACGCTGTGGCCTTTCATATGCTCACCTTGCACGCCAGTGGCGGCGTCAGCCCCAGGCAACGCCGCCGGGTATTCTCGGCGCGCTACCTGGGTGACGATGCCCGCCACGCGCTGCGGCCCTGGCGCACCTCACCACCGTTTGCGGGCCTGGGCGAGCGGCTGGCCCATGGTGCAGTGATGGATGACGCGCTGTTTCCTCTCGTGGCTTGAGCCGGTTGGAGTCCGCTTTTCCTAGCACATCCCAAAAAACGCTCTGCATCCTTTTTGAGCATCGCCCGCGGCCCCAATAGGCATGCGGGTTTGGCATACCTGTCCCGCAGTTATCAACAGATCAGTTCACATTTACTGGGGATGGATTTGGCTGAAAATCCCACGATGCGGTAGTGGTGGGCTTGAGCCCGCGCTCAAAGCAGGGTGCGCAGCGTCCAGATTTCCGGGAACAGCACCACGTCCAGCATCTTGCGCAAATAACTCACGCCACCGGTACCGCCCGAGCCGCGCTTGAAGCCGATGACGCGTTCCACCGTCGTGACATGGCGAAAGCGCCAGAGGCGGAAGGCGTCTTCCAGGTCGGTGAGTTCTTCGCCGAGTTGGTACAGGTCCCAGTATTGTTCGGGGTTGCGGTAAACCTGCAGCCAGGCCTGCTCCACGGCCTCGCTGGCGGCATAGGGTTGGGTCCAGTCGCGTTGCCGGTGGCTTGGCGGTACGGCAAGGCCGCGGCGCGCCAACAGCTTCAGCGCTTCGTCGTACAGCGAGGGGGCTTCAAACGCTGCTTGCACCATGGCAAGACGTTCGGCGCTGTGCGCATGGGGTTTGAGCATGGCCGCGTTCTTGTTGCCCAGGGCGAATTCAATGCAGCGGTACTGGTAGCTCTGAAAGCCGCTGCTCTGGCCCAGATAGGGGCGCATGGCGGTGTATTCCGGCGGCGTCATGGTGGCCAGCACGTCCCAGGCATGCACCAGTTGCTCCATGATTTTGGAGACACGCGCCAGCATCTTGAAGGCCGGTGCCATCTGGTCCTGCGCGATGTGGGCAATGGCGGCGTGCAGCTCATGCAGCATCAGCTTCATCCACAGCTCGCTGGTCTGGTGCTGCACGATGAACAGCATCTCGTCATGTGCAGGCGAGAGCGGGTGCTGGGCGCTGAGGATCTGGTCGATGTGCAGGTAGTCGCCATAGCTCATGGAGTTGCTGAAATCGAGCTGGGCTTTTTCTTCTGCAACGATGGATTCGGTGGCGCGGCTGCTGTCGGGTGCAGTGCTTGCCCTGCCGTGCAGGGGACAGCCGGAGGCTTGGTGGGTCATCTCAGGTCACCGCATGCTGCTGGTTGAACTGCGGCTGTTGCCACTCGCCGCTTTCCAGCACCTGGCGCAACTGTTCCACCGCATTCCACACGTCTTCAAAGCCGAGGTAAAGGGGTGTGAGGCCGAAGCGCAGGATGTCCTTGTAAGCCGCCCCATCACCGGCGCGGAAGTCGCCGATCACACCGCGCGCAATCAGTGCCTGCACGATGGCAAAGGCACCTTGCCCGTGCTCCCGGGTTAAACAGACTTGCGAGCCGCGTTGCGAGTGGGCCCGGGGTGTGGCCAGGCCCAGACCGTAGCCCTGGCAACGCTGTTCCACCAAGGCGATGAACAGGTCGGTGAGCGCCAGCGACTTGGCACGCAGTGCCGCCATGCCGCCCAGCGCCTCGGCGGCCTTGAAGCCATCCAGCCCGCATTCCAGCAGCGCCAGGCTGACCATGGGCTGCGTGCCGCACAGGTAGCGCGTGATGCCGGCGGCCGGCTGGTAATCCGGCGTGAAGGCGAAGGGGGCCGCGTGGCCCCACCAGCCCGACAGCGGCTGCCAGAAGCGCTCGGCATGCTGGGGGTTTACCCACAAAAAGGCCGGGGCGCCGGGGCCGCCGTTGAGGTATTTGTAGCCGCAGCCCACTGCAAAGTCGGCACCGGCGCCCAGCAGATCCACCGGCACCGCGCCCGCGCTGTGCGCCAGGTCCCACACCACCAGCGCGCCCGCGGCGTGCGCCGCGGCGGTGACGGCGACCATGTCGTGCATGGCGCCGGTGCGGTAGTTCACGTGCGTCAACATCAGCACCGCCAGTTCGCTGTTCAGCGCGGCGGATATTTCGTCCGGCTCGACCAGCTTGAGCGTGAAACCCTGGGCCTTGCATAGGCCCTCGGCGATGTACAGGTCGGTGGGGAAGTTGCTGCGCTCACTCAGGATCACACGGCGCTGTGGCGCATCCTGTTTGGCAATCGAGAGGGCTGCAGACAAGACCTTGTAGAGGTTGATGGAGGTGGTGTCCGTGGCCACCACCTGGTCCGGCCCCGCGCCTATCAGCGGCGCAATCAGGTTGCCAAGGCGCTGCGGCAGGTGGAACCAGCCGGCCGCGTTCCAGGACTTGATAAGGTCGCGTCCCCATTCGGTGGTCACGACTTCGGCGGCACGCGCAGCGGCCGATTTGGGCATGGCGCCCAGCGAATTGCCGTCCAGGTAAATCACGCCGGATGGCAGGGAAAACAGGTCGCGCAGGCCGCGTAGGGGGTCGGCGGTATCGCGCTGCTGGCAGTCTTGGAGTGTGATCATGGCTTGTCTCAATGGAATGTTGGCTCAGGGCGCCGCAAAGGTAACACCGGCAAAAAGCGCGTGGTGTCGGTTAATTCCAACAGCTCAAAGAAATTGCTGCTGGCATTGGCAATCAGGTGCGCAATCGGGTCCGACTGGCAACGCCTGCAGCGTTGCGCAACAATCCATTCCCCTTGCCTTTTTGAGCGTGCCAACTATGACAACTTTTCAAACCTCCAAAGACATTGCCGCCAGCCCGGCCGCTGTGTTTGCCGCCTTTGCAGACCCGCAGCGCCTGGCACGCTGGTGGGGTCCGGACGGCTTTCGCAACAGCTTTGACTTCTGCGACTTCCGGCCCGGCGGCGCCTGGCAGTTCACCATGCACGGCCCCGATGGTGCCAACTACCCCAACGAGTCTGTGTTCTTTGCCATCGAGGCCAATCGCCGGGTGGTGATAGACCATGTGTGCCAGCCCCTGTTCCGCCTCACGGTGGATCTGGAGCCCAGCGCTTCGGGCACGCTGGTGCACTGGACCCAGGTGTTTGAAGATGCGGCGGTTGCCGCTGCAGTGGCCCACATCGTGGAGCCGGCCAACGCGCAGAATCTGGCGCGGCTGGCAGCCGAGGTGGCGGCTCAGTAGGGCGCGCCGGGTAGCAGTCCCTTGGCCGGGACGCTGGTTGACGGTGCGCCTGGTTCAGGTGCCGTTGAGCGGCATCAGCCCGTGGCGGCGCCGCGCCATGGCGCAGGCATCGCTGCCTTCTTCAAACTCGCGGCAGGGCGAGGGACGCCACTCGTAAATGCCGCAGCCGATTTGCTCGCCCAGCTTGCCGGAGAGCGCGGCGCAGCGGGGCGGCTGGTGGTCGGTGCCACGCATGCGGGCGATGCGGGCGTTGACCTCCACGGCCAAACCGGAGGGCACGCGCCCGCCGTTGTCGTCCAACTCCTGCACCGAGAAGTCGACGCGGAAACTGGCGCAGCATGCGCCGCAGCGGGTGCAGGCGCTCACGGGCAATGCCTACAGTTTGCCCAGTAGCAAGTATTCCATCAGTGCTTTTTGCACGTGCATCCGGTTCTCCGCCTCATCCCAGACCACGCTTTGCGGCCCGTCAATCACTTCGGCTTCCACCTCTTCGCCGCGGTGCGCCGGCAGGCAGTGCATGAAGATGGCTTTGGGATCGGCGATGGCCATCATCTTGCGGTCCACGCACCAGGCCGCGAAGGCCTTGCGGCGGACTTCGTTCTCGGCCTCGTAGCCCATGCTGGTCCAGACATCGGTGGTGACCAGATCGGCACCGGCGCAAGCCTCCATCGGGTCGGCATAGGTCTTGTAGCTGCCTGCCCCCATGGAGGCGGGCGCTGCGGCGGTGACTTCGTTGACCTCGTAGCCGCTGGGCGTGCTCACGCGCAGGTGAAAGCCGAGCAGGGCGGCGGCCTGCAGCCAGGTGTTGGCCATGTTGTTGCCGTCACCCACCCAGGCCACGGTCTTACCCGCTATCGGGCCGCGGTGCTCAATGTAGGTGAAGATGTCGGCCAGAATCTGGCAAGGGTGGAACTCATTGGTCAGGCCGTTGATCACCGGCACGCGCGAGTGTTTTGCAAAGCTTTCCAGCTTGCTTTGCTCATAGGTGCGGATCATCACGATGTCGGTCATGCGGCTGATGACCTTGGCGCTGTCCTCGATTGGCTCGGAGCGGCCGAGCTGGCTGTCGCCGGTGGTCAGGTGCACCACGCTGCCACCGAGCTGGTACATGCCGGCCTCAAAGCTGACGCGGGTGCGCGTGGAGGCCTTCTCAAAAATCATGGCCAGCGTGCGGTCCACCAGGGGCTGGTGGCGCTGGAAGGTCTTGAACTTCTGCTTGATGAAGGCGGCGCGCTCCAGCAGGTAGCCGTATTCCTCCGTGCTGAAGTCAGAGAACTGCAAATAGTGGCGCACGGGCGGCGCGCCTTTGGGCAGGGTGCTCGGGACGGCGGGTTTGAAAAAGCTCATGGCGCTTCCTTCAGCAGGGCGGAAATCAGGGGGCACAAGGTGCTGGCAATTTCTTCTGCCTCAGCCACGCTCAAAATCAAGGAGGGCACCAGACGCACCACGCTGTCGGCGGTGACGCTGATCAGCAGGCCCTTGTCCAGCGCCTGCTGCACCAGTGCGCCGCAGGACTTGGCCAGGTCAATGCCCAGCATCAGGCCCATGCCACGGATTTCTTTCACCGCGCCGCTGGCCAGCTCGGACGCCAGGCCTTGTTCGAGTGCCGCCTTCAGGTGCGCGCCCACGCGGGCGGCGTTGTCCAACAGGCCCTCGGCCTCCATGATGCGTATGGTTTCCACCCCGGCGCGCATGGCCAGGGGGTTGCCGCCAAAGGTACTGCCGTGGTTGCCCGGCTGGAAGATAGTGGCAGCACGGGGCCCCACCACCACGGCGCCCACCGGCACGCCCGAGCCCAGGCCTTTGGCCAGGGGCATCACGTCTGGCTGAATGCCGGCCCATTGGTGGGCAAACCACTTGCCGGTGCGGCCCATGCCGCATTGCACTTCGTCGATCATCAGTAGCCAGTCGCGTTCATCGCACAGGGCGCGCACATCGCGCAGGTAATCCATGTGCATGGGGTTGACGCCACCTTCGCCCTGGATCGCCTCAAAGAACACGGCCACCACATTCGGGTTGTTGGCGGTAGCCGCCTTCAGCTCTTCGATGTTGTTAATGGGCACGCGGATAAAGCCTTCCACCAGCGGGCCGAAACCGGCCTGCACCTTGGGGTTGCCGGTGGCGCTGAGCGTAGCAATCGAGCGGCCATGGAAGGCCTTCTCATAGACCACGATCTCGGGGCGCTCAATGCCCTTGTCATGGCCGAACTTGCGCGCCAATTTGAGTGCTGCTTCGTTCGCCTCGAGGCCGGTGGAGCAGAAGAACACATGGCTCATGCCGGAGCGCGCCACCAGCATGGCAGCCAGTTCCTCCTGCAGGGGGATGTGGTAATAGTTAGAGGTGTGGATCAGCTTGGTGACCTGGTCCTGCAGAGCGGCGACCAGTTGTGGGTGGTTGTGGCCCACGGTGTTGACGGCGATGCCGCCGAGTGCGTCCAGGTAGTCGCGGCCATTGGTGTCCCAGACGCGGCAGCCCTGGCCGTGCGACAAGGCAACAGGCAGGCGGCCATAGGTGTTCATCACGTGCGGTGAACTGGGCAGGGACGTTTCGCTGGACATGCGTGCACTCCGGGAGGATATAAAAAAGAGCGGCCCAACGCAGGTTGGGCCGTTGAGCTGTGATTTTAGGCGCATCTGCACGGCGCCAGGGCGTTGGAGCGTGGCACCTTGATGGTGCCTTTTATTTCGGCAGCCTGTGTCAACTTTGAGACAGGCGAACGAGTAGAATTCTTGTGCAGTGCAACAGTTTTGTTCTCGCAATGCCAGGCACGCACTTCGACACCCTATGGACTCTTCTTCCGCCAAAAAACTCTACATACTGGGTGTGACCACGCAGGGAAAGACCTTTCGCCCCAGCGACTGGGCTGAGCGCCTGGCCGGTGTGATGAGTCAGTTTCGCCCGGGTGGTTCGCGCCCCGGCAGCCACATTGCGTATTCGCCCTGGTGTGTGCCTACGTCCATTGGCAATGTAAAGTGCGTCATCGTGCACCACGCCCTGCGTGATCACAACGTCATGGCTTGGGACTTTTGCGTCCATTTCGCGCAGGACAACGACCTGCAGGTCAGCGATACGCGCCCCCACGCGCCGGAAAAGCCGGCTGTTAAATAGGCTTGCTTGCAGCGCTGCTGCGGATAGTGACATCCACGTCTGAACCGTCCGGTTCGTCGTCATTGACCAAAATAAAAAGCACGCCGCCGGTCAGAAGTCGGCTTCCATTTTTAACTTTATTGAATCTTGCTAATGCGCTTGCGCGTTTGGCGAATTCTGTATTTTTTTTGGCACCACACATGGACGTTGCATCAAAACGCACTGCCGCACTTCAATTGCTTGCTCAAACCGGGATGCACCGCAGCAATTACGAGCCGCCCATGATGCGGCTTCTCTGGCGTTTGGGAGTGGACGTGTCGCCGCCACACTTCGCCAGCTTGGGGCGTAACCTGGTTTTTTCCGGTGTTCCAGTGGGCTTGGGATGTGCTGCAGGGCAGTTTGTGGCGAACATCGTTCTGAACAAATCAACCGCTGTCTTGTGGCCCGCGTGTGCGGCGGGCCTGATCTACGGGCTCTTCGTTGCCGCCTACTACGCATACGGTGCTCGAAAGCACGGCATTCCCCGGTGGCATGCGTTTGATGGTTTCCTGCATGGCGGCGATTGCACCTGAGCGGTCTCCGCCATTGTGCTTTTTAGGTATCACCGTGATTGGGCTGGGCTTGTGATGACGCCAGGATCAATAGTTGACTGGACGTACGTTTTGACGTACTGTTTGATACTGCTTGAAGGATTACGCAATGAACACCCTCACCGCCAGTGAAGCACGTGCCAATCTCTACCGGCTGATTGATCAGACCGTGGAGTCGCACCAGCCGATCACCATTGCCGGGAAGCGCAACAGCGCCGTGCTGCTCTCGGCCGAAGACTGGAGCGCGATTCAGGAAACCCTGTACCTGCTGGCTGTGCCGGGCATGCGCGAATCCATCAAAGCGGGCATGGCGGAGCCTCTGGCGAAAAGTGCGAAGGAGCTTGACTGGTGAGTTGGGAGCTTGTGTATGCCAAGCAGGCAGCGAAGGATGCCAAGAAACTGGCTGCCAGTGGCCTGCAATCCAATGCGATGGAATTGCTTGCCGTTCTCGCCAAGGACCCGTTTCAAAATCCGCCACCGTTCGAAAAGTTGGTGGGCGATCTGGCTGGCGCCTACTCGCGCCGCATCAATATTCAGCACCGGATCGTGTACGAAGTCTTTGCTGCAGAGAAAATGGTTCGCGTGCTGAGCATGTGGACCCATTACGAATAAGCATCAAATGTTTCGCCCACAAAAAAGCCGTCCTAAGACGGCTTTCCTGCTTTTGCTTTACTGACAGCGCACCCGTTACAAACGGCGGACCCCGAGAGGTCCGTGCGAATGCCTAACGGAGTTAGGCGGCGAGAGCCAAGGCTTTCACCTTGGTGGCCAGACGGCTCTTGTCGCGAGCGGCCTTGTTCTTGTGAAAGATGCCCTTGTCGGCCACGGTGTCAACCACGGCTTGCATCTTGGCAAACAGTTCAGCGGCTTTGGTCTTGTCGCCGGCAATCACTGCTTTTTCCACGTTCTTCACCGCAGTGCGGTACTTGGAACGCAACGAGGTGTTCGCTGCGTTGATTTTGACGTCCTGACGGACGCGCTTACGGCCCGACGCGAGGCGCGGGTTCTTTTTCTTGGGTTTTCCAGATGCCATTGTGTGTGTTCCTTGTGTCTGCGGATGTTGTCAGCAAAGCCGACTATTGTAGCAGGCACGGCGATCGCTGGGCTAAACCGGTTCGCGGTCCCTGCGGAAGGTCAGATCCATCGGGCTACACTGCGGCCTGTGAGCCTCCTCAAATCCGCCTCTACCGTCTCCCTGCTAACGCTGCTGTCCCGTATCACGGGGCTGGTGCGCGAGTTGCTCGTCGCGTCCACCTTTGGCGCCAGCGCCATGACCGACGCTTTCAATGTGGCGTTTCGCATTCCCAATCTGTTCCGGCGTTTGTTTGCCGAGGGCGCCTTCAGCCAGGCCTTTGTGCCGGTGCTGGCGGCCAGCAAGGCGCAACATGGCGATGAAGCCACGCACCGTCTGATTGACCATGTGGCCACGCTGCTGGCCTGGGTGTTGCTGCTTACCTGCGTGTTGGGCGTGATTGCCGCACCTCTGCTGGTGTGGGTGATGGCCAGCGGCCTGAAGCAAAACCCGCAGGGTTATGACGTGGCGGTGTTCATGACGCGCTTCATGTTCCCCTACATCGGCTTTATGTCGCTGGTCGCGCTGTCCTCCGGCGTGCTCAATACCTGGAGGCGTTTTGCCGTATCTGCGGCCACGCCCGTGTTGCTGAATATCTGCATGATTTCTGCGGCCTGGTTGCTCGCGCCCTGGTTCAAGGCCCGTGGCATTGAGCCGATTTACGCCATGGGTGTGGGTGTGATGGTGGGCGGCCTGCTGCAGCTCGGGGTGCAGATACCGGCCCTCCGGCGCTTGGGCCTGATGCCGCATATAGCCCTGAGCCGCAGCGGTATCCGTGCCGCCATTGCCGACCCTGGCACCAGACGCATTGGCAAACTGATGGTGCCGGCCCTGCTGGGTGTGAGCGTGGCGCAAATCTCGCTGCTGATCAACACGCAAATCGCTTCGCACCTGCCTACCGGCAGCGTCAGCTGGCTGACCTATGCCGACCGGCTGATGGAATTCCCCACCGCCATGCTGGGCGTAGCCCTGGGCGTGGTGCTGATGCCGCAGTTGGCCGCAGCCAGGGCTGCCGGTGACGCCGCCAAGTACTCCGCCTTTCTGGACTGGGGGTTGCGCATCGTGGTGTTGCTGTCCGTGCCATCGGCCATAGGCCTGTTGTTGTATGCCAAGCCCATTGTGGCTGTGCTGTACCACAACGGGGCTTTTACGGCCAACGATGTGCAGCAGACCACCATCGCCCTGATGGGCTATGCAGCCGGTCTGGTCGGGCTGGTGGCGATCAAGGTGCTGGCGCCAGGCTATTACGCCAACCAGGACATCAAGACGCCGGTGCGTATTGCGGTGGCCATTCTGGTGCTCACGCAATTGATGAACATGGTGCTGGTACCTGTTCTCCAAGTGGCGGGCCTGTCCCTGTCGATCGGTTTGGCCGCCATGCTGAACGCAGGCCTGCTTTTGACGGGCTTGATCCGGCGCGGTACCTTCAAGCCGGAGCCCGGCTGGGGCCACTTCCTCTTGCAGGTGCTGGCCGGCAGTGCGCTGCTGGTGGTGTATCTGCTGTGGGCTGAACAAAATTTTGACTGGATTGCGCTGCGCAGCGAAGGCCTCAAGCGCATGGGGATTTTGGCGGTCACGTTGGGTGGTGCTGCCGTGGTGTACCTGGGATCGGTTTGGGCCGCAGGCCTGAACCCGCGGCAATTTTTGCGTCGTTAGCCAACGCAGATGCAGGAGCGAGCATGGCAATGAACCTTTCCTACGATGTGCCCACACCGCTGGATTACTTTGCTTCCCTGGTGCAGAGCGACGGCAACTTTGCCCTGTTCGAGGCGGCCGTCAGCCTGGCCCAGGACGAATACCCCGAGTTGGATGTGCAAGCCGTGCTGGGCGAAGTGGATGGTCTGCTGGAGCGCATTCGCCGCCGTCTGCCAGCCGATGCCGGGCAACTGCAAAAGCTGCGCCTTCTGAACCAGTTCTTTTTCAACGATCTGAAGTTCGGCGGCAATCTCAATAACTTCTACGATCCGGACAACAGTTTTATCCACGCACTGCTGCGCACACGCCGCGGTATCCCGATTTCGCTGGCGCTGCTGTGGATGGAATTGGCCCAGGGGCTGGGCCTGTCGGTGCGCGGCATCGGCTTCCCCGGGCACTTCATGGTCAAGGTGAATTTGCCCATGGGTCAGGCGGTGATTGATCCTCTGAACGGGCAATCGCTGAGCCGCGAAGAACTGTCCGAACGCCTAGAGCCCTATCGCCGCCCCAGCGCCCTGATGGAAGACATGGAAACGCCGCTGGGTCTGTACCTGCAAAGCGCGCCGGCGCGCGACATCATTGCGCGCATGCTGCATAACCTGAAAGAAATCTACCGCACCCAAGAAGACTGGCCGCGCATGCTGGCGGTGCAGGAGCGCCTCATTGTGCTGCTGCCGGAGTCCTGGCCCGAGTACCGTGACCGCGGCTTGGCCCACGCCGAAATGGGCAACACCGAACAGGCATTGGCCGACCTGGAGTGCTATCTGGTCCACTCCGAAGATCTGGTGGACGTGCAGGCCATTTCTGGCCGGGTGGACGAGCTGCGCCGCGAGAGCGAGTAGCGCCGTTTTCGGTCATGCACAGTAAAAAGGCGCCAAGCGGCGCCTTTTCTGCATCAGAGCGTGAGGTCTCAGGCCACGACGACAGACGCCGTGTCACCCTTGGCGGTGATGCTGCCGATGGTGTAGACGGTTTCGCCCGCCGCACGCAGGGTGGCGGCACAAGCTTCGGCGTTGGCCGCATCAACCACCACCACCATGCCGATGCCGTTGTTGAAGGTGCGGTTCATCTCGATGTCGTCAATGCCGGCGGTGGTTTGCAGCCAGGCAAAGAGTTCGGTCTGCGGCCAGCTGCCCTTGACCAGATGGGCAGCGGTGCCTTCGGGCAGCACGCGAGGGATGTTTTCCAGCAGGCCACCGCCGGTGATGTGGGCCAGGGCCTTGATGCCGCCGGGTGAGGCGGCATCCGCGGAATGCGGGTGGGCCGCCAGTGCTGCCAGCACATTCTTCACATACAGGCGGGTTGGCTCCATCAGAGCCTGCTTGAAGGGCTTGCCATCCAGTGTGGCGGGGGCTGCGCTACCGGCGCGCTCGATGCATTTGCGCACCAGGCTAAAGCCGTTGCTGTGCACGCCGCTGCTGGCCAGGCCCAGCACCACGTCGCCGGGCTTCACGTCAGCGCCGGTCAGGATCTTAGACTTTTCTACCGCGCCCACGGCGAAGCCGGCCAGGTCGTATTCGCCGGAAGGGTACATGCCGGGCATCTCGGCCGTTTCACCGCCGATCAGGGCGCAGCCGGACAGCTCGCAACCCTTGGCGATGCCGCCGACTACGGCCGCAGCAGTGTCCACGTCCAGCTTGCCGCAAGCAAAGTAATCCAGGAAGAACAGCGGCTCGGCGCCTTGCACCAGCACATCGTTCACGCTCATGGCCACCAGATCGATGCCTACGGTGTCGTGCATATTCCACTCGAAGGCCAGCTTGAGCTTGGTGCCCACGCCGTCGGTGCCGCTGACCAGCACGGGCTCCTTGTAGCGCTTGGGCACTTCAAAGAGGGCGCCAAAGCCGCCAATGCCGGCCAGCACGCCTTCGCGCATGGTTTTCTTGGCGAGCGGCTTGATGCGTTCGACCAGGGCGTCTCCGGCGTCAATATCAACACCGGCGTCTTTGTACGAGAGGGGAGTAGAGGAAGAGGATTGGGTCATGGAAAGTGGCTTGAGACGGACGGGAGACTTGGCTTGTAGCAAGCCCGATAGAATTTGTCTTGATTTTAAGGGTTTCAAACTCCTCACCTGATGCAATTCACCACAAACCAGAAAACTATCACCGCATGGGTGGCTATTGCAGCCGTGTTTGCACTCGCGCTGTGGTTGCTGGGGCCCGTGCTGGCGCCCTTTGTGGTGGCGGCCGTGTTGGCCTATGCGCTCACGCCTCTGGTGGATTGGCTGAACCGTCTGGGGCGCGGCCACATCCCCCGCGCGCTGGCGGTGATGGTGGTGGAACTGGTGTTTGTGGTTGCGCTGTTGGCCATCCTGCTGCTGATCGTGCCGATACTGGCCAAGGAGTTGCCGCTGATGCGTGACCAGTTGCCCTTGCTGCTGGAGCATGCCAACGCCTTTGCCCAACCCCTTTTGGCCCAGTGGGGCTTTCAGGTGGCTCTGGACATGGACAGCGTCAAAGGCTTTGTCAAAACCTATCTGGACACCAATTTGCAGGACGCGGCCGGCTCGGTGCTGTCCTCGCTCAAGATCGGTGGCAGCGTGGCCTTTTCGCTGGTCGGCAATCTGGTGCTGATCCCGGTGGCGCTGTTTTATCTGCTGATGGAGTGGGATGGTCTGGTTGGCCAGGTGCGCCAACTCATTCCGCCGGCCTTGCGCCCGGCCAGTGACGGCTTTGTGCGCGATGCCGATGCCGTGCTGGGCCAGTATCTGCGCGGTCAATTGCTGGTGATGCTGATTCTTGCGCTGTACTACGGCCTGGCGCTCAAGTTGTTCGGGCTGGACCTGGCCCTGCCGATTGGCGTGTTTACGGGTTTGGCTGTGTTCGTGCCCTACCTGGGCTTCGGGCTGGGGCTGTTGCTGGCCAGCTTTGCCGGACTGCTGCAGTTTTCAGCGGCGGGCGGTTTGTCCCATACGCTGTTGATGCTGGTGGTGGTGTTTGGTGCCGGACAGTTGCTTGAAAGCTTTGTCCTGACGCCCAAGCTGGTGGGCGAGCGCATCGGTCTGCATCCGCTGGCCGTCATCTTTTCGCTGCTGGCCTTTGGCCAGTTGTTTGGTTTTCTGGGTGTGCTGGTGGCACTGCCGGTGAGTGCCGTGCTGTTGGTGGCCATACGCCGTGTGCGTGGTGGTTATCTGGCCAGCCACCTGTACAGGGGCCAACAATGAACCCCCAACCGACTGCGTTCGCAACCCGTTGGCTGCACGTCACATGAAACAGATTGCCCTTGATATCGGCCTGTCCGCCGGCCCTACAGTTGCCAATTTCTGCGCCGGCCCCAATCTGGCGGCCTTGCAGCATCTGGAGCTGTGGCTCGGTGACAAGGAAGAGCAGCCGCATCGTTCGCCGGTGCCCACCTACTACTGGGGCCCTGGCGGCAGTGGCAAATCGCATTTGCTCAAGGCCGCGCGCGAGGGCCTGCGTGAGCAGGGCGCACGCGTCGGGTGGCTGGATGCCACAGTACACAACGCGCCCGAATATTCCGAAAGTTGGGCTGCGGTGCTGATGGATGACGTCCACGCCTTCACCGCAGCGCAACAGCAAGTCGCCTTCAACTGGTTCGTCCATGCCCAGACGCTGCAGCGCCCGGTGATGGCAGCCGGCGAATTTGCCCCGGTAGAGCTCAAGCTGCGCGACGATTTGCGCACCCGCCTGGGCTGGGGCCATATCTTTAGCCTGCAATTGCTCAGCGAGCAGGAGCGTCGCGCCGTGCTGCGCCAGGCCGCCGATGCACGCGGCGTGTTTTTGGGCGACGAGGTGATGGACTACATGCTGACCCGCTTCTCGCGCGATCTTGGCAGCCTGATGGAACTGCTGGAACTGCTGGATGGCTACAGCCTGCAAAGCAAGCGCGCCATCACCATACCGATGATCAAATCCATGATGGAAAACCAATGACCAAGAAAAAGCTCGCCCTGTTCGATCTGGACCACACCCTGATTCCCTTTGACTCCGACTACAGCTGGGGCGAATTCACCCTGGGCCTTGGCTGGAATGACGCCGGGGATTTCAAGCGCCGCAACGACGCTTTCTACGCCCAGTACAAGGCCGGCACACTGGATATCCATGAATACTGCCGCTTTGCCACCTCGGCCGTCTGCCGTGAGGGTCAGGTCCGTTCCGAGGCGGCGCACTCTCAATACATGCTCAAGGTGGTGCAGCCCGGAATCAAGCCACAGGCGCTGGAGCTGGTACGCAAGCACCAGGCCGCCGGCGACACCGTGGTCATCATCACCGCTACCAATGAGTTTGTGACGCGCCCGATTGCCACCGCCTTTGGCGTGCCCGAGCTGCTGGCGATTGAGCTGGAGCGCGACGAGAAAGAAGGCGGCACGGGCTGGTATACGGGCGAAATCCGGGGCGTACCGTCTTTTCGCGAAGGCAAGGTCACCCGCATGGAGCAGTGGCTGGCCGAGCGCGGCTTGGGCTGGGGCCAGGTGCACACCACCTTCTATTCCGACTCCATCAATGACGTGCCACTGCTGGAGAAAGCCGATGTGCCAGTAGCCACCAACCCCGACGAGCGCCTGCGTGCGCTGGCGACCGAGCGCCAATGGCGCATACTCGACCTGTTTGCCTGAAACGGGCAGACCATGGGCTCAAGCCCCGCGGTGGCTGCGTCAGGCCCTTTTTAGGGCCCGGCCA
The DNA here is from genome assembly GCA_947446855.1 of Burkholderiales bacterium. Taxonomy (GTDB): domain Bacteria; phylum Pseudomonadota; class Gammaproteobacteria; order Burkholderiales; family Burkholderiaceae_C; genus Allorhodoferax. The sequence goes on from CANFIH010000011.1 coordinate 36,237, forward strand.
CTCCGGGTTCAGCTCACAACGACTTCTTAGGAATACCGACTTGATCAAGAAATTTATCGACAAACTGCTGGGCAAGGCCGGCGTGACATCACGCAGCGTCCCGCCGAAGTTTGGCAAGCGGGTCGAAGTACCCGCCTCCACCCACGGCATTGACCCCACGCTGGTAGATGAGCGCGCCGCCAATGTGGTGCGTACCCTGAAAAGCGCGGGTTTTGAAGCCTATATTGTCGGCGGCGCTGTGCGCGATCTGCTGCTGGGCCTGCGCCCCAAGGACTTTGACGTGGCCACCAATGCCACGCCCGAGCAGGTCAAGGGCCTGTTCCGCCGCGCCTTCATCATCGGGCGGCGCTTTCGCATTGTCCACGTGGTCTATGGCCGTGGCCGCGAGAACGAAGTGATCGAGGTCTCCACCTTCCGCGCCTACCTGGATAACGCTGCCGCCGAGCAGGTGGCAGGCAACGAGAAGACCAGCAAGAGCGAACTGGCCAACCTCAAGCACGCGGTGGATTCCACCGGACGCGTGTTGCGTGACAACGTCTGGGGTCCGCAGGAAGAGGATGCGGTACGCCGCGACTTCACCATCAATGCCATGTACTACGACCCCGAGACGCAAATCGTGGTCGACTACCACAACGGTCTCAAGGACGCCAAAAACCACACCCTGCGCATGATTGGCGACGCCACCGCGCGTTACCGCGAAGACCCGGTGCGCATCATCCGCGCCGTGCGCTTTGCCGCCAAGCTCCATGCCCTGGGCTTCAAGCTGGAAGCCAAAACGGCCGCACCTCTTATCAAGTCGCAGGCGCTGCTGGGTGACGTGCCGCAAAGCCGCTTGTTCGATGAGATGTTGAAGCTGCTGCAGACCGGGCATGCGCTGGCCTCCATCGCGCAATTGAAGAGCCTGGGCATGAGCACCGGCATTTACCCCCTGCTGGACGTGGTGGTGGAGCGCGCTGAAGCGCCCTTTGTCAACGCCGCCCTCAAAGACACCGACCGCCGCGTCGGCGAAGGCAAGCCCGTGGCGCCCAGCTTTTTGCTGGCCTGCGTGCTATGGGCCGACGTGCGCGACGGCTGGGCCGCACGCATGGCAGAGCGTCAGCATGGTCACCCGGCCTTGCAGGATGCGATTGAAGACGTGTTCAACGCCCGCATAGGTGACGTCTCGGGCCGTGGCCGCCTGGCCGGCGACATGCGCGAAATCTGGCTGATGCAGCCGCGCTTTGACAAACGTGTGGGCAGCACCCCGTTCGGCATGGTGGAGCAGCCGCGCTTTCGCGCCGCCTTTGACTTCATGCGTCTGCGTGCCGACGCCGGTGAGATTGAAGAAGTGCTGGCCGACTGGTGGCAGGAATTCAGCATGGCCGACGACAACCTGCGCCAGGACATGATCGACCAGGTGCGTGCCGAACAACAGGCCCGCCCCAAGGCACCGCGCGTGCACCGCGCACCGGCTCCCGCGCGTGACAAGCCGGTGCGGGATGCCGCAGTCCCTGCAGACGCCGGCCTGGCAGGCGAAGCGCAAGCGCCCGCTGACGCCGCTGGTGATGCGCCGCGCAAACGCCGCCGCCGCCGCCGTCCAGCTGGTGGTGAGGGATCGCAGGCCGGCGGCGCGGAAGGCTGATTGGCCCATGCGTGCGCCGGTGTCTGCCTATATCGGCCTGGGTGCCAATCTGGGTGATGCACGCAGCACGGTGCTGCAGGCCCTAAAGGCAATTGCCGACCTGGACGGGTTGGTGCTGACGGGTCAATCGTCCCTTTACGGCAGCGCACCCATCGATGCTGGGGGTGACGACTATGTCAACGCCGTGGCCGAGGTGCAGACCCGGCTCTCGCCCCACGCACTGCTGGAGCAGCTGCAGTCGATTGAAAACGCCGCAGGGCGCGCGCGACCCTACCGCAATGCCCCGCGCACCCTGGATCTGGATATCCTGCTCTATGACCAACTGGTCCTGAACGACGACGACCTGGTGATTCCGCATCCGCGCATGCGCCAGCGTGCCTTTGTGCTGCGCCCGCTGGCCGAAATTGCGCCCGCGCTGGTGGAGCGCGCGCACCTGCAGTCGGTGGCCGACCAGGCGGTTTGGGTTTTGTGAGGCCTTTGAGGTGAAACGCCTGCCGCCCCTGAACGCGCTCAAGGCCTTTGCCGTGGCCGCGCGCCAGGGCAGCTTTACGCTGGCGGGCGAAGAACTGCACATCACGCAGGGCGCTATCAGCCGCCAGATCAAGCAACTCGAATCTGCCTTGGGTGTGCCCCTGTTTCTGCGCCTGCACCAGGCCGTGCAATTGACGGATGCCGGACGGGAACTGGCCGAAAGCCTGCAGCGCCTGTTTGCGGAGATGGAAGTGGCGGTCAACAAGGCGGCGGGCAAGCACCGGCGTCAAATGCTGGCGCTGAACGTGCCCCCCACCTTTGCCACGCGCTGGCTGGCGCCGCGCCTGTCGGACTTTCAGGCGCGCTATCCGCACATCGATTTGTCCATCACCACCGACCGCATAGGCTCCCTGCGCGAGGCGCGCTCTCTGGACTGCCTGATCGTGTTTGACCGCCAGCCCTGGGCCAAGGTGGCTTGCGAGCCAGTGATGAAAGAGCGCCACATCATGGTCAGTAGCCCGGCACTCTGGAAACAAGGCCAGCCGCCGGCGTTGCCCGGCGCCACCCTGCTGCATGTGCTGGATGGCGGCCAACGCCTGCCGGTATGGGAGCAGTGGATTGCCCGGCACGGACCGCGCGACCTCGATGCCAAGCCGGGCCTGAACTTCAGCACCCTGGACCAGGCCATTAACGCGGCCCTTGCCGGCGCCGGTGTCGTGGTGGTCGACGAGGCGATGGTGGTGCGCGAGCTGCATTCGGGGGAACTGTTGCGCCACAACCCGCTGCAGGTGGAAGGGCCCTTTGGCTACTGGTTGATGCTGCCCACGCGGCAGTCCGGCACGCCTGAACGCGTCAGCGACTTCAGGGACTGGTTGCTGTCCTGCGCCCTGAAGCCGTAAGTTGGCCTGCGCGAACGCCATTCCCCGCCTATTTTGGCCGGCTGGCGCAACCTGGCAGGCGACCACCGCCAGCCCTCACGCCGTGCTTGCGTTCCGGTGCCCGCCCGGCCAGGCCACATTGACTAGCACCGCCAGCACAATCACGCTGCCGCCGATCAGACTTTGCCGCGACACCGTTTCGCCAAAGAAGACATAGACCCACAGCGGCGCCAGCGGAATCTCGATCATGCAGACCAGCGAGGCCAGCACCGCCTTGATGCGGCGCACGCCCAGCAGGTACAGGCCAAAGCCCACGCCCACATTCAGAAAGCCATAGAGCCATAGCCAGGCCAAATCATGGGCGCTGCTGCTGCCAAAGCTGCTGAACGGCGCCATGGCCAGGGCGGCGATAAAGGCGCCCACATAAGTGACCTTCACCATCTCCGCCTGGGGGAAGCGCTTGATGCCAATGGTGATGAGCGCAAACAGCAGTGTGGCCATCAGGCTTAAAGCCGCGCCCACCAGGTTGTGCAGCGAGGTCTGGCCCCATACGATCAGGCCCATGCCGCAGACCACGGTCAGCGTGCACAGCAGGTCGATGCGGTACACGGCGGTGCGCAGCAGCAGGGCCGACAACAACAGTGTCAGGGTGGGAAAGGCGCTGTAGATGAACACCACATCCGCCACCGGCAGGTAAAAGAAGGCGGCAATGAAGCAGACCATGGCGCCCGAGCCGGCCAATGACATCCACAGTTCCGGCCAAGTCAGTCGCCGCAGGCTGTGCAGGTCATGGCGTTTGATAACCAACGCCTGCACGGCCAGCACCGACAGGCCACCCAGCAGCGAGCGCCAGAACAGCGTGGTAAACACATCGGTGCTGACCATGCGCGGAAACAGCCCGGCCGTGCTCCAGGACAGCGCCGCCAGGGCAATCAGCGCAATGCCCAGCCAGGTATTGGCGCGTGTGGAAATCAGGCCGCCTTGCGGTGCGCCAGCACCTCGTCCAGCCAGTCCACCCGCATCTCGGGCACAGCGGTGATCAGCTTCTGGGTGTACGGGTGCTCGGGGTTGTCGAAAATCTTGTCCGTGCCATCAAAGGCCACAAACTTGCCCTGCAACATCACGGCCGTGCGGTGGGCGATGCGGTGCACCACATCCAGGTCGTGGGTGATCAGGATGTAGGACAGCCCCAGTTCCTTTTGCAGCTTGCGCAAGAGCGTGAGGATTTCTTCGGCCACCAGCGGGTCCAGCGCCGAGGTGGGCTCATCCAGGATGATCATGTCCGGCTTGGCGGCCAGTGCGCGGGCAATGCAGACGCGCTGCTTTTGTCCGCCCGAGAGCTGGCCGGGGCGGCGCGTCAAAAACTCCAGCGGCAACTCGACCAGGTTCATCAATTCGCGGGCACGCTCTTCCACGGCCTTGCGGTTGGAGCCGAAGTAGAACTCGACCGGGCGGCCGATGATTTCCATCAGGCTTTGGCGCGGATTGATGGCCACGTCGGGGATTTGGTAGACCAGCTGGATGCGCTGCTTGAGCTCCTTGCTGCGTTCTTTGAGGCTGCGCGGCAGGGCCTTGCCCTGGAAGAGGATGTCGCCGCTCTTGGGTGGCAAGAGGCCGGTGACGATGCGCGCCAGGGTGGATTTGCCCGAGCCCGATTCGCCCACCACCGCCACGGTCTCGCCGCGCTTCACGTCCAGCGACACACCCTTGACCACATGGAAGGTGCCGTAATAGGCGTGGCAATCCTTGATGCACAGCACGGTTTCTTCCGGCTTGACCGTGCCTTGCGCCGCACGCTCGCTGGCCGCCGCACCGCGCACCGCCACCAGGCGGGCCGTGTAGTCCTGCTTGGCGTTGTGCAGGATCTGCGAGGTCAGGCCTTCTTCGACCTCTTTGCCGTGGCGCAGCACCTTGATGCGGTCGGCCACCTGGGCCACCACGGCCAGGTCGTGGGTGATGTAAATGGCGGCTGTGTTGTATTGGTGAATCAGGGATTTCAGCAGGATCAGCACTTCAATCTGCGTGGTGACGTCCAGCGCCGTGGTCGGCTCGTCCAGGATCAGGATGTCGGGGCGGCAGGACATGGCCATGGCCGCCATGGCGCGTTGCAATTGGCCGCCGGAGGCCTGGTGCGGGTAGCGGGCGCCAAAGTTTTCGGGGTCCGGCAGGTCGAGTGACTTGAACAGCTGGCGCGCCCAGGCCTCGGCCTCGGTGCGGCTCATCAGCTTGTGGATGAGCGGCGCTTCGCAGACCTGGTCCATCAGCGTGTGGGCGGGGTTGAAGGCGGCAGTGGCGCTCTGCGCGATATACGCAATGCGCTTGCCGCGCATATCGCGCCGGCCGTCGGCATCCAGCGCGCGGATGTTCACGCCACCAATCAGAATTTCGCCGCCGGCAATGTGCACACCGGCGCGGGCGTAGCACATGCTCGACAGCCCGATGGTGGACTTGCCAGCGCCCGACTCGCCAATCAGGCCCAGCACCTCGCCCTTGTTGACCTTGACGTCCACGTTGTCGACGATGACGTTGCCCGCAATGCTCTCTAACCGCAGGCCCTTGATTTCCAGAATCAGTTCTTGATCGCTCATGGTGTGTCCCGTCTTAAAGTTCGGCCTGCGCGCCGGAGGGGCGGGCGTCGATGGACAGCATCCAGTCCACCACCAGGTTCACCGAGACGGTGAGCAGGGCGATGGCCGTGGCCGGGTAGATCGGGGCCATCATGCCGAAGTTGATGGCCGCAGCGTTCTCGCGCACCATGCCGCCCAGGTCGGCGTAAGGTGGTTGAATGCCCAGCCCCAGAAACGACAGCCCGGCAATAAACAGGAAGTTGAAGCAAAAGCGCAGGCCGAACTCGGAGATCAGGGGCGCCCAGGCGTTGGGCAGAATCTCGCGGCGGATCACCCACCACAGGCCCTCGCCACGCAGGCGGGCGGCCTCCACATATTCCATCACTGTCAGGTTCATGCCCAGGGCGCGCGCCAGGCGGAACACGCGGGTGGAGTCCAGCACCGCAATGGTCAGAATCAGCACCGGAATGCTGGAGCCGAACACACCCAGAATGATCAGCGCAAAGATCAGGCCGGGAATGGACAGCATCACGTCCACCAGACGCGAGAAGAACATGTCGACCCAGCCGCCCATCACCGCGCTGATAAAGCCCAGCACGATGCCGATCAGAAAGGACAGCAGGGTGATGGCCAGGGCCACGCCAATCGTCATGCGTGCGCCATACATGATGCGGGTGAGCATGTCGCGCCCGATCTGGTCGGCACCCAGCAGCATCTTCATGGAAGGCTCGTCCCAGGTGCCGCCTATATTGGCCGACTGACCATAGGGCGCCAGCCAGGGTGTGAACAGGGATACGAAGATAAAGATGGAAACCACGGTCAGCCCGAACCAGGCCGAAAGCGTGGGTTTGTTGCCAAAGATTTTCATGGGGTGGGTCCTTGTACTGGGGCTTAGCGTTTATGGCGCAGGCGGGGGTTGACCAGAATCACCAGAATATCGGCCAGGGTGTTGAGCGTGACAAACACCATGGCAAACACCAGACCACAGGCCTGAATGACCGGCACATCGCGCTTGGACACGGCATCCACCATCAGCTGGCCCAGGCCCGGATAGACAAACACTGCCTCGATCACCACCACACCGACTACCAGATAGGCCAGGTTGAGCGCCACCACGGTGATGATGGGCGCGGCCGCATTGGGCAGGGCGTGGCGCACGATGACGCGGCGGCGCTTGGCGCCCTTCAAGAAGGCCATTTCAATATACGGCGTGGACATCACCGAGAGCACCGAGCTGCGCGTCATGCGCAGCATGTGGGCCGCCACCAGGAGCGTGAGCGTGATGGCCGGCAGGGTGGTCTGGTAGACGCGCTCGGAGAACGGCATGCCCTTGAACACGGTGGAGAGTGACGGGAACCAGTCCACATCCACCGCCATGAAGATGATCAGCAGATAGGCAATAAAAAACTCGGGCAGCGAGATGGCCGTGAGCGTGACGATATTGGCCAGCTTGTCGGACCATTTGCCTTCATTGATGGCGGAGAGAATCCCCAGGCCCACAGCCACCGGAATCGCAATCAGAGCGGCATAACCGGCCAGAAACAGGGTGTTGCCCAGACGCGGCAGGATCTCGTCAACGATCACACGCTTGTTGGTCAGAGCCACGCCCAGGTCGCCCTGCAGGGCGCCGGAGAGCCAATGAAAGTAGCGCAGGTAGGCCGGCACATCCAGGCCCAGCTCCTTGCGGAAGATGACCAGTGCATCGGGCGTTGCGCCCTGGCCCAGGACGGCGGAGGCAACGTCGCCGGGCAGGATCTGGGTGCAGACAAAAATCAATATGGAGACTGCAAACAGGGTGAGCACCCCGAGCAGGAGCCGATTCAATATCAATTTCGCCATGGCATGTTTTTGTAAGTTGGGTGATACGACTGACCACAGGTTACCTTGATAAGCCCGCTGAATCAGCACCTGGCACACATTAAAAAAAGCGGGTGAGGCCAAAGGCCCGCCCCGCTTTTTCTGCATCTCTGTTGCCTTGAGTGATCCTACGCAATTTTCAGACCCGGACAACCTATGCGGTCGCCGGGAGATAAAAATGCGTCGGAAGCCGGCGCCAGGCTAATCAGGCAAACCAGCCTTTTTCAGCAATACGGTCGTCGGCCATGTCGTAGCGACCGGAGATCGTCAGACCCTGCAGCTTGGTGCTGCAAGCATCCAGGTAGTCCTGCACCGCAAAGCACACCATGCCGGAGTTCTGCGCGATCAGGGTCTGGCAACGGGCGTACATCTCGCCGCGTTTCTTTTGGTCCATTTCGACGCGCGCGGCCACCAGGGTCTTGGTGAATTCGGCGTTTTCAAAGTGGGTGTCGTTCCAGGGGTTCTTGGAGCCGCCAAAGAAGGTGCTGGTGAGCTGGTTGTCGATGGTGGGACGGTTGCCCCAGTACACCGCGCAGAAAGGCACCTTGAGCCAGACATTGTCCCAGTAGCCGTCGCCGGAGACGCGCTTGAGGTCCAGGTTGATGCCTGCCTTGGACAGCGATTCCTGGTAGATCTGACCCGAGTCGGTGGCGCCGGAGAAAGCGCCTTCGGACACTTGCAGCTCGATCGGTGAGGTGATGCCGGACTTCTTGTAGTGGAACTTGGCCTTGTCGGGATCGTAAGCAATTTGCTTTTGCTTGGTGTCGTAGTACTTCATCTTGGTGCCGACCGTATGGTCGTTGCCGATCGATGCATAACCGGAGAACACGTTGTCGACGATTTTCTTGCGGTCAATGCCGTACTTCAGGGCCAGCATCAAATCCTTGTTGCTGTACGGATCCTTGTCGGTATGGGCCACAAACGCGAAGCGATTGCCCATGCCGGGCGTGCGCGAGATGCGCAGCTTGCTGTTCTTGGCCAGCAATGCGGCAGTCTTGGGGTCGACGCGGTTGATAACGTCGACCTGACCGGTGACCAGGGCTTGCGTGCGGGCAGCGGCGTCGCCGATGTAGCGCAGTTCCACGCGCTCGAAGTTGCCGCGGTTGGGCTTCCAGTAGGCGCCGGGCTTGCGCTTGAAGGTCGCGCGCACGCCGGGCTGGAACTCTTCCAGGGTGAAGGCACCGGTGCCATCGGGCTTGCTGAAGTCGGTGGTGCCATTGGGCTCGACGATGAGGTGGTAGTCCGAGAGGTTGAACGGCAAGTCGAGGTTGCCGTTGCTCATCAGGATCTGAACCTGGTTGGCGTTGATCTTCTTGATGTCAGAGATGTCCGCCAGCAGCGCCTTGGCGGGGGACTTGGTTTCACCGCGGTGCATGTTCAGGGAGTAGATCACGTCATCCGCGTCCAAGGTCTTGCCGGAGGTGAACGTGATGCCCTTGCGGATGTTGAAGGTCCAGTCGGTGCCACCGGGCTTGACTTCCCAGCTCTCAAACAGTTCGCCGGTGGCGTCGCCGTTGTCGGCCACTTCGACCAGGCAGTTCCACAGCATCAGGCTCATGGAGATGGGGATGGAGTCAGCGTAGGTGCGGGGATCCAGGCTGTCGGAGGGTGAGCCACCCTCCATGCCCAGGCGCAGGGTGCCGCCTTTTTTGGGTGCGCCTGCAGCCATTGCGGGCATGGAGCCGAAGGCGGCACCGAGGCCGACAGCGGATGCGCCGAGAATCATTTGACGACGGTCCAGGATGATGCCGGATTCCGCTGTATTTTCGATCATTGCCATTTTTGAAGATCTCCAATCAAATCAAGTTAGGTTTTCCGATGCAGGCACCGGGGTTGATACATGCACCAAAAAATTCGAGAGCAATTGCTTTCGCTCCAGCGACATAGTATTGCAAGTAGCTATGCAATATTCGTACACGTTATCCCTTAGCGCCGCATTTTTTGCGGCACATAGAGGCAATTACTCGCATTGAATAGCGGTGCTTGTGTCGCGCAATGGCCCGATAAAGTCGCATCTGATGAATCCCTATCCATGGCGTCTGCTAGGTCGCTTTCACTGGTACTTTTTTGCACCATCACAGCAAGTTGCGCCGGATCTTTTTATCCCAGTCCCGGCTCCAAATCAGTGCATCGTTTTCATACGCTTCGAGCCTGCCGGTGATGTGCCAATGGGTCCGGCTCGCGGTCATGGCGGACCAGGTTTCGGTACGTACCTTCCAGTCACCGCGCTCGCGTTCTTCGGTCCAGTGGCATTCCTGCCGCGCGCTCAAGGGGTCGTCGGGGAGGATGCGGTAGCTCTCACGGCCACAGGCCCACAGGGTCATGCCATGCTCTGCGATGGTGCTGCGGCCGAAGTCGTCCACGATGGTCAGGCGCGTTTCGCCGGTAGCCTGGTCGCGCGTGAGTTCGCGCTTGTTGTAGGGCTTGCTGTGCTCCACCAGTTTGACCGCAGTGGCGGCCTCGGCAGGCGCAAACACCGGTGGCTTTTCATTGCGGCGTGAGGCGCGCACGGGTAGGTCGATAAAGCTGGCTGCGGTGTGTACCGTCAGTGTCACCGGCTCGGGGCTGGGCCAGATCATGGGCCAATAGCTGGTGCTGAGGGATACGCGCAGCTTCTGGCCCCTGGGCAGGGTGGCCGCCACATCGTCCAACGCAATGCGCACGGTGTAAACCTTGCCCGGCTCCAGGGCCTCGGGCTTCTCATGGCTGTTGCGGTGGCACAGGTTGAACACCGCATAGCTGATGCGCGAGACCGCACCATCCGGCCAGATGGTGTTCAGACGCACCGCCACGTTGGCCACCGGCTTGTCGCTGCTGAACTTCAGGGTCAGCGTGGGCGCGCCCACCAGGTCCATGTCTTTTGTCAGCGCCTGGCTGTCAAAGGTGAGGGAGCCGGAGTCGTCATGGCGCTGGTCGCCGGCAAACTCCGGGCCCAGCCAGATGATGCAGTACTCGCCGCCATCGCCACCCACAGTTTGTGCGGTGCTGTGGCTCTGCTTGGTGGAGCGCCCCTTGGTCTGCGACAAGCCATCGCTGTTGAGGTGCCAGCGCTGCACCTCGCCCTTGTCAAAGGGCCACTGGCTGTCGCTGACCCAGCGCCCGGCGATATGGCTGATGGATCCTCCGGGGCGGGGCGGCTCCATGATGTAGGTGCGAAACGCCGGATCTTTGGCGACGCCGGTGTTCTCGTTTTTCAGCCACTGGTCCCACCAGCGCAGCGCTTCCTGCAGGAATCCGATGCGCGGCTCGGGCACGGCAAAGTGCGGGTACTTGTGGGCCCAGGGACCGATGATGCCCTTGGCCGGTGCCTGCAGGTTTGTCACCAGGCGCGGCACCGCGTTGGTGTACGCATCGTTCCAGCCGCCCACGGCCAGTACGGCGGCCTGGATGGCGGAATAGTCCTCGTTGACCGAGCCATGTTTCCAGTAGGCGTCGCGGTGCGGATGCTGCAGCCAGTCTATGGCCAGCAGCGGCTCGGCCTCCAGGCGCTCCAGCCACATGTCCCGCCAGCGTTCGCCCAACAGAGCTGGGTCCGGTGCGCGCGAGGAATAGGCAAACATGGTGGCCGACCAGCCCAGGTTCTCGTTGAGCAGGCAGCCGCCCTTGTAGTGGATGTCGTCGGTGTAGCGGTCGTCCGTGGAGCACAGGGTGATGATGGCCTTGAGCCCCTCGGGCCGCATGGCCGCCACCTGCAGGCTGTTGAAGCCACCCCAGGAGATGCCCATCATGCCGATGTTGCCGGTGCACCAGGATTGAGAGCGGAGCCAGGCGATGACGGCGCAGGCGTCATCGAGTTCCACCTGCGTGTATTCGTCCAGCATGATGCCGTCCGAGTCGCCACTGCCGCGCATGTCCACCCGCACACAGGCGTAGCCGTGGCCGGCGATATAGGGGTGCGTGAGCGCATCACGGATATGCGTGCCGTCGCGTTTGCGGTAGGGCAGGTATTCGAGGATGGCGGGCACCGGATTCTTTTCTGCATCCTTGGGAAGCCAGATGCGGGCTGCCAGCTGCGTGCCGTCGGGCAGGGTGATGAAGGTGTTGGAGATTTCCTGCACCTTGCGGGGGAACTTGGTCACTGTTTTCATCGTGTTGCTTTCACAAATGTTGTTCAATACCGGTGGCAGGTTTTGTCACGCCGCTGCCAGCGGGGTAGATGCTTCCGTCCGTGTCCCCCGCCCTGCGGGCTCCTCCTTTACCTCCCGGAACCATCCACCCCACTGTCATCGGCAGCCTATACCGTTGGCGTGCCATGACTAAATACCTTTGCGTTCCCACAATGTAGGCAGACACAGGACGGCGTGGCGCTTCGCTTCGGTAGGTAAAGGAGGAGCCCACGCAGTGGGCGGGGGACACGGACGAAGCGGAGTGCCACGGCGGCCTGTGTCCAGAAGTGACTTGGTCTCCGACTGCCTGTCACGGCCGCCTGAGTCACGAAGTGTCTGCTGTCCCCGACTCCTGATGCAACTTAGACCTGATGCGGCGTATGCGTCATATCCAGATGCAGCGCGTTACCCACATACGGGTGCGCCAGCGCAACCGATTCATTCAACTCCACACCCAGCCCCGGCTCGGTCGGCGGAATGATGTAGCCGCCTTCCCACTGGATCGGCTTTTGTAGCAGGTCCGCATAAAAACCGGAGCCGTCATAAATGGTTTCCAGAATCAGGAAGTTGGGTGTGCTGACGGACACCTGGATGGCCGCAGCCCAGGTGATGGGGCCGCAGTAAATGTGCGGCGCAATCTGCGCATGCACCGCCTCGGCCATGGAGGCAATCTTCTTGGCCTCGGTAATGCCCCCTACACGCGCCAGGTTCATCTGCAAAATGCTGGCCGCCCCTTCTTCCAGCAGGCGCTGGAATTCCCACTTGGTGGTCAGGCGCTCGCCGGCCGCAATGGGGATGGATGTGGCGCGCGCCACCTTGGCCATTTCTTTCTGGTTGTCCGGTGGAATCGGCTCTTCGAACCACAGCGGGTCGTACTTCTCCAGCCGCTTGGCCAGTCGGATCGCACCCGATGCGGTCATCTGGCCGTGGGTGCCGAACAGCAAGTCGGCCTTGCTGCCTAGCGCTTCACGCAGCAGTTTGCAAAAGCGCTCCGAGCGGTCCAGGTCTTCGAGCGACAACTGGTGCCCGTCGTACACGGTGTAAGCGCCTGCCGGGTCGAACTTGACCGCATTGAAACCCATTGCCACATATTCGGCTGCGCGCACAGCGGCCAGTTCCGGGTCGGCATAGACATTGGTCTGGTCGCCCGGCTTGGGGTAGATGTAGGTATAGCTGCGCAGCTTGTCGTGCACCTGGCCGCCTAGCAACTTGTAAACCGGCTTGCCCAGGTCCTTGCCCTTGATGTCCCAGCAGGCCATATCGATGGCGCTCAGAATGCCCATCATGGAAATGTCGGGCCGCTGGATGAAGCCACCGCCGTAGACACTGCGCCAGATCTTTTCAGTGTCGAACGGGTCCTGTCCGACCACATAGCGCTCCACCACATCGCGCGCCATTTGCTCCACGATATGCGGGTGGAAGGGCAGGTTGTAGATTTCACCCACGCCTTCTACGCCGGTGTCGGTGATCAGCTTGATGAACACGTAGTAGCGCCCGCCAAAGCCGGGGGGCGGATTGCCCACGGTAAAGGTCTTGATGTCTTTGATTTGCATGGTTGTCTCCTGTTTTTTTACCTGTTGATCGATTCAAAATACATGGCAATTGAATTCACTTGCATAGGGTGCCGGGCGGCTTCTGGGTTCAGGTACTTCAGTCAAAGGCACTTCAGTCAGAGGCCACTTCCGGACACAGGCCGCCGTGGCACTCCGATTCGTCCGTGTCCCCCGCCCACTGCGTGGGCTCCTCCTTTACCTCCCGAAGCGGAGCGCCACACCGTCCTGAGTCTGCCAACGTGTTGGAGGCACACCGGTATTGAGCCATGGCGCTCCAACCATGCAGGTTGCCGATGCCAGCGG
>CANFIH010000012.1 GCA_947446855.1 Burkholderiales bacterium
AAATGCTGGGGAGTGCAGCAGTTCAAGCAGTTCGGCCAGTAGTGGGGTGGCACGGCATTTGCTCTTCGAGGTTCATTGAAAAAGCCTTATGAATCAAAGAGTTACAGTTGCCATTTTACCGCAAAAGGGCTTAACTTAATGGCATTGGGGCAAGCCCACGCCCACATAACTATCCTGGGCCTGGGCGGCGCAGCCGATGGCGGCAAGAGCCGCCAGCAAAACGAGTTGCTTTTTCATTTTGGGTTCCCTTTATATTGGTTTGGCAAGCGGGCTGGCCCACCTGCCTGCGCACGATTTTCCTACAAACAGTCGCCGCTATCCAAACCCAAAAGTGTAAGAAACCTCCCCCGAATGGAATTCGCTTAGCGGCTACTCGGGAATGCAAAAACCGTGCCTTCCCGCACGCCGGCGCTGGGCCAGCGCTGGGTAATGGTCTTGCGCTTGGTGTAAAAGCGCACGGCGTCCGGGCCATAGGCATGCAAATCGCCAAACAGGCTGCGCTTCCAGCCGCCAAACGAATGGTAGGCCACGGGCACCGGCAGCGGCACGTTCACACCGACCATGCCGACCAGGATGTTGTCGGTGAAGTAGCGGGCCGCCTCGCCATCGCGGGTGAAGATGCAGGTGCCGTTGCCGTACTCATGGGCGTCGATCAGGTCCATGGCTTCCTGCAGCGTCTTGACGCGCACCACGCCCAGCACCGGGCCGAAGATTTCTTCCTGGTAAATCGTCATGCCGGGTTTGACGTGGTCAAACAGGCAGGGGCCGAGGAAATAGCCGTCCTCATGGCCGGCGACCTTGACGTTGCGGCCGTCCACCAGCAACTTTGCACCTTCCTTCACGCCCTGGTCCACATAGCCGCGCACCTTCTCGAAGTGCGGCTTGGTCACCAGCGGGCCCATGTCACTCTTGGCATCCAAGCCGGAGCCCACGGTCATCTTGGCCATCTCGACCTTGAGGCCGGCAATCACCGCCTCGGCCGTTTCATCGCCCACGGCCACCACCAGCGGGATCGCCATGCAGCGCTCGCCACACGACCCGAAGGCCGCGCCCATCAGGGCGTTGACGGCGTTGGGCACATCGGCATCGGGCATCACCACGGCGTGGTTCTTGGCGCCGCCCAGGGCCTGCACGCGCTTGCCATGGGCGCAACCCATGGAGTAGATGTATTCGGCAATCGGCGTCGAGCCGACAAAGCTGATGGCTTTCACGCGCGGGTCGGTCAGCAGCGTGTCCACGGCTTCCTTGTCGCCATTGACCACGTTGAGCACGCCGGGTGGCAGGCCGGCTTCCAAGGCGAGCTCGGCAATGCGCAGCGTGCTGCTGGGGTCGCGCTCGGACGGCTTCAAAACGAAAGTATTGCCGCAGGCCACGGCCATGGGCCACATCCACAGCGGCACCATGGCCGGGAAGTTGAAGGGGGTGATGCCGGCGGTCACGCCCAGGGCCTGGAACTCGCTCCAGGAGTCGATGGCGGGGCCGACGTTCTTGCTGTGCTCGCCCTTGAGCAACTCGGGCGCGTAGCTCGCGTATTCCACGTTTTCAATGCCGCGCTGCAGCTCGCCCAGGGCATCCGACAGCACCTTGCCATGCTCGGCGGTGATCAGCTGGCAGAGTTCGTCTGCATGCTGCTCCAGCAAGACTTTCAGGTTGCCCATGACGCGGGCGCGTTTGAGCGGCGGCGTGTTGCGCCAGGCCGGATACGCTGCCTGGGCGCTGGCAATCGCGTCCTCCACGGTGGCCTTGGGGGCCAGCAGCACGCGCTTTTCGGCACGTCCGGTGGCGGGGTTGAAGACGTCTTGCGCGCGGCGGCCGGTGGTGACGGATTGGCCGCCAATCAGGTGGCCAACGATGGGGAGTGTGGACATAAAAATATCAGGCCGTGGCGTTGATGGCTTCGCCCAGGGCATTGACCAGGCTGTCGATTTCCGCTTCCGTGGTGATGAAGGGGGGCGCCAGCTGGATGGTGTCGCCGCCGTAGCGCACGTAAAAACCCTTTTCCAGGCACTTCTCGGCAATCTGGAACGGGCGTTTGGCCGGCTCGCCGGGCACGGCATCGATGGTGAAACCGGCGGCCAGACCGCAGTTGCGGATGTCGGTGATGTGCTTGCTGCCCTTGAGGCTGTGCACCGCGTTCTCGAAGTACGGGGCCAGCTTGGACACGCGCTCGATCATGTTTTCTTTCACCAGCAGGTCCAGCGCGGCAATGCCGGCGGCACAGGCCACGGGGTGGGCCGAGTAGGTGTAGCCGTGGGCAAATTCCAGCAGGTAGTCGGGGCCGCCTGCCGCCATGAAGGTGTCGTAGATTTCCTTTTTGGCCACCACCACGCCCAGGGGCTGGGCGCCGTTGGTGATCTGCTTGGCGGCGTTCAGGATGTCGGGGGTGACGCCAAAGGCGGCCGAGCCGGTGTAGGCACCCATGCGGCCGAAGCCGGTGATGACCTCGTCAAAAATCAGGAGGATGTTGTTGGCGGTGCAGATCTCGCGCAGGCGCTGCAGGTAGCCCAAAGGGGGAACCACCACGCCGCCGGAGCCGGACATGGGCTCCACGATGACGGCGGCAATATTGCTGGCGTCGTGCAGCGCAATCACGCGCAAGAGTTCATCGGCCAGTTCCACGCCATTCTTGGGCATGCCGCGCGAAAACGCGTTGCTGGCCAGCTGGGTGTGGGGCAGGTGGTCGGCTTCCACGCCCTGGCCGAACATCTTGCGGTTGGCACCAATGCCGCCCACCGAGATGCCGCCGAAGTTCACACCGTGGTAGCCCTTTTCGCGCCCGATCAGGCGCGTCTTGGTGCCCATACCCTTGGAGCGCCAGTAGGCGCGCGCCATCTTGAGCGAAGTGTCGGCGGACTCGGAGCCCGAGCCGGTAAAGAACACATGGTCCAGGCCCTGCGGCATCAGTTCCACAATCTTGTTGGCCAGCGTAAACGACAGGGGGTGGCCGTATTGGAAGGCGGGTGAGTAGTCCATGGTGGCCGCCTGGCGACCGATGGCTGCTGCAATCTCGGGGCGGCTGTGACCCAGGCCGCAGGTCCACAGACCGGACAGGCCATCAAAAATCTTGCGGCTATTGGCGTCGGTGTAATAGGCGCCCTTTGCGCTCACCATCATGTGCGGATTGGCCTTGAAGTTGCGGTTGCCGGTGTAGGGCATCCAGTGCGCCTCCAGAAAACCAGGGCCGGCCGGATAGGGCGTGGTGCTGATGACGGGCTCGGTGGCGGTGGATGTGTCGTTGAGGTTCATGGCGGTCTCCTGTATGGGACAGATGGCGAAACGGTGGGCGAAACCGCGATTGTGGGATCTTTGGATACTTCGATATAGTGAGAGTTATCACTATTCAGTTAGCAGTTTATGAAACCAAATAGCCGCGCCGCCTTAGGGCAAATCAGCGATATGGATTTGCGCCTGCTGCGCGTGTTCCGCACCGTGGTGGATTGCGGCGGCATGGCGGCGGCCGAACTGGAGCTCAACATCGGCACCTCGACGGTGAGCCGGCACATCAAGGACCTGGAAACGCGCCTGGGTTTGACCCTGTGCCGGCGCGGCCGTGCCGGTTTTGCACTCACCGCCGAGGGCGAGCAGATCTACGCGCAGAGCGCGCAGCTGCTGTCCGCCACCGATGCCTTTCGCAGCGGCGTCGATGAGATCCACCAGCGCATGGGCGGGCAGCTGCAGGTGGCCGTTTTCGACAAAACCGCCAGTAACCCGGCTTGCCGCATCGCGCAGGCCATCGCGCTGTTCACCGAGCAGGCGCCGGATGTCAGCCTGAACCTGCATGTGTCCACCCTCAACGGCATCGAGCGCGGTGTGCTGGACGGGCAGTTCCAGATTGGCGTCATCCCCGGCCACCGCAGCTCGGACACGCTGGAATACACGCGGCTGTTTGATGAAACCATGCGCTTGTACTGCGGCGAAGGCCATGCCCTGTTTGCCGCCGATGCGCCGGGGCTGGACTGGGACGGCCTGCGCCAACACGCCTTCGCCGGCCTGGGATACCACTCACCGAATATGGAAATCAGCCAGGCCCAGCGCATGGCGCGCAGCGCCACCGGCTTTGACCAGGAGTCCATCGCCACGCTGATCCTGTCCGGCAAGTTCCTGGGTTTTTTGCCCATCCACTATGCACAGAGTTTTGTGACGGCCGGCCAGATGCACGCGGTCAAGCC
The DNA here is from genome assembly GCA_947446855.1 of Burkholderiales bacterium. Taxonomy (GTDB): domain Bacteria; phylum Pseudomonadota; class Gammaproteobacteria; order Burkholderiales; family Burkholderiaceae_C; genus Allorhodoferax. Next base: position 4,170 of record CANFIH010000012.1, read on the forward strand.
GGAGCTGTTTCACTACGCCTGCGACTTTTTCGGCATCGTGCGGCGCTCACCGCAGCCGTCGCGGGCGACGCGGGCGTTCCAAGCTTGTCTGGAGCAGGCGCATGCTGATGTCGCAGGTAGCGTAGTGTCACCGGCCCTTTGAAGGTTCAGCTATTCGTCGTAGCCGCGCGTGCCCTTTGCTGCAAACCATTGGAGCCCGACGCTTCCAGTCGTTCTGCCAGCCAAATCTTGATCACCGACTGGCGTGTGACACCCAGTTTGCTGGCTTCTTTGTCCAGCGAGTCAATCATCCAGGTTGGGAAGTCCACGTTGACGCGCTTTTGCGCCTGCAGCACACGCCTTGATTTGGACACATCCAAGGCGGCCGTGAGGTCAACGCCCTCGTCAAATTGCTGCTCGAAATCTTTAGCTTTCATACAGTGCCACCTCTTCTGTGCGTGCGCGGCGAATGGAGATCAATCGGATATGGGAGCCCCGGTAGGTGATAACGGCGGACCAATGCTTCTCGCCAATCAGGCCAATGACCAAATACCTGGGTTCATCTTCTGTTCTGGCTGGAATCTCCATCAGCATGGGGTCGTTCCAGAGCTCCTGTGCCGCCAAAAAGTCGATGCCATGCTTGACCCAATTCGATTGGCTCTTGGAGTCATCAAATTCAAATGCGTGCATGGTATAAAAATTATACCGACGGGCGCGGATTTACACAGGTTTTTAGGGGTGTTTGCAATCCTTGACGTTGTTCGGTTTCTGGGCATTGCGGGTGGCAAGGCTTAGAGATCTTCTCCCCGGCGTCGTATGGCGAGTCAACCCTGGTAAAATTTGAAGTTCATTTCCGGCTTGTGCCCGCTGATCAGCTCCGCCATCGCCTTGCCCGACCCCGCGCCATGCGTCCAGCCCAGCGTGCCGTGCCCCGTATTCACCCACAGTTTTCCAATTCTGCTCTTGCCGATATACGGAATGTTGGTCGGCGTGGCCGGGCGCAGGCCGGTCCAGAACTGCGGGTTGCCGCCTTCGGTTTCCAGCCGCGTGTCGCAGACGCCGGGGAACACGGTCTCTACCCGGCGTGCCAGCATGTGGCAGCGCGCGCGGGACAGGCTGCTGTCCAGCCCGGTGTCGTAGCCGCCGACCTCGATGGTGCCGGCGATGCGCAGGGTGTCGCCCAGGCGGCTCATGGCGCATTTCACCGAGTCGTCGATAAAGCTGACCTGAGGCGCCAGTTCGGGCTTCAGAATCTTGAAGGTGGCGCTGTAGCCCTTGCCGGGATAGATCGGCAGGTTCACGCCGACCGTGCGCAGCAGCGGCGCGGTGTACGAGCCCATGGACAGCACAAACTGGTCGCTGCGCAGTGCCGTGACCTTGCCGCTGGCGCGGTCCTGCACGCTGACCGAGGCCAGCGTGCCTGCGGTCTGGTTGAGCGACAGCACATCGTGGTTCCACAGGAACTGCACGCCCCGCTCGGCGCAGCGCAGGGCGAGCTGCTGGGTGAATTCGCGCGCATCGCCGCTCTCGTCGCTCGGGGTAAAGGTGCCGCCGACGATGTGGTCGGCATAGAGCTTGAAGGCGGGCTCGATTGTCAGCAATTCCTCGCGGCTGACGACGCGGCGCTTGACGCCGTATTTGGCCATCAGGGCCGCAGCGCCGGCGGCCGCGTCAAACGATTTCTGGTCCACATAGAAGTGGGCAATGCCTTTTTCCAGGCGGTGGTATGCAATGCCGGTGGCGGCGACGATGTCTTTGAGCGCTGAGTGGCTGTAGGAGCCCAGGGCGACCAGTTGCTGCACATTGCGCTCAAAGGCGGTGTCGTTGCAGTTGGCCAGGAATTCCAGGCCCCAGCGGTACTGGTGCCAGCCTTTGCCCAAGGGCATTTGCGGGCGGAACAGCAGCGGTGCTTCCTTGCTGAACATCCATTTGAGCGCCTTCCACGGCGCCTCCTTGTTGGCCCAGGGCTCGCAGTAGCTGACCGAAATCTGGGCCGCGTTGGCAAAGCTGGTTTCCATGGCGGCTTGCGGCTGCCGGTCCACCACGGTGACCTCGTGCCCGCGTTCCACCAAATGCCATGCGGTGCTCACACCCATGATGCCCGCGCCTAAAACAGTAATTTTCATGCGGCCAGTGTCTTCGAATTGCCACAAATCAAGAAAGATGGCTCTGCGAGATTGCGAAACCATTAGCGCCGTTAATAATGGGAGCCATGCGAACCTTTGATGCCGATGCCCTGGAATGTCTGGCTGCGATCGTGGAGGAGGGCGGCTTTGAGCGCGCCGCCGTGCGGCTGTCGGTCACCCAGTCGGCCGTGTCGCAGCGCCTGCGCTCGCTCGAAGCCCAGGTCGGCACGGTGCTGCTGGTGCGCAGCCGCCCGATCCGGCCCACCACGGCCGGTCGCCTGCTGATCAAGCACGCGGTGCAGCTGCGCCTGCTGCGCTCGGATCTGGAAACCGACCTGCAGGATTTAACCCCCGGCGCCAAGACCCAGCGCGAGGAAGACCGCATCTCGATTGCCATCAATGCCGACAGCATTGCCACCTGGGCCTTGCCGGCGCTGGGTCCCCTGGTCAGCGCAGGGCTGCCGCTGGAAATCATCACCGACGACCAGGACTTCACCCACGAGTGGCTGCGCGAGGGCCAGGTACTGGGCTGCGTCACCACCCTCAAGCTGGCGCTGCGCGGTTGCAAGGTGCTGGCGCTGGGCGACATGCACTATGTGGCGGTGGCTTCTCATGCTTTTGCAGCCGCCCAATGCCCGCAGGGTCTCACGCCGCACAACTTCCGCCAGATTCCTTTCGTCGCCTTCAACCGCAAGGACGATCTGCAAACCGACTTTGTCGGCCGCGCCCTGGGTTTGCGCCGCGTGGCGCTCAGCCAGCGTTTTGTGCCCAGCTCCGAGGGCCAGGTGCACGCGGTGCAAGCTGGCTGGGGTGCCAGCGTGGTGCCTGCTTTGCTGGTGCAGGAGCAGCTTGCCCGCGGTGAATTGGTGAATCTGGCGCCCGATTTCAGCTTGCCCATCAGTCTGTACTGGCATTGCTGGAATCTGGATTCGGACGTGATCGACCGCCTGACCCAGGCGCTGGAGCATGGCGCGGCGCAGGCTTTGGGGGTTGCCGTTAAACCGCCCAGTCACAAAATAACCCCACGCTCCAAAAAATGACGCTTGCGGCTAAACTGCCGCCATGAAATCCAGCAACGTCGTCAAGGTGTCCTTCAAAGAGCAGATGCTGCAGGCGCGCGAGGAGGCCATCATCCGCACCGTCAATCTGCTGCTGGCCGAAAAAGGCTTTGAGGCCATGACGGTGGACGAGGTGGCGGCCTCGGTGGGCATCGCCAAGGCCAGCCTGTACAAGCATTTCCCCAGCAAGGAAGACCTTGCCGCCGCGGCCATGGTCAGCGTCATGCGCCGGGCCCAGGACTTTATTGCCACCCTGCCGGCGGACGCCGCTCCGGTGGATAACCTTCGTGCCGTGGTGCGCTGGACGATGTCGGTCAAGCTCGCCGGTGAGATGCCGTCGCTGCCCAGCCAAAACTCGAAGTTGCGCGCTGCCCTGGTGGGCAACCGGGACTACATGGACGGACTGCTGGAGGTGAGTGACGTACTCGGTGCCTGGATCGAAGCGGCCCAGGCCGATGGCAGCATCAGCGCACAGATCCCGGCGATTGCCATTCTGTACACCGTTTACGCCCGTGCCTGCGACCCGGTGCTGGAGTTCCTGAAAATGGGCGGCCAGCACAGCAATGAACAGATCATGGATCTGGTCATGCGCACCTGCTTTGACGGGCTGAACGCGCGCCCGGCCTGAACACTGTGCGGGGCGACCTAGTCGCCCTTGGGTTGCGTGGCGATGCGCGAAGCCAGCCACACCAGCGCCAGCACCGGCGCACCCAGCAGGGCCGTGCTGTTGAAGAAGTTGGCATAGCCATAGGCATCCACATACACGCCCGAATAGCCGGCCACAAATTTCGGCAGCAGCAGCATCATGGAGCTGAACATGGCGTATTGCGTGGCCGAGTAATTCACATTGGTCAGCGAGGACAGGTAGGCAATAAAGGCCGAGGAGGCAATGCCGCTGGCCAGGTTGTCGGCCGAGATCACAAACACCAGCTTGCCCACGTCGTGGCCTTGGGTCGCCAACCAAGAGAACAGCAGGTTGCTGGCCGCACTCAGCAGCGCGCCCAGCATCAGCACGCGCATGACGCCCATGCGCAGCGCCATGGCGCCGCCGATAAAGGCGCCCACCAGCGTCATGATCACGCCAAACACCTTGGTCACCGCGGCCACCTCGTCCTTGGTGTAACCCATGTCCACATAAAACGGATTGGCCATGATGCCCATCACCACATCGCTGATGCGGTAGGTGGCAATCAGCGCCAGGATCAGCGCAGCCTGCCAGCGGTAGCGGCGAATGAATTCGGCAAAGGGTTCGACCAGCGCGCCGCGCAGCCACTCGGCGGCATTTTTCGGGTGGGGCAGGGCGCGTGGCGCGGGCTCTTTGGAAAACAGCACCGTTAGCACGCCAGGCAACATGGACAGCGCCATCACCAGATACGCGGTCTGCCAGGCACCCTGCTGGTAGCTGGCGGCACCGGCCACCTCCGAGCGTGCGGCAATCCACAGCGCGCCGGCGCCGGCCCAGATCATGGCCAGGCGGTAGCCGGTCTGGTAGGTGGCGGCCAGCGCGGCCTGGTGCTGGGTGTCGGCCGACTCAATGCGAAACGCATCCAGGGCAATGTCCTGGGTGGCTGAGCCAAAGGCCACGGCCATCGCGCACCACACCATGGGCGCCAGCGCCAGCTTGGGATCGGTGAAGGCCATGCTGACCAGGCCACCCATGACCATCGCCTGCGCCAGCAGCAGCCAGCTGCGCCTGCGCCCCATCCAGCGCGTCAGCAGGGGAATGGGCATGCGGTCCACCAGGGGCGACCAGACCCATTTGAAGCCATAGGCCAGACCGACCCAGCTCAAAAAGCCAATGGTGCTGCGGTCCACCCCCGCCTCGCGCAGCCAGAAACTCAGGGTGCCGAACACCAACAGCAAGGGCAGCCCGGCCGAGAAACCCAGTGACAGCATGCGCAGCGAGGCTGGCTCCAGATAGACCCTGAGGGTTTGCGCCCAGGTGGGTTTGTCTGCCGTTGCGGCGCTGCCGTGCGTGGTTGGGGTCATGCGGGAATAATACTTGCTGCCCCGTTGCAAAGCCGGGCGCTGCACTCCATCTTCAGGCTCTATGACTACAAACGTTTTGTTCCGCTGGCGCGCCCTGCGCGGCGCTGCTCCCTGGCTGCTGGCCCTGGCCTTGTTGCCCTTGGCCACACGAGCCCAAGAGCAGGAGGGCGTGCAGGTAGGGGGAAACTCCGCCTTTGCCAAGCTGGTGCCGGCGGAAAACGTGGAGCGTTCCGCCAGCCAGCAATATGCACACATGCTGCAACAGGCCGACGGCAAGAAGGCCCTGGCCCCTGCCGATAACGCCCAGCTTAAACGCCTGCGCGGCATTGCCCAGCGGCTCATCCCCTACGCCATTCCCTGGAACGAGCGGGCCAAACAGTGGCAGTGGGAGGTGAACCTGATCGGCTCCACCCAGATCAACGCGTTTTGCATGCCCGGTGGCAAGATTGCCTTCTACAGCGGCATTTTGAAAACCCTGCAACTCACCGATGACGAAGTGGCCATGGTCATGGGCCACGAGATTGCGCACGCCCTGCGTGAGCATGCGCGTGAGCGCATGGGCAAAAACGCGGCCACCGGCATCGGCGCCAATGTCATCACGCAGCTGTTCGGCCTGGGCCAGATCGGCCAGACCGTGACCAACTACGGTGCGCAGTTGCTCACGCTGGAGTTCAGCCGCTCCGACGAGTCCGAGGCCGATCTGGTGGGCATGGAGCTCGCGGCGCGTGCCGGCTATGACCCGCGCGCCGGCGTCACGCTGTGGCAGAAGATGGGTGCAGCCAACAAGAACGCGCCACCGCAATGGCTCTCCACCCATCCCTCCGGCAGCACCCGTATTGCCGACATCGAGGCCAACCTGCCCCGGGTGATGCCGCTGTACCAGCGCGCCAGAAAGACCCGCGAGTAAGCCTGCTGGAAGAGACGCCCGCAAGCGTTCAAAAATAGCTGCACATGGCAACGCAGGGCTGCTAATCTGGCAGCCCTGCGCCGCAAGAGCGTCGGGTTCCACAAGAGGGAGGCAATATGAATGCGAAGCGAATCGAGGGCACCCTGCTCGATTTCTGGGTGGCCAAGGCCGCCGGCTTGAAGCGCCAGGAGCAGCCACCGGCACCCGGCCAGAAGCATGACCCGGAGAGTGGCGCCTGGCATCCGGAGACCTTTCACCCCTCGGCCGACTGGACGCATGGTGGCCCCTTGCTGTCCGACGAGTGGTTTGCCATCGAAGACATTTTGTCCGACTGGTTTGACGCCGAGTGGAGTTACGTTCCCGCCTTTCGCGCAGACCCGCTGAAGTGGTTCATGCGCGCCTACGTGGCGTTGCAATATGGCGAGGCCCTGGAGGAGTTGGACGACATCGAGGAAGGATCCAACCCGCCGCCACTGCCCGCAGCCTAGAGGCGGTGGGGGTCTGCCTCGGGGTGATTGCAGCTGCTCAGGATTTCAGCGCCTTGTCCATGGCATCGCGGTCCAGTTCCTTCTCCCAGTGCGCCACCACCACCGTGGCCACGCCGTTGCCAATGAAGTTGGTGAGCGCCCGGGCTTCGGACATGAAGCGGTCAATGCCCAGAATCAGCGCCAGGCCGGCCACCGGAATCGTGGGCACCACCGCCAGCGTGGCTGCCAGTGTGATGAAGCCGGCACCGGTCACGCCCGAGGCACCCTTGGAGGTCAACATGGCCACGCCCAGCATGGTGAGCTGCTGCGTCAGCGTCAGCTCGATATTGAGGGCCTGGGCCACAAACAGCGCGGCCATGGTCAGGTAGATATTGGTGCCGTCCAGGTTGAAGGAATAGCCCGAGGGCACCACCAGACCGACCACCGATTTGGAGCAACCCATGGCTTCGAGCTTGCGCATCAAAGGCACCAGGGCCGATTCGGACGAGGAGGTGCCCAGCACCGTCAGCAATTCGTCCTTGATGTAGCCAATGAAGCGGAAGATGTTGAAGCCCACCAGCAGCGCAATGACGCCCAGCACCACGATCACAAACAGGCCGCAGGTCAGGTAGAAGCTGCCCATCAGTTTGGCCAGCGGGCCCAGTGCCGACACGCCGTATTTGCCGATGGTGAAAGCCATGGCGCCGCCGGCGCCCAGGGGGGCCAGCTTCATGATGGCGTTCATCATGGCAAAGAAGATGTGCGAGGCCTCTTCAATGAACAGGTGCACCATCTTCTGCGACTTGCCCATGTGCACCATGGCGTAGCCGAACAGCACCGCCACCAGCAGCACCTGCAGCAGGTCGCCCGAGCCGGTGAAGGCATCGGTAAAGGTCTTGGGAATGATGTGCAAAATGAAGTCGATGCTGCTTTGCTCACCGGCCGACTTGGCGTAGCTGGCCACGGCCTTGGCATCCAGCGTGGCGGGGTCGACATTGAAGCCGTCGCCCGGGCGCAGCACGTTCATCACCACCAGGCCGATAGCCAGAGCGAAGGTGGACACCACCTCGAAATACAGCAGCGCCTTGCCACCCACGCGGCCCACCTTCTTCATGTCGCCCGCACCCGCAATGCCCAGCACCACGGTGCAGAAGATCACCGGGCTGATCAGCATCTTCACCAGCGAGATAAAGCCGTCGCCCAGGGGCTTGAGCTTGACCGCATCGGTGGGGCTCAGGTAGCCGAAAGTACCCCCAATCAGGATGGCAATCAAAACCCAGAAATACAAATGCCCGGTCAGTCTCTTCACGTGCGTGCTCCTCGTTGATGGAGCCCGCATTCTGGGCGCATCACCGTGCGCTCACAAGTGTGGAAATCCACATCCGTTTGAAACCCACATAAGATAGGGCCATTCAAGACACAAGGAAGACAGCCCGCTTATGACCGCCAAAACCATGAAACACAGCGCCAGCATCTGGGACGGAGAGGTCGGCGAATCCCGCTGCATCGACGTGGTTCACTGGGAAGGTGACATCACCCCCGAGCAACTGGCCAATGTGGCCACCCAGATTTCTACCGTCTGGCAAACCGTTGATTTGCAGCTGGACCCCACACACCCGATGCACGGCAACGTCTACCACCTGCGCAAGATGGCCGATGACGAGTACGAAGAAGCCGAGTACCAGAAACGCAAGGCTTCTTTCGAGGCCCGCTACGCCGGCAAGCGTGTCTGGGTGCACGGCTACCACCACGAAGAAGACGTGGCTAACGGTACCAGCGAGCCCTTCTATTACGACACCATGTTCAGCACGCTGTTCATCACCCTGGCCGATATCGAGGCCCTGTGCGACCAGCACTACGGCGCAGATGTGTGGGACGAGTACAGCCTGTACCTGGACGACAAGCTGCCCACGCCCCTGGCGATCGATTTTTAAGGTCGATCAGCGCGCCTGACTGGCTCAGGCCTTGATGGCCTTGCACTCCTTGGCGCAGTCTGCGCAGGAGTCTGCGCAGGCCTTGCACTCGGCGTGCTTCTCGTGCTTGCGGCATTCCTTCTCGCAAATCTGGCAGGCTTCCAGCGTGAGCTTGGCCATGGCGGGAACCAGTTTGGATTGCTGCGCTGCCAGGGCTTGCAGCGCGCTGCACATGGCAATGGTCTGGTTGACGGTCTTGGCACATTCGGCCATCACCTTGTCGCCATCGGCCAGCAACACCAGGCAGTGCGCCAGGCAGGACTGGGCTTTCACGACGCAGTCGGACGTGGCATCCAGCAAGCCCTGAAACGGCGTGCCATGCATGTGGCTATGGTCGTGGACCATCTCCTGGGCCAGTGCCGAAGTTTGTGCGGCTGCAAAAAGAGCGGCGCCGGCGCCGATCAAGCTGTCACGTCTGTTCATGAATTACTCCTTTATGTTGATAAGCCTTAGCTCAGGCTCGCCCTAAGTTTAGCCTCGGCCCGGGGCAGTTTGCGTATGCAAATACTTGCCTATGCGGGTGTATGGAAGCGGTTCATTCGCCGGTAGTGGGCATGCAAATTCGGGCACAGTGTTGCGCCGGGCCATGTGCAATTACCCCAGCCAGGCGCGCAGGGCTTTGGGCGTAGGCGGCCCTATGAATTTCTGCAGACGGCCTTTTTTGTCGATCAGCACCACATAGGGCGTGACGTTGGGCCAATGCGGGTCCACGCTTTGGCGGATGGCAGCTTCAAAGCCGTCGAAGGCATACATCTGCGTCAAACCCTGAAAGTGCACCGCATGGCGCAGGGCCTGGTTGCCGCCCACATCCATCATTACCACCGACAGCGGCACGGCTTGGCCCTTGTGTGCGGCGGCGCCGGCCTGGACTTTGGCAAACGCTTCCGGGCAGGTACTGCAATAGGAGGTGGTGAACAGGTAGGCAGCTGGGCGTGGTCCGGATTGCAGCAGCGTGGCCCAGGTGCTTTCGTCAAAGTCGACCACTGCGCCGGGTGCTGCAGTGGTCTGTGCCCACGGTGCGCTGCCCGAGAGCGCCAGCAGCAGGGTCAGCAGTATTTTAAAAAGTGAGTTCATGGATCTGAGTCTTCTCTTCGGTGCGCCAGACCACCACCATGCGCGAGTCCTTGCTTACCAGGTGAGGTTGGTCGTTATTGCCGTGCGCGCTGGCCAGCACGCGGGTCTCAAAGGTCTTGCCGGCGTCTTTGGAGAGCCAGACCTTCAGCGAGGTTTCCTTGCCCTGGAAGCTGCGCCAGACAATCGCCACCCTGTCGCCAATGGCTGCCACATCGGCATGCTCGGCCTGTGCATCGGGCAGTGCCCGCACGGTGCTGGCGATTGGTTGTCCGTCTGCGCCTAAGCGGGCGTAGCGCACGGCGGCAATGTCTGCGCCTTTTTCCTTGCGAATGCCAAACCAGACTGCGTGGTAGCCCGGGCTACCTGCGCTGTCGGCACGTGCCAGCCCGGGGCCGTGGTGCGGGCAGGCCTGGATGTTCCATTCGTCAAAGGTGGCGCGCTTGAAGGCGTTGGGTGCGCTGTCGGTCAGATTGGCAAAAGCGTGGTCGCGCGTGCTCGTGCCAAACACATGGCGCCACATTGCGCGCAATTTGCCGTCCGGGCCCTGCGCCAGCGCGATGCGGCAGCACTCGCACGAGTGGTCGGCCACCTTGGTGTCGGGCCCGAAGGTCTGGCCGCCGTCGGTGGAGACGGCCTGGTAAATTGCCGCGCCCACATAGCCCTTGCCGCCGGCCTTGAGGTCGCGCTTGTCAATCCACACTGCATGCAGGGCACCGGCGCCGTCAAAGGCGACGGATTCAAAGCGGTGGGTGATCTCCTGCGTGTCGTGGTGCACCGTGAACGGTGCAGAGAAGTTGGCACCACCGTCGCCGCTGCGCAGCATGCGGATCCAGCCGGTGTAGGGCTTGTCCAGCGGGCGCGTGTAGGAGATTACGGCCTGACCCTGCGGGCCGAAGGCGATCTTGGGCCGGTTCTCGCCGTCGGCAGAAATCGGGTCGCCACTGGTTTCAAGCTTGTGCGGCACCGACCAGGTGGCCAGGTCGGTGCTGCGCCAGGTGCTGAGTTGTTGCTGGGCGTCCAGCCCCACGATCCACAGACTGCCGTCCGGCGCAAAGGCTGCCCCGGTAGCAAGCTGTGCACGCGGCGCATGACCCGCATGGGCGGGGGCCGCAGGCGCTGCAACCGGAGTGGCGGTTTGTGACCAGGCACTGGCGCTCAGCAACAAGGAGACACAGCCCAGTAGCAGGCCATGCAAGGGGGAGGGTAGTTTGTTTATGTTCATGGTTGATTAGAAACGCATCTTCAGGCCAAGCGTCAGGGTGCGTGGCATGGAGAGGGTTCTGCTCCAGGGTTGGTTGTAACTGTAGGCGTTTTCGGAGTATTGCGTGTCAAGCAGGTTGACCACGCTGGCGCTCAGGTCGACAGACTTGCTGAACTGGTACAACAGGCTGGCATCCCAGACGGTGATGTCGCCCTGTTTGTATTCGACACCGGCGGTTGTCGTCGTGTCGATATTCATGCTGCCGATATAGCGTGCCTGCAGATGGGATTGCCATGCGGCGCTGGGTTTCCAGGTGGTGCCCAGGCTGGCGACCTCTTGTGGCACGCCGGTGGTCTGCACGCCCACCGGTTCGCCACCGACAAAGCCCTTGCGCGTGAGCATGCTGGTGGTGCGCGTGTACGTGCCGTCCAGTGCCCACTGCCGGTTGAGTTTCCAGCTGGCCTGCAGCTCCAGCCCGTAGGACTGGCCGTCCTGGTCATTGCTGTAAAAATTCGCCGTGCCCTGCTTGAGCGGGGTAGACCCTGAAGCCGGTGTGCCGCCGCAGTTCATCAGGTTGACGCCACAAATGAGCTGCACCAGCGCGGGTGCCGTGGCGTAGTCCGAGACCTTGTACGAGGCAATCATGTTCTGGATGTCGTACTGGAAATAGGTCGCGCTGAGGGAGAGCCCGCCTGTGTTGTAGTCCAGTCCGATTTCGCGCCCGAACAGGTTTTCCGGCGTCAGGTCCGGGTTGGCGATGGTCGGGTTGGGTGAGCCGAAGGTGCGCGTGGTGTTGTTAAAGCCCGGCGCCCGGAACGACTTGTAGGCGGCGCCACGCACAGCCAGTGCGTCGGTAAAGGCGTAGCGCGCGGCCAGGCTGGGATTGAAGGCACTGGTGTTGGACGACGGCTGGGCACCGCCGATAGTGGCGGCACCGGCCATGGTGCGGGTGTTCACGCGGTCGGTGTTGTCCCAGCTGTCAAAGCGCGCGCTCAGGGTGATGTCCAGCGCGTCGGTAGGCACCAGCTTGGTCTGGGCGAACACGCCGGTAAAGGTTTGCTCGGCCTTGCCAAAGGTGCTGCTCGCCAACACCGGTGCTCCATTGAGCGAGGACGGTGCGTTATAGAAAAACTCCAGATCGGTGGCCGAGAGGTGGCGGTAATCCACGCCCAGCTGCAAGCTGCTGAGCAGCCCATTCATGGACCGGGAGTAAATGCCGGAGGCGCCCTGTTCGCGGTAGCGCTGTGAGCCGTACTGGGTGTAGTACTGGACCACATTGGGCGTGATGCTCGCGGTCGTGTCAGCGGTCTTTGTTGTAGACGTGCAGGCGGTTTTCCAGTAGCAGGTGGCACCGTTGTACTTCTCAAACTCCAGGTACTGCGCCCAGGCGGTGGCCGTCACAGAAGACTTGTCGTCCAGGGTTTTGGTGAGGCTGGCCGAGAGGTCCGGGTCGGTCTGCAGGTTCTTGCCGTTGACGTAGCTGATGTCCTGGTCCTGAATGTGCTGGCCTATGCGCACATAGCCGTTCAGGTCGGCCGACGGCTTGAAGTAGGTGCTGATCTGGACGTTGGTGTCCTGCGTGTTTACCGGCTGGCGCGCCGGGTAGCGCCACATCTGCTCGGGCAGCACGGTGTCGTAGCCGCGCGAGTTGAGTTTGTCTATGGACAGGTTCACGCTCATGGTGTCCGACAACACCATATTTTTGCTGATGGCAGCCGACAGCGTGCCGTTGGAGCCGGCGTTGAGAGAGGCTTCGCCGGAATTGTCGGTCGGGCGTTTGGAGACGATGTTGATGACACCGGCCACCGCCATATTGCCCCACAGGCTGGAGTTGCCGCCCCGCACCACTTCCACCCGCTCGATGGTGGACAGGGGCACCTTAAACCATTGCGTGGTCAGGTAGAACGGGTCGTGAATCGGCACGCCATCCAGCAGCACCAATACCTTGGCGTTGCCCATGCCGCGCATCTTGGTCTGGTGGCCGGTGGGGTCGGACTGGGCTGCCGGCACACCGGTGAAGTTCAGGCCCGGCACATCGCGCAGCAACTGGTCCAGGGTTTGTGCCGAAGACTTTTGGATGTCTTCCTGCGAGACGATGGTGGTGTTCAGCGGCATGGCTTCCACCTGGGCCTGGCTGCGGCTGGCGGAGACGACTACTGTTTTGAGTTCGGCGGTCTTGGCTTCTTCTGATGCCTGTTGTGCGTGTGCCGGTGCGGCTGCAAACAGGTACATCACGGCCAGGGCGACCAGCGTGGGGTAAGGCTTGAGGTTGTTCATGAGACTTGGCATTTATGTTGGTTACCCGTAGTGCGGGCGGTGTGCCCGAAGTGACGGTGTGTCGCTTCGGGCAAAAGGTTTGAAAAAGCTAAATGAAAGAGCGAACGAACTGTTGCGTCGCGAGTTGCAGGTCCTTCAGTTCACGCTTGACGCGCGCCAGCTCGACTTTGAGGCGCCTGACTTCTTCAGCATTGCCTGATGAAGCCTGTCGCGTCATGGTCAGGTGGGCAGTGCGAAACGGGTTACGCGACGGGTCGCAAGACCCGGATGCAGTCATGTGTTGCATGAGAAATATCCTCCGCTGGAATTAAAAAATTGACGGTGTCCGCACGGCGCGGGGCAACCGGAAATCACGGACGTGATTGCGATGCGATCAACTCAATATTTCAGCTGGAGGGCCGCGTGGCGGAGCCCACAAGGGGGGTGTGTCGGTGTATAAAAAAACTTGCCAGTCCGCAATCTCCTGTTGTCCGCCTTGAGCCGTTAAGAGGGAAGGCAATGGGCTGGGCGGAGGAGCAAGGCGGTCCGCTTGGTGCAGGCAAAACGGGCAATGTCCTATCGAGGTCGTGGGTTCCTGCCCGGTTGAGGAATCCACCGCAGGAGTCGTATCGGGTGCCAGTGTCCTGGCGCCTTGCGCGGTACAAATTTCCAGGCGGGTGTTGTCGCCCACTGCAAACGACAGCGCATGGGTCAGCGTGGGCGCGATGGCAAATAACACGGCCATCAGCACCGTCCACCACACCGCCAGAGGGCGGCGCAGTTTTTCGGTGGCGAGTGCGCGTGGCATATCTGTCAGGCCCGGTGACGCTTACTTCTTGGCCGGCTCAGCGTGTTGGCCGTGCTGTGCATGGTTGCTATGGCCCTCAGCCGCATCAACCTTCAGCATGCCCTGAAAACCATCAAACAACTTGCGATTGTCTGCCCCCAGTTTGCTTTCGGAGGCCACGATGGCGCGGGCCAGTTTGGTGGCTGCGGCACTGCCCATGCCAATGGTTTGCAGGACATCAGCCTGGGTCAGCCCTGAGCCGCCGCAAATCGAAATAAACCATTGGCTCCTGTCCTTCTGCAAAAACGCCCGTCCGCCGCGCCCGCCCTGGCTCCAGCCTGCCACGGCAAAGTTCCCTTCCACATTGATGGGCGCCACTTGCAGGGGTGCGTCGGGCTTTTCAAATTGGGCCTTGAGCACCTGGGTGATCTGGTGCTCGTTGTCGCCATGGGCCAGGGCCGGCGCTGCAGCCAGCAGTTGGGTCAGCCCCACAAGGCTGGCAATGATCCAGGTCTTCATGTTTGCGCTCCCTCAATGCTTCTATTTCATGGGGGCCATGGCCCCCATGTGTGCCATGGCTTTGACCGGGACGGTCAACTCGGTTTTGCTTTCCACGCCCTTGGCGTCAACAAAGTTCAGCGTGAGAGGAATCGTGCTGTCTTTGGTCAGCGCGGTCTTCAGGTCCATCAACATGATGTGGTAGCTGCCGGGCTTGAGTTCCACGGTCTTGCCTGCCGGCAACTCCAGGCCGCCTTTGAGCGGGTGCATCTTCATGATGTCGCCTTCCAGGCGCATTTCATGCACTTCGCCGATGGCGGCCACGGGCGAGGAGGCGCCCACCAGGCGGGCGTCGGTGGCTGAGGACAGGCGCATGAAGACGCCGGCACTTTTCTGCGCTTGCACCGTGGCGCGGGCCCAGGCGTCTTGCACGGTCACGGTTTGTGCCAGCGCGGCAGAGCTGAGCAGGGCGAATGCCGCGGCGCGCCAAAGCCTGTGTGCAAGGCGCAGCAGGGAAGTGTGGGTAGTGGACATGGTGTACTCGCAAAAGGTGATGACGGACCCCGTCTGGCGACCCCGCAAGCAGAGGCGCGACGAAGCAACAGAAAGAGTGTGCGAAAAGCGGCCGGTCAAGGCGCAGCCTTTCACGCAGCAGCAGCACCGGTTCCCGGCCGCTACGGCAGGGCCTGTGCTATCAGGACTGTGCGGGAGGGGCGCGCGCCGGCGGCGGGGTCGCCCAGACGTAGGCCGGTGGCGCGATGGCAGGCTGTGGCAAGGCGTAGGCCCGTGGGGCCGCAGAGCCAAACGCCACGATGTCCATTGGCGGCGGTGCGCTGATGCTGGCACACAGCGGGCAGTCCAGCGTATGGCTGCTCGATGCGGTCTTGCCGTCCGCATCGCTGGAAATGACTTTCATGCTGCCCGAGCCAGAGCAGACCAGTTGCAGCCCTTGCGGCTTGACCATGGGCGAGGCAATCGCCACACCGATGGACAGCGCGAACCACACCAGCACGAAGCGGGCGATGAGGTGGGCGTTGCGCAGGGTTTGCATCGGGCCGATTATTGCAGTGGTGTTTGCAACGGAGTAACGATCCGGCAATTTAAAGTACCAAAACCGGTAATTTGTCGCATCCTGGCGTTAGCCGCGGTCTATTTCGGGCTGGCTTTCCCATTGGTGAATCCAGCCAGGGAAGTCGAGGGCTCGCATCGGGCGGGCGATGCCGTAGCCTTGCATGTGGTGGCAGCCCAGGGACTGCAGCAGCGCGCACTGCTCCATGGTTTCCACGCCCTCGGCAATGACCAGACGGCCAAAGGCCTTGGCCAGACCGATCACGCCATTGACGATGGCCATGTCCTCCGGGTCGCCCACCATATCGCGCACAAAGCTCTGGTCGATCTTGAGCGTTTCTGCTGGCAGGTGCTTGAGGTAGGTCAGTGAGGAGTAGCCCGTGCCGAAGTCATCCAGCGCCAGGCGCACGCGCTGTGCGCGGCAGGCGTGCAGCACCTTGGCCACCACCGAGATGTCTTCCAGCGCGCTGCTCTCCAGTATTTCCAACTCCAGTTGCTCGTGGGCCACCTGCGGATGGCGCGCCAGAATGGCGCGCAATTTGTCCACAAAGCCGTGTTGCTGCAGTTGCAAGGCGCCCACATTGACGCTCACCGGCAGCGCCAGCCCGAGCTGGTTCCAGTGACCCATCTGCGCCAGCGCGCTGTCGAGCACCCACTCACCCACCTGCACGCTGAGGTCGTGGTTTTCAATGCCGGGCAGAAATTCGGCCGGTAACAGCAGACCGCGCGTGGGGTGTTGCCAGCGGATCAGTGCTTCGGCGCCCACCACGATGTGTCGCTGCATGTCCACCTTGGGCTGGTAATAGAGCACGAACTCCTGGTTCGCCAGCGCCTGGCGCACCTGGCCCAGACTTTCGTGCCGGCTTTTGACGGCCGCGTCATGGGCCACATCAAACAGGTGGTAGCGGTTTTTGCCGCCCTGCTTGGCGATGTACATCGCCTGATCGGCATGGCGCATCAGCAGATCGGCGTCCACCCCGTCCTTGGGGTAGGTGGTGGCACCAATACTGGCTGACATCCGCAAGGTAATGGTCTCGCTGTGGAGGCTTACCTGCACCGGCTCGGCCGCGGCCAGCAGCAGCCGTTCCAGGATCGGCACGCAGTCCTGCGCGTGCTCCAGGTCGACCAGTACCGCCACAAACTCATCGCCGCCAAAGCGCGCCAGGGAGTCGCCTTCGCGCAGGGCCAGGCGCATGCGCTGGGCCAGCTTCACCAGCAACACGTCCCCGATGTCGTGGCCGTACTTGTCGTTGACCGCCTTGAAGCCATCCAGGTCCAGATAGATCACGCTCAGCGAGCGCTTGCGCAGCTCGCAGACGCGCATGGCCTCGTCCAGCCGGGTGGCAAACAACAGGCGGTTGGGCAGGCCGGTCAGCATGTCGAAGTGGGCAATGTGCTCCAGCTGTTGCTGGTGCTCCTTCATGGGGGTGATGTCGGTAAACAGCGCCACATAGTTCTTCACCTGTTGGGCGGCATCGCGCACGGCGCTGATGGTGAGGATCTCGGCATAGACTTCGCCGTTCTTGCGCCTGTTCCAGATTTCGCCCGACCAATAACCGGTCTGGAAGATGGCACGCCACATGTCCGCATAGAACTCCGTGTCCTGTCGGCCGGAATTCAGAATGCGCGGGTTGTTGCCCAGGACTTCTTCCCGGTCATAGCCGGTGATACGGCAAAAGGCCTCGTTCACATCGACAATGACGCCCCGGGTGTCGGTAATCACAATGCCTTCGCGTGCGTGCGTGAACACATTGGCCGCCATTTGAATGCGCTCCTGCGTCTGCAGGCTTTCACTGACATCGTGGCCAATGCCGAAGATGCTTTCCACTTCGCCGCGTTCATTGAACAGGGGCCAGCGACTGGTCTGGACAAAGCCCTGCTTGCCTTGGAAGTTCCGGTAGCTGTTGATCCGATTGAGTTGGGGTTTGCCTTCGGCGAAGACGGCGCATTCGTCGCTGGCGAAGCCGTCCATGGACGAGCGCGGGAACAAATCCCGGTCCAGCCTGCCCACCATGTCATGCCAATGTGCATAGCCGAACACGTCGGCCAGCGACTGACTGCAAAAGCGCAAACGCCCCTCGTGGTTTTTGAAGTAAACGAAGTCGGTGGTCTTGTCGAGAAAAGAGCCGAAGTCCCGGTTGAATTCGAGTTGCTGTTTCTGGGCGAGCTTGTGTTCGGTGATGTCGCTGACGAAGCCATGCCAAAGGGTTCCGCCGTCTGCCTGGCGCTGCGGATGGGCCACCCCGGATCTCCAGCATTCGCCCTGGCGCGGCAGCAGGACGCGGTATTCGCAGACCCAAGGGCGCAGGGTGTCGGCGCAGTCCCGCATGGAACGCATCACGCGGTCCCGGTCGTCCGGGTGCAGCCGCTGCAAGACCAGCGAAGCATCGCCAAGCGCTTGAGCGGCAGAAAGCTCATACATGGTCTCAATGCCTTGGCTGGCAAACAGATAGCGAAAACTGCCATTGGCCAGCGTCTGCAACTGGTAAATCAGACCCGGCACATGGCCTGTCAGGTCCGTCAGCAGTGTCTGGGCTGTCTGCGTATGGACGGCAGAGGATTCAGTAGCAGGCATCGGTCTTTCATGTACGTTCGGTATCGAGGTGTGTCTGGTCGTTGTGCTCCCGCGCCGCCACGCTGGCGGTCAACTCCCCCCGGATGCGAATTTTGAGCGCATTTCGGCGAATTGTCTTGATCAAGATCATGAGTGCCGCAATGGTGGCGGCTCTTGCGGCGGGCGCGCCAGCAGCAGGGTTTGTGCTGGCGCGGCGTGACGAAATGTTCGCGGGCGGTGCTTTCAGCCCCGGTGAAATTGTCAAAGGACAAACAATCGCTTCGGTCCGGCCTCAAGTCCGGCACTTCCCCCACCGCACGGCCATCAGGGCCTTCGTTTTGTAAACCGGCCCATTTCCAGGAGTCCTTGCCATGGACAAAAAAACCATACTTGTGGTGGACGACGCGCCCAGCAATCTGATCTTGCTGAACAATCTGCTGTGCCGGGATTACCGCGTCAAAGTGGCCAACAGTGGCAGTCGCGGCATCAAGTTGGCCCTGGCCGATGACGCACCGGACCTGATCCTGCTGGACGTGGTCATGCCCGAACTCAATGGCTTTATGGTGTGCGATGTGCTGAAGAAGAACCGCAAAACCCGCCACATCCCCATCCTCTTTCTCAGCACCTTGCACCACGAAGACGAGGTGCAGCGCGGGCTCACCCTGGGGGCGGCGGGCTTCATTACCAAGCCGGTGAGTTCAGAGCAACTGGCGGCCCAGATCGCGGCCTGCTTTGCCCAATCGCGTCAATATGCGTTCGAATAGCTGCAGATGACGGCCTCGCGCGGGCTCACCAGGCGTAGCCAATGGTGACAGGCGCGTGGTCGGAAAATTTCTCGCCCTTGTAGATATCCACGTTCCGGGCTCCGGCGGCCAGCGCTGGCGTTGCCAGGTGGTAGTCCAGCCGCCAGCCCACGTTCTTGGCATAGGCCTGGCCGCGGTTGCTCCACCAGGTGTAGGCGGCCTCGGTGGCGGTGGGTTCGAGCTGGCGGTAGACGTCGACCATGCCGCCTTCGGTCAGCAGCTTGGTCATCCAGGCGCGCTCTTCGGGCAAAAAGCCGGAGTTCTTCTTGTTGCCCTTGAAGTTCTTCAGGTCGATCTCCTGGTGGGCGATGTTGATGTCGCCGCACAGAATGAAATCGCGCTGGCCCTTGAGCGCCATCAGGTAGGGGTACATCTCGTCCAGAAAGCGGAACTTGGCTGCCTGGCGCTCCTCGCCGGATGAGCCACTGGGAAAGTAGGCGCTGATGAGGGAATGCCTGCGCTGGGGCGTGTCAAAGCGCAATTCCACGTAGCGGCCTTCCGGGTCGAACTCGGCTGAGTTGGTGCCCACCACCACGTCACTCGGTTCGAGGCGGGTATAGACGCCCACACCGGAGTAACCCTTTTTCTCGGCCAGATGGAAGTAGCCCTTCAGGCCGGAGAGTTCTTCAAATTTGCCCGCCAGGTCAGGCGCCTGGGCCTTGATCTCCTGCACGCAAATACAATCGGGAGCGGTCTGGGCAAGCCATTCCTCCAGGCCTTTGCTGGTGGCGGAACGGATGCCGTTGAGGTTCAGGCTGGTTAACTTAAACAAGGAATTTCCCATGTCGATTCAAGACCCTGCGCAAAGCGCTGTTGCGGACCCTTTGGCCCAGGCTTTTGTGGCGTTTGCCGTGGAGTGCGGGGTGCTGCGCTTTGGCGAGTTCAAGACCAAGGCGGGGCGCATGAGCCCGTACTTCTTCAACGCGGGCCTGTTCGATGACGGGGCCAAACTGATGCGTTTGGCCGAATTTTATGCCCAGCGTCTGCTGGAGAGCGGCATCGAATTCGATATGGTGTTCGGCCCGGCCTACAAGGGCATTCCTTTGGGCGCGGCCTTGGTCGTCGAACTGGCGCGGCGCGGGCGCAACGTGCCCTTTGCCTACAACCGCAAGGAAGCCAAGGACCACGGCGAAGGCGGCACGCTGGTGGGTGCGCCGCTCAAGGGCCGGGTGCTGATTGT
The DNA here is from genome assembly GCA_947446855.1 of Burkholderiales bacterium. Taxonomy (GTDB): domain Bacteria; phylum Pseudomonadota; class Gammaproteobacteria; order Burkholderiales; family Burkholderiaceae_C; genus Allorhodoferax. Next base: position 24,090 of record CANFIH010000012.1, read on the forward strand.
GGATGACGTGATGTCGGCCGGCACTGCGGCGCGCGAGTCGATTGCCATCATCGAAGCGGCGGGCGCCACGCCGCACGCCGTCTGCATCGCCCTGGACCGCCAGGAGATGGCTACCGAAAATGGCCAGGACGTACCCTACAGCGCGGTGCAGTATGTGCAAAACAAACTCGGCCTGCAGGTGTGTGCGATTGCGAAGCTGTCGGATTTGATGCAGTATCTGGCGTCGGGTGGAGAGTCCACCTCGGCGCAAGACCACCAACGGGTGCTTGCTTATCGTCAGCGTTACGGGGTTGATCAGGGGTAAATATGAAAATGACAAGGCTGCTGGTATGCGGCGCATGCGTCGTGGCCGGTGCAGTCTGGGCGCAGAGCGCGCCAGCTTCCGGCATCTACACCTGTGTGGATGCGCAGGGCCGCAAACTCACCTCCGACCGGCCCATCCCCGAATGCAACGACCGGGAGCAAAAGCTGCTCAATCCCAGCGGCACCGTGAAGCAGAAAATCGGCCCCAGCCTGACCGCTGCCGAGCGTGCGCAGCAGGAGGCCCGGGACAAGCTGGAACTCGAAGAGCGCAACCGCATTTCCGAAGAGCACCGTCGCGACAAGGCCTTGCTGGCGCGTTATCCCAGCCGCGCGGTCCATGACAAGGAGCGCAGCGAGGCGCTGGCACAAATCGCCGCCGTGAGCAAGGCTGCCAGCACCCGTCTGGTGGAGCTTGGCGCACAACGCCGCAAGCTCGACGACGAAATGGAGTTCTACCGCAAGGACCCGAAAAAGGCGCCGGAATATCTGCGCCGTCAGGTGGAAGAAAACAGCCAGAGCGCCGCCGTGCAAAAGCGCTTTATTGCCGACCAGGACGATGAGACGCGCCGCGTCAACGGCCGCTTCGATGACGAGCTGGTGCGACTGCGCCAGCTCTGGCTCACCATCAAATGAGCTTGGCGCGCAGCAGGTCGTTGACCTGTTGCGGATTGGCTTTGCCCTTGCTGGCCTTCATGATCTGACCGACCAGGCCGTTGAGCGCCTTCTCGTTGCCACCCCGGAACTCGGCCACGTTCTTGGCATTGGCGGCCAACACGTCATCGACAATTTTCTCCAGCGCGCCGCTGTCATTCATCTGCTTGAGGCCCTTGGCCTCAATCACGGCGTCGACGCTGGCGCTGCTGTCTTCCCACAGCGCATCCATGACCTGGCGCGCGGCGTTGTTGGAGATGGTGCCGTCGCTGATGCGGCTGATCAGGGCTGCCAGTGTGGTGGCTTGCACAGGTGCCTGATCAATCGACAAGTCCTGTGCATTGAGGCGGCGCGCCAGCTCACCGGTAATCCAGTTGCTGGCCAGCTTGGGCTGGGCGCAGGCCTGGGCCGCTGCCTCAAAATAGGCCGAGAGGGCCAGGCTTTGTGTCAGCTGCGTGGCGTCGTATTCGCTCAAACCATAGTCTGTCTCGAACCGTGCCGCCATGGCGCGTGGCAGTTCGGCCATCTCGCCGCGCACCTTCTCCACCCATTCGCGCGCAATGCACAGCGGCGGCAGATCGGGGTCGGGAAAGTAGCGGTAATCGGCCGCATCTTCTTTGGTGCGCATGGCGCGCGTCTCGCCGGTGTCCGGGTTGAACAGCACGGTGGCCTGCTGGATCTGGTGGCCGTCCTCGATTTGTTCGATCTGCCAGCGCACCTCATAGTCAATCGCCTGCTGCATGAACTTGAAGCTGTTCAGGTTCTTGATCTCGCGCCGCGTGCCCAACTTGCCGCCGGGCTTGCGCACCGACACGTTGGCGTCGCAGCGGAACGACCCTTCTTGCATGTTGCCGTCGCAGATGCCGATCCAGGTCACGATCTTGTGCAGCTCCTTGGCATAGGCTACCGCCTCGGCGCTGGAGCGCATGTCGGGTTCGGTGACGATTTCCAGCAGCGGCGTGCCGGCGCGATTCAGATCAATGCCGCTTTGGCCGATGAAGTCTTCGTGCAGCGATTTGCCGGCGTCTTCTTCGAGGTGGGCGCGCACCAGGCGCACCGACATTTTCTTTTCGCCGAGGAAAAATTCGACGGTACCGCCTTGCACCACCGGGATCTCAAACTGGCTGATCTGGTAGCCCTTGGGCAGATCGGGATAGAAGTAGTTTTTGCGGGCGAAAACACTCTTCTCGGCAATGTGTGAATTCACCGCCAGGCCGAACGCGATGGCGCGTTCCACCGCACCTTGGTTCATCACCGGCAGCGTGCCCGGCAGGGCCAGGTCGACTGCGCAGGCCTGCGTGTTCGGCTCGGCACCAAAGGCGGTGCTGGCGCGGGAAAAAATCTTGGACTGCGTGGACAGCTGCGCGTGGGTTTCAAAGCCGATGATGACCTCGTAGCCGCCGACCAGCGGTGCGTCCGGGCGGTCCAACAAAATGGGTTCTTGCATAGTGGCCATATCAATATCCTGCGGGCTTGGCACTGTGGAAATCCGTGGCCAACTGGAAGCGGTGCGCGGCGTTCAGCAGCTGTGCTTCCTTGAAATAATTACCGATCAATTGCATGCCGATGGGCATGCCCTGGTCCTGCGCCGTGTTGGAGAAACCTACCGGCAAACTCATGCCCGGCAGACCGGCCAGCGAGGCCGGCAGGGTGAAGATGTCGGCCAGGTAGTTGGCCACAGGGTCGTCGGACTTTTCGCCCAGCTTCCAGGCCACCGTGGGGGCCACCGGGCCGGCAATCACATCGCAGACCTTGAACGCATTCTGGAAGTCGTCGGCAATCATGCGGCGGATTTTTTGCGCCTGCAGGTAGTAGGCGTCGTAGTAGCCGTGCGACAGCACATAGGTGCCGATCATGATGCGGCGTTGCGCCTCTTCGCCAAAGCCCTCGGAGCGGGTCTTTTTGTACATGTCCGCCAGGTCGCCGTACTGTTTGGCGCGGTGGCCGAACTTGACACCGTCAAAGCGGCTCAGGTTGCTCGACGCCTCGGCCGGGGCAATGATGTAGTACACCGGAATCGACAGCTCGGTGCGCGGCAGGCTGATGGGCACCAGCTTGGCGCCCAGCTTCTCGTATTCGGCGAGTGCTGCGTTGACGGCGGCGCGCACATCGTCGGAAAGACCGGCGCCGAAGAACTCCTGGGGGATGCCAATGCGCAGGCCTTCAATCGAATCGTTCAGGCTGCGACTGTAGTTTTCGGCCGGCACATCCAGCGAGGTCGAGTCGCGGTCCAGATCGGGGCCGCACAGGGCGCTCAGCAGCAGGGCGCAGTCCTCGGCGCTGCGCGCCATCGGGCCGGCCTGGTCCAGGCTGGAGGCAAAGGCCACCATGCCGTAACGCGAGGCGCGGCCATAGGTCGGCTTGATGCCGGTGATGCCACAGAACGATGCGGGCTGGCGGATCGAGCCGCCGGTATCGGTTCCGGTGGCGGCCGGTGCCAGGCGCGCGGCCACCGCCACGGCGCTGCCCCCTGACGATCCGCCGGGAATGCGGTCCAGGTTCCAGGGGTTGCGCACCGGTGCGGGGGTGTCATGGCCGACCGGGGCCACGGCCGAGTTCTCGTTGCTGGAGCCCATGGCGAACTCATCGCAGTTGAGCTTGCCCAGGGTCACCATGCCGGCGCCGTGCGCGCCACCTGCAATACCCGCGCCCAGCTTGGTCACCACGGTGGCATCAAACGGCGAGCAGTAGCCCGACAGCATGCGCGAGCCTGCGGTGGTGACGAAGTCCCTGGTGACGAAGATGTCCTTGTGCGCAATCGGCACCCCTTCGAGTGCGCCGGCCGTGCCCGCTGCAATGCGCGCGTCGGCGGCGGCGGCCTGGGCCAGCGTTACCGCAGGGTTCACATCCACATAGGCACCCAGCGCGCTGTGCGCTGCGGAACGGGCCAGAAAATGCTGCGCGGCTTCTACGGCCGATACCTGCTTGCCGGCCAGTGCAGAAGCCAGTTGCTGCACGCTCAGGTCGTGCAGGGCGGTTTGGGAAAGTGTTGTCGTCATGGCGGGCCTTATTCAATCACCTTGGGTACCAGAAACAGCCCGTTCTGAACTTCCGGGGCACTGCGCTGGTTGGCTTCGCGCTGATTCGGCTCAGTGGCCACATCGTCGCGCAGGCGCAAGGCGATTTCGCCAATGGCAGCCACCGGGTGTGCCAGAGGCTCGACACCCGTGGTGTCGACGGCACGCATCTGCTCCACGATGTCAAAAAAGCTGTTCAATTGGCCCAGCATGCGCTCGCTGTGGGCGGCACTCAGGTCCAGGCGCGCCAGATTGGCGATGCGCGCGATATCGGAAGATGTCAGTGACATGGATGAAGTTGGATTGAAAGCAAAGGTAAAAGCGCACCCTACAGGGCCGGTGCTACCGGGTATTCCCGGTCAATCGGTTATTATCCTGCCTTTGGCCTTGAGCGCGAGCAAGCGCTTGCAGTAGGGCTACATCAGATACTTTTTTTGAACAGAACAGGGCGATGGACGGGCGAAGCCCTGTCCGTGCCTGAGAGGATTTGCGATGTTTGGATCTTTCCGGCGGTATTTTTCTACTGACCTGGCGATTGACCTGGGTACGGCCAACACCCTGATTTTTGTACGCGACAAGGGCATCGTGCTGGACGAGCCGTCGGTGGTGGCCATTCGCCACGAAGGCGGGCCCCAGGGCAAGAAGACGATTCAGGCCGTGGGCCGCGAGGCCAAGGCCATGTTGGGCAAAGTGCCCGGCAATATTGAAGCCATTCGCCCCATGAAGGACGGCGTGATTGCCGACTTCACCGTCACCGAGCAGATGCTCAAGCAGTTCATCAAGATGGTGCATCCGCGTGGCATCCTCAAGCCCAGCCCGCGCATCATCATCTGCGTGCCCTGCGGCTCCACCCAGGTGGAGCGCCGTGCCATTCGCGAAAGCGCCCTGGGCGCCGGTGCCAGCGATGTGTTCCTGATTGAAGAACCCATGGCCGCAGCCATCGGTGCCGGCCTGCCGGTATCGGAAGCCAGCGGCTCCATGGTGGTCGACATTGGCGGCGGCACCACCGAAGTCGGCGTCATCTCGCTGGGCGGCATGGTCTACAAAGGCAGCGTGCGCGTCGGTGGCGACAAGTTTGACGAAGCCATCATCAACTACATCCGCCGCAACTACGGCATGCTGATCGGCGAGCCCACGGCCGAAGCCATCAAGAAGCAGATCGGCTCCGCCTTCCCCGGCTCCGAGGTCAAGGAGATGGAAGTGCGCGGACGCAACCTGTCCGAAGGCGTGCCGCGCAGCTTCACCATCTCGTCCAACGAGATTCTGGAAGCCCTGACCGATCCGCTGAACAACATTGTGTCGGCTGTCAAAAACGCGCTGGAACAAACCCCGCCTGAACTCGGTGCCGACATTGCCGACCGCGGCATGATGCTCACCGGCGGCGGCGCCCTGTTGCGCGATCTGGATCGCCTGCTGGCCGAAGAAACCGGTTTGCCGGTACTGGTGGCCGAAGACCCGCTGACCTGCGTGGTGCGCGGTTGTGGCATTGCGCTGGAGCAGATGGAACGCCTGGGTTCCATTTTCACCAGCGAATAAGTCCCAAGGACAGCGATGCCATTGGGTACGCTGGACAGAGCTCCCCCTCCTTTCTTCCGCCAGGGCCCTTCGGCCCTGTCGAAGCTGGCCGTCTGCAGCGCGCTGGCCCTGTTCCTGATGGTGGCCGATGCCCGCTTCAAGGTCATGCAGCCGCTGCGCATGGTGCTGGCCACGGTGCTGTACCCGGTGCAATGGCTGGCTGTTCAGCCGGTCTATCTGGTGCAAGGCGGCAGCGAATATTTCTACAGTCTCAATGCGGCGCAGCGCTCCAAGGAAGACGCTTTCAAGAAGCTCGGCCTGCAGTCGCTCAAGGCCAACCAGGTAGAGCAGCTCACGCTGGAGAACGAACGCCTGCGCAAGTTGCTCGACCTGCGCGCGCGTCTGCAGACCACAGGTATTGCCGCCCAGGTGGTGTATGACGCTGCCGACCCCTATTCACGCAAGGTGATTATTGACAAGGGCCTGCTCGACAAGGTCCGTCCCGGCTCTCCTGTGCTGGACGAGCGCGGTGTGCTGGGCCAGGTCACAAGGGTCTACCCCCTGGTGAGCGAGGTGACACTGATTACCGACCGTGACCATGCCATTCCCGTGCTCAACACCCGCACCGGCGCCCGCGGCGTGGCCTTTGGCGACACCTCCAGCCATGCCGATGCCATGGAGTTGCGCTACATGGCGGCCAATGCCGATGCCGTGGTGGGTGACCTGCTCACCACCAGCGGCGTGGACGGCGTCTATCCGCCGGGTCTGCCCGTGGCACGCGTGGAGAAAGTGGACCGCCGGGTCGACGCCATTTTTGCGCGCATTTACTGTGTGCCCTCGGCGCTGGTGTCCGGTGCCAGCCATGTACTGGTGCTGGAGCCGCTCTCCGAGCAGGTGGCGCCCCGGCCCGCACCCGAGCCACCTGCGTCCAAGCGCAACAAGCGCGGGGAGTTGAAACCATGATCATGCGTCAGGGGCAGCAGCTGTTGCTGCCGGCCAATCCCTTGTTTGTCTGGGGCGCCATGCTGGGCGCCATGCTGGTCAATATGTTCCTGAACATGGGGCTGACCGGGCGCGCGCCCTGGGTGCCGGACTTGCTGGCCGTGGTGCTGGTGTTCTGGAGCGTGCACCAGCCTTTGCGCGTGAGCATTGGCGCGGCCTTTGTCTGTGGTCTGCTGATGGATGTGCACCAGGGTGCTTTGCTAGGACAAAACGCATTGGCCTACACCGTGCTGAGCTTTCTGGCCATTAGCATGCACCGGCGCTTGTTGTGGTTTCCCGTAGCCTCCCAGGCGGTGCAGGTGTTTCCCCTGTTCGCCGCCGCCCATTTGGTGGAAGTCAGCCTGCGGCTGGTTTCCGGCGGCGCCTTTCCGGGCTTCTGGATCTTTCTGGGTCCGGTGCTGGAGGCTGCACTCTGGCCGCTGGCCAATATCGTGCTGCTGGCACCACAGCGCCGCGCACCCGATCCTGACGCCAATAGACCGCTGTGATGGCCCTCACGCTTGTGACTTCGTCGCGCTTCGAGAACACTGCGTGTACTACGCTGTACGTGCCATTGCCAGAGGCAATGGCTCTTCCGTCCGTCCCGGCCTGCGCAGGCAGGCCCGGAGCCGCGGACGTCAGCCCCGCGGGGGCTGATTGCCCTTGGGGCGGACCGGCGGGCAATCTATGACCGTTTTACGGAACGTCGAAGCCGACTTGGCGCGGTTTCGTTCCCGCATTTTTGTCATCAGCCTGGTGGTGCTGGTCTGCTTTCTGCTGTTGATTGCGCGTCTGCTGTATTTGCAGGTCTGGCGCCATGAGGAATTGCGCGCACAGGCCGAAAACAACCGCACCTCCATCGTGCCCATCGTGCCCAACCGCGGTCTGATTCTGGACCGCAACGGCATTGTGCTGGCCAGCAACTACTCGGCTTACACCCTGGAAATCACCCCCAGCAAGAGCGGCCCGCTGGACGAGGTGCTGGACGAACTGTCCAAGGTGCTGGACATCACGCCGCGTGACCGGCGCCGTTTCAAAAAACTGCTGGAAGAATCGCGCAGCTTTGAGTCGCTGCCCGTTCGCACCCGCCTGACCGATAACGAGGTAGCCCGCTTTGCCGCGCAACGCTACCGCTTCCCCGGTGTGGAAATCAAGGCCCGGCTGTTTCGCAACTATCCTTTTGGCGAACTGGCCAGCCATGTGATCGGCTATATCGGTCGCATCAACCAGTCCGAGAAAGAAAAAATCGACGAGGGCGACGACCCCGACAACTACCGTGGCACCGAGTACATGGGCAAGCTGGGCATCGAGCAAAGCTACGAGGCCGAGCTGCACGGGGTGACCGGGGTGGAAGAAATCGAGACCTCGGCCGGCGGGCGCGCCATGCGCAAGCTCGCCAGCAACCCGGCTACGCCCGGCAACACGGTCAAGCTGTCGATCGACATCAAGCTGCAGGACCTGATTGAAACCATGTTTGGTGAGCGCCGCGGCGCCCTGGTGGCCATGGACCCCAAGACCGGCGAGGTGCTGGCCTTTGTCAGCAAGCCCACCTTCGATCCCAATCTGTTTGTCGAAGGCATAGACAGCGAAAGCTGGCAGGCCCTGAACGAGTCGCCCGACAAGCCGCTGCTCAACCGGGCTCTGCGCGGCACCTACCCGCCGGGATCGACCTACAAACCGTTCATGGCGCTGGCCGCGCTGGAAACCGGCACCCGCACGCCTGAGCAAAGCGTCTCTGACCCCGGCTTCTACATGTTCGGCGGTCACCGCTTCCGCGATGACAAGGAGGGCGGCCACGGACTGGTGAACATGTACCGCTCCATCGTCGTCTCCTGCGACACCTATTACTACACCCTGGCCAATGACATGGGAGTGGACACCATCCACGACCAGATGCAGCGCTTTGGTTTCGGCAGCCTCACCGGGGTGGACATCCTGGGCGAGACGCGCGGCCTCCTGCCTTCCACCGATTGGAAGCGCCGTGCCTACAAGCGCGCCGACCAGCAGAAGTGGTATGCCGGCGAGACCATTTCGCTGGGTATCGGCCAGGGCTACAACAGTTTCACCATGCTGCAACTGGCGCAGGCCGTGGCCACGCTGGCCAACAACGGGGTGCGTCACCCGCCCCACCTGGTAACCGCCACGCAGGATGCCGTGACCCACGCCATGGTGCCGATCACCGCGCCTGCCAGCGTCGATGTGGGCATCAAGGCCGCCAACATCGACATCATCCGCAAGGCCATGGTGGGCGTCACTGTCGAGGGCACCTCGGCGCGCGCCTTTGCCGGGGCCGCCTACGTCAGCGGCGGCAAGACCGGCACCGCGCAAGCCGTGGGCATCGGCAAGGACCAGAAGTACGACGCGCGCAAGATGGAAGAGCGCCAGCGCGACCACGCGCTCTACATCACCTATGCACCGGCTGATGACCCCAAGATCGCCATCGCCATGGTGGTGGAGAACGCCGGCTTTGGTGCCGAGCACGCCGCACCGATCGCGCGTCGCGTGCTGGACTACTGGCTGATGGGTCAATACCCCAGCGAGGAAGACATGGCCGCTGTCAGCAAGGGCCAGGCCGCCGCGCCCATCGGCAAGCCGCGCCTGGTGTCCGAAGTGCCCTGGCCCCCGGTCGGGCGATAGGCCTCTGCGCCGAGCGCCTTAGCGCACAAACGCGTCGTACCCGGTTTTCAGAATCAGCGCCGAGACCACGGCGATAAACACCCCGCGTACAAAGCCGGTGCCGTGCTTGAGTGCCATGTGGGTGCCGGCCAGACTGCCCACCACATTGGCCACTGCCATGGCCAGCGCAAAGTGCCACCAGATATGGCCTTTGAGGATGAACAGCGCCAGCGCCGAGATATTGGTGGCGGTGTTGAGCAACTTGGCGGCGGCCGAGGCATGCAAAAAGTCATAGCCCAGAAAGCGCACCATGCAGAAGACAAAAAAACTGCCGGTGCCAGGGCCAAAAAATCCGTCATAAAAACCAATCACCGCGCCTATGCCACAGGCCAGCGCCGCCTCCATGCGGCCGGTGAATTGGGGCGCATGGTGGCGGCCCAATTCCTTTTTGGCCAGGGTGTAGCCCAGCACCAGCAGCAGGATGGCGGGCAGGATTTTGCGCAGGTAATCGGGCGAAACCACGGTCACCAGCCAGGCGCCGGCCAACGAGGCCAGCATGGCCACCAGCGCCGCCGGCAGCAGGGCATGCCAGGGCATGGTGACGCGCCGGCTGTATTGCAGCGTGGCCATGCCCGTGCCCCAGACCGAGGCGCCCTTGTTGGTGCCAAACAGCGTGGCCGGGTGTGCCGTGGGGAAGGTGGCCAGCAGGGCCGGCACCAGAATCAGGCCGCCGCCGCCCACCATCGAATCCACAAAACCGGCGAACAGCGAAGCGAGGGTGACAACAAGCATTTCCATGCGAGGGATTGTCGCACCCGGCTCTTGAAGAGCCCCACGCTCCCCGACTTCGTGTGGTTCGCTGCCCCTTCAAGGGGGCAATCCCGCTTGGGGCAGCGCGGGATTGCACAAAAAAAAGCACCGGGTTTACCGGTGCTTTTTTAGGGGGTACATCGAGGTGCCCCTGTTCTTGCTTTGAGTTGCCGTTTTGATGGTTAATCCAGCGGCTGTTCCTCGGGATCGTTTTCTTTTCAGGTCTCGTGCCGATGGAATGAATCTCTATCGCTCCAACACGCGAACCAAAGGACTGTATCCCGAAGGTCTATGTTGCGGAATCGGGATTAACCCTGCGTAAGGGCGCTGTCGGTGGTCTATGCGTCTTCGGCAATCCATTGCGCGGCCTTCTCGGCAATCATCAGCGTGGGCGAGTTGGTATTGCCGCTGGTAATGCGCGGCATGACACCGGCATCCACCACGCGCAGGCCGGCCACGCCTTGCACCCGCAGACGCACGTCGACCACGGTCATGGGGTCGTCCACCCGGCCCATGGCGGTGGTGCCCACCGGGTGGAAGATGGTGGTGGCGATGTCACCGGCCAGCTTGGCCAGTTCGGCATCGGTCTGGAATTGCACGCCGGGCTTGAACTCCTCGGGCGCGTATTGCTGCAGCGCCGGTTGGGCCACGATGGCACGGGTGATGCGCAGCGAGTCGGCGGCGATTTGGCGATCCTCGTCGGTGCTCAGGTAATTGGGCGCAATCGCCGGGGCTTGCCTGAAGTCCGGTGAGGTGATGCGCACATGGCCGCGGCTGCTCGGGTTCAGGTTGCAGACGCTGGCGGTGAAGGCATTGAAGCTGTGCAGCGGCTGACCAAAGGCCTCCAGGCTGAGCGGCTGCACGTGGTACTCCAGATTCGGGTAGGGCTGGGCCGGGTCGCTGCGGGTGAATGCACCGAGCTGGCTGGGCGCCATGCTCATGGGGCCGCTGCGCTTGAGTGCATATTCCAGCCCGATCTTGGCCTTGCCCCACAGCGTATTGGCCTGTGTGTTCAGGGTGATGGCGTTCTTCACCTTGAACACCGCGCGGATCTGCAAATGGTCCTGCAGGTTTTCGCCCACGCCGGGAAGGTCTTTCACCACCGGGATGCCCAGCGCCTGCGACAGCTTGGCCGGCCCCAGGCCGCTGACCTGCAGAATCTGCGGCGAGCCAATGCTGCCGGCCGACAGAATGACTTCGGCGCGTGCGTGGGCGGTGACCATCTCATGGCCGTTCCACACCTGCACGCCGGTGCAGCGCAGGGCGCGTTCCGGGTTGGCGCCGGTGTTCTTCTCCACCAGCAGCTTGGCCACCTGCGCGTTGGTCCAGAGCTCGAAGTTGGGTCGGGCGTAGCAGGTCGGGCGCAAAAAGGCCTTGGCCGTGTTCCAGCGCCAGCCGGACTTCTGGTTCACCTCGAAGTAGCCCACGCCTTCGTTGTCACCGCGGTTGAAGTCGTCGGTGGCCGGAATGCCGGCCTGGGTGGCGGCCTCGGCAAAGGCATCCAGCACATCCCAGCGCAGGCGCTGTTTTTCCACCCGCCATTCGCCGCCGGCCTGCCGGTGGCGCAGGGTCTGGCGGTAAACCGTGTCGGCATCCTGCAGCAGCTCGGCTGCGGTGCCGCGCGCGCCATGCAGTGCATTGGCACCTTTGTAATGGTCTTCGTGCAACTTGAAGTAGGGCAGGCTGTTGCGCCAGGACCAGCTGTCGTCGCCACTGATCTGCGCCCAGGCATCGTAGTCGCGCGCCTGGCCCCGCATGTAAATCATGCCGTTGATGCTGCTGCAGCCGCCCAGGGTCTTGCCGCGCGGGTAGCGCAGGGTGCGCCCGTTCAGACCGGCGTCGGGCTCGGTGTTGTAGAGCCAGTCGGTGCGGGGGTTGCCTATGCAATACAGGTAGCCCACCGGAATATGGATCCAGTGGTAGTCGTCCTTGCGGCCGGCCTCGATCAGGAGCACGCGCTTGCTGGCGTTGGCCGACAGGCGGTTGGCCAGCAGGCAGCCGGCGGTGCCGGCGCCTACGATGATGTAGTCAAAAGTGGTGTCAATCATGGGTAAACCTTGGTGCGCAGGACTGCGGTGCGCCGCTTAGAGCAGCAGGAAAAAAAGCGCCGCCACGGCCGTGGGCAGCAGGGCACCCAGCAGCAAGCCGCCGGCACCGATGGAGGCGTCGTTGAAGCCGTTTTTCAGCAAGGCCACGCCGGCCGGATTCGGGGCGTTGGCAATCACCGTCAGACCACCGCCGGTCACGGCACCGGCCACCAGCATGTACTGCGCGCTGCTGGAGATGCCCTCGATCAGCGAGCCCAGGTAGGTGAGTGCCGCGTTGTCGGTCACGGCGGTCAGGCCCACGGCACCAAAGAACAGCACGGTCGGTGCCATGCCGGACACAATCGGCTGCAGCCACCACTGCTGCAGGCCACCCAGCACCACCAGGCCCGCCAGGAAGAAGCCCACCAGCAAGCCTTCTTTCAGGATGAGTGGGTTCTGGTAGCGCGCATAGGCCTGGGTGTAGCCCAGGAAGAATAGAAACAGGCCCAGGAACAGCACCGGGTGGTGCGCCAGCGTGACCACGCCGCCCAGCACCAGCAGATGGATCAGGCTGACCGACAGCGGCACGGGCACTGCGTCCGGCGCCAGATCGGCCGCAGCGGGACGCAGGTGTTTGCGCAGCAGCAAAGCAATGCCCGTGGCATTCACCAGCACGGCCAGTGCCGCCTTCCAGCCAAAGGTGCCGGCCATGAAGGCGGTGTCCCAGTGCCAGGCGCCGGCCACCATCAGCACCGGCGGCGCTGCATAGGAGGTGAGCGTGCCGCCAATCGAGATGTTCACAAACAGGACACCCAGGGCGCCGTATTTCAGTGGCTCGGGGATGCCGTCCTTGAAGATCTGGCTGGCCAGCATCAGGGCGGCCAGCGTCATGGCGGCCGGCTCGGTAATCAGCGAGCCCAGCAGCGGCACCACGGCCAGCCCCAGCCAGGCCTGCACCAGCGGCGTGGGCAGCGGCGCAGCGCGGGCCACCGCATCCAGCAGACGCTGCACGATGGACAGCACCGGCTTGCTGGCGGCCACCACCATCACCACAAACACAAACAGCGGCTCGGTGTACTGCAGCGACTCGGCGTAGGCAATGGCCCGGTGGCCTCCGGCCAGCAGGGCCATCACGGCAATCAGCACAAAGGCCCAGAAGCCGAACACCACCTCCACCTCGCCCAGCAGATGCAGCAGCCCCGCATGGCGTGGATGGCGGTGCGCCAGCACCTCGAACTGCTTGGCGCAAAAAGTGTGCAGCAGGGCCAGACCAAACAGCCCCGCACCCACGGTCTGCATCAGGCTGCTGTGAACGATGGCACCTTCCATGGGCTTACTTCCCGGCCCACACCGGCTTGCGCTTTTCCTGGAAGGCCCGTTGGCCTTCCTTGGCGTCTTCGGTCAGGGTAAAGAGGGCGATCTGGCTTTCGGTAAACGACATGGCTTCTTCAAAGGCCATGGACTCCACTTTCTTCAGCGTGTAGAGCCCGCGGCGTATGGCAGCGGGCGACTTGTCCAGCATGCGCTCCAGCAGCCACTGCAGCTTGGCGTCCACATCGTCGGCCACATAGTTCACCAGCCCGTATTCCAGGGCTTGCGCGCTGCTGATGGGCTCGCCGGTCAGGCACATCTCCACCAGCACGCGGCGCGGGATCAGGTGCTGCAGCACGCTGAGCACCTGGGCCGGAAACACGCCCACCTTCACCTCGGGCAGGCCGAACACCGCGTGGCTGGATGCCACCGCCATATCGCACATGCTCATCAGGCCCATGCCGCCGGCCATGCAGGCGCCATTGACGCGGGCAATCAGCGGGATGTTGCTGGCGCGCACGGCGCGCAGCACCCGGGCCAGGTGGCCTTGCGGCTCGGAGTAGTCGGTGGTGAAGGCATGGGCGCTTTGCAAATCGGCCCCGGCGCAAAAGGCCTTGCTGCCCGCACCGGTGACCACGATGGCGCGGATGTCGCGCTGGCTTTGCGCCTCGGTCACGGCCGCCGCCATGCCGGCCAGCACGCCGTGGCTCATGGCGTTGCGCCGTTCTTCGCGGGTGATGGTCAGCCACAGCACGTGATCACGCTGTTCAACCGATAGCTCGGGCGTGGAGATGAATGCGGGGGTGCTGTGCATGGCGGCGTATGGAAGCGGTAAGAGAAGTGTATTTTGCGTGCAAGCGGCACCAAGGCGGTACCATGCAAGGCATATTCTTTTGACTCTCTGACTGCTCCGTGCAACACCTCCCGCCCCGCATCGTCAAGGAAACGGTTTCCACTGGGGACAGCCTGACTTTGTACGGCAGCTGGAGTGCGGCTGCACTGGCGCAATTGGAGAATTGGACCGCGCTCGAAGAGTCACTGCCGCGACACGGTCAGGCCGGCATGGAGGCCAGCTGGGACCTGCGCCAGATCGAGCGTCTGGACCACACCGGCGCACAACTGCTGTGGAACGCCTGGGGCCATGCCTGGCCGCGCCATGTGCTGGTGCTGGACTTGCAGCGCGCCACGCTGAACCGGGTGGCCCGCTACACCGTGCTGCCGCCCAAGCCGCACCGCACGACCCCGAAAGAGCTGTTTCTCCGCTTGGGTGAGTGGATCATGGGCGTGGAGGGCCATGCGGTCAGTGCCCTGCGCCTGACCGGCCAGTTGTTTCTGGACCTGTTGCAGTTTCTGCGCGATCCCAGCCAGGCGCCCTGGCGCGATATTTCCGGCCACATTTACCGCATTGGCGCCACCGCCTTGCCGATTACCGCGCTGGTGGGGTTTTTGATCGGCGTGGTGCTGGCCTACCTGATGTCACGCCAGCTGCGTCAGTTCGGTGCCGATGCCTTCATCGTGAACATCCTGGGTATGGCGCTGATCCGCGAACTCGGGCCGGTGCTGGCGGCCATCCTGATTGCCGGGCGCTCCGGCTCGGCCATCACCGCGCAGATTGGCGTCATGCGCGTGACCGAAGAGCTCGACGCCATGCGTGTGATGGGCATACGCAAGGGCTACCGCCTGGTGTTTCCGCGCGCCCTGGCACTCGCCCTGGTGATGCCACTGCTGGCGGCCTGGACCACCGCCGCGGCCCTGCTGGGCGGCATGCTGGCCTCCGACCTGTCCATGGGCTTGTCGCCCGACTATTTTCTGGTCGCTTTGCCCAAGGCGGTGCAGCTGTCCAACCTCTGGCTGGCCATGGGCAAATCCACGGTGTTCGGCCTGCTCATTGCGCTCAACGCCTGCCACTTCGGCCTGCGCGTGTTGCCCAACACGCAAAGCCTGGGCGAGGGCACCACCGCTTCGGTGGTGGCCTCCATCACCCTGGTGATTCTGGTGGACGCACTGTTTGCCGTGCTGTTCAAGGGCGTGGGGATATGAGCAGCGCAGCACGCGCAGCGGCTATGCCACCCGTGGTGGTGATCAACGGCCTGCGCTCGGCCTTCACTGCGAAAGGCGTGCGCGCCATCATCCACAAGGACCTGAACCTGACGATTGCGCGGGGCGAGTTCCTGTCCATCGTGGGCGGCTCCGGCAGCGGCAAGACCGTGTTGCTGCGCCAGATGCTGGGGCTGGAAACACCAATCAAGGGCACGGTGACAGTGCTGGGCGAACCCGCCGCCGTGCTGGGCCGCTCCGGTGCCGCCAGTCGCGTGGGCATGCTGTTTCAGCATGGCGCGCTGTTCTCGGCCTTTACCGTGCTGGAGAACATTGCCTTTCCGCTGCGCGAACTCGGTACCCTGCCCAAAGCATTGATCCATGACGTGGCCATGGTGAAGATGCAAATGGTCGGGCTGGACCCCTCGGCTGCGCACAAGATGCCGGCCGACCTGTCGGGCGGCATGGTCAAGCGCGTGGCACTGGCGCGGGCCCTGGTGATGGATCCGCCCTTGCTGCTGCTGGACGAGCCTACCGCCGGGCTGGACCCGGACGCATCCGACGCCTTTTGCACCCTGCTGCGTTCGCTGCACCAGGAGCTGCGCCTGACGGTGGTGATGGTCACGCACGACCTGGACACCATTTTTGAACTCAGCACCCGCATTGCCGTGGTGGCCGACAAGCACGTCATCGTGGACGCGCCGCCGCGCGAGGTGATCCGCTTTGAGCACCCCTTTGTGCAGGACTTCTTCCGTGGCGAGCGCGGCATCCGCGCCATGGAAGTGCTGCAAGGCCCCATGCAAGACGTGTAAAAAGAGAACCCCATGGAAAACAAATCCCACGCCATAGCTGCCGGCACCTTTGTGCTGCTCCTGGTCGGCCTGCTGGTCGCCATGGCCGCCTGGCTGACGCGCGACACCAGCACCCAGCGCCTGTTTGAAATCTCCAGCAAGGAGGGGGTGACCGGTCTGCAGCCGCAAGCCGGGGTGCGCTACAAGGGCGTCACGGTCGGCCGTGTGACCGCCATCACCCTGGATGCGCAAACGCGCGGCAATGTGCTGGTGCGCATTGCGGTGAATGACAACGCGCCCGTCACCACCTCCACCTTTGCCAGCCTGGGCTTTCAGGGTGTCACCGGGCTGGCCTTTGTGCAGCTCGATGACAGCGGCGAATCCACCCAGGCACTGGCCACCAGCATGTCGCGCCCCGGGCGCATCCCTATGCGCGCGGGTCTGCTCTCGCGCCTGACCGAGCAGGGCGGCAACCTGTTGACGCAGTTGGAGCAGGCCAGCCAGCGCATGAACCAGCTGCTGGCGCCCGAGAACCAGAAGTCGCTGACCACGGCCTTGAACCATCTGTCGCAGGCAGCGGCCGGCATCCACCAGCTCACCCGCCACGCCGACCAGGCGCTGACCGGCAGCGGCCCCGAGGGCAGTGCCAGCCTGCCGCGCATGGCGGCCCAGATGGACAGCACCTTCAAGAGCATGCAGAGCACCTCCGAGCGGCTTAAGGACAGCGCCGAAGTGGTCAAGGCTTCGGCCGAGAAGTTCCGCCTCACCAACGTGCGCATGAACGAGCCCGGTGGCACCCTGGACAAGATTGCCCGCAGCACCGAGGCCCTGGCTGCCAGCACGGCCACGCTCAACACCACGCTACTGCCGCGCCTGAGCCGCACCTCCGATGACACCGCACGCACCGTGCGCCAGTTCGGCCGCCTGGCCGAAGGCCTGGCCGAACAACCGCAATCGCTCTTGCTGGGCCGCGGTGCGGCGCAACCGGGGCCGGGTGAGTCCGGCTTTATCGCGCCCGCCAGCACCGCAGCAGAAAAATGAGGCACACCATGCACCCGCAATCTCCCGCCATGCCCCGCCACAACGCCATGTCAGGACGCACCCGCTGGGCTGCCCTGGCTGTCAGTCTGCTGGTGGCCGTCGTGCTGGCCGCCTGCGCCGCACCCGCGGCACGCCTTGCGGTGTACGACTTCGGCCCCGGCGCCACCCAAACGCCACTCTCCCCGCGCACGGCACCACGGTCCCCGCTGCTGCTGTCCGAGGTGGAGGCCGCCAGCGCGCTGGACAACACGGCCGTGTTGTACCGCCTGCTGTATGCCGATGCGCAGCAGCTGCGCCCCTATGCGCAGGCGCGCTGGAGCATGCCGCCGGCGCAACTGCTGCGCCAGCGCCTGCGCGAGTCCCTGGCCCAGCAGCGCAGCGTGCTGGCGCCCGGCGATGCGCTGGCCCCCGGCACGCTGGTGCTGCGGCTGGAGCTGGAAGAGTTCAGCCAGTTGTTTGAATCGGCCCAGCGCAGCGCCGGTCTGGTGCGCGTGCGTGCCACCCTCAGCCGCAGCGGCAGCCCGGCCCGCGTGCTGGCGCAAACCAGCTTTGTGCAGCAGCAGCCCGGCCGCAGCGCCGATGCCACCGGCGGCGTGCAGGCACTGGCCCAGGCCAGCGATGCGGTCATTGTGCAAATCGAACAATGGCTGCAGCAGGTCAGCGCGGCCGAGCCCACGCCATGAGCACGCCCGGCACGCCCGCGCAGGGCATGGCACCTCACGAGCTGCCCTTGTTCCCGCTGAATACCGTGCTGTTTCCCGACGGCACCTTGAACCTGCAAATTTTTGAAGTGCGTTATCTGGACCTGATCGGCAAGTGCTACAAAAACGGCACTCCTTTTGGCGTGGTGTCGCTGCTGCAGGGCCAGGAGGTGCGCCAGCGCGATCCGAACCTCCCCACGGGCGAGGCCTTTGCCCACGAGCTGTTTGCCGATGTCGGCACCCTGGCGCATATTGCCGAGCTGGCGTCGCCGCAGGCCGGCTTGCTGGTCATCCGCTGCACGGGCGGTGCGCGCTTTCGCATCCGCACACGCCGGCAACTCACGCATGGGCTGTGGGTGGCTGAGGCGGATGCCTGGGCCGACGATCTGCCCACCGCCATCCCGCCCGATCTGCAGCCGGTGGCCCAGGCCCTGGCGGAGCTGATTGCGCAGCAACAGGCACGTGCATCCCTGCTCGAATATTTGCCGATTGCCCCGCCTTACCGGCTGGAGGATTGCGGCTGGGTCGCCAACCGCTGGTGCGATCTGCTGCCCATGCCCGCCGGCGCCAGGCAAAGTCTGCTGCAACTCGACAGCCCGCTCCTGCGGCTGGAACTGGTGGGCGACTTGCTCAGCCAAGGCGGCCCGCTGGCCGGCCTGCGCTGAGGGAGCGGGCTTTAGGCTTTGAAGCCGTGCAAGCCCACCCCTGTGTAACTTCAATGTGCCTGCTGCAATGGGGTGTCGCCTTGCATCTCCTCGACCTCAATGCGATTGCGCCCCTTGCGTTTGGCAGCGTATAGCGCTGCATCGGCCCGACCAATCATGGCGTCCAGGGTGTCGTGCGGCATACGCATCGAACACGACACGCCGATACTCGCTGTGACTGTGGGTTGCACCGTTTGGGTACGTAGTTGGCTTTGGATGCGCTCAGCCACTTGAATCGCTTGCTCCTTGCTGGTCTCCGGCAGGATGACGATGAATTCCTCACCACCATATCGTCCGATGACGGAAGGGCGGCGCAGCACATCTTCGACACAATGGACAAAGTGCGTCAATACCGTGTCGCCCAATTGATGGCCATGCATGTCATTGATTTCTTTGAAGTGATCCAAGTCAATTAAAAGCATCGAAAAAGATACATCCCGCCTGGCGCTACGCGCCAACTCGTCTTCCGCATACTCGAACACAGTTCTCCTGGTCAGCGCACCCGTCAACGCATCGTGCCGCAGCAGTTTGACCATCTCAGCACGGAGTTGTTCAGACGACAACAACATGGCCGAGATGCTCAAAAGCAGGATGCCGATGCTGTTGCTTGCAAGATAGAAGGCTTGCACAGGGGTATAGACAAATATTCCGACAGGAGGCTGCTCGATCAGCGCGGAAATGAACCTGATCCCTAACGCGATACACATAAAGACGAGGGTAACCACCAGAAGCTTCGTGGCAAAGCCTTCCCGTCTACGTTTCCACAGTACCTTGACCTGCGCGCCACACATCACTGCCAGGAAACCAGTCATGAAGAGCAGTCGGTGCAAGTAATACTCGCTTTTGCCACTCGACCATAAGATCAACAGCAGTGCGATGAACACAATGCCAAAAATCAGCTTCGTATTGACGGGTATGTCGAAATATTTGTATGTGCCCCGCAACTGTATGAGCATTGTCAAAACAAGCAACAGATTAGGCAGCGCCATAGAAATCAGGTGATGCCACTTTCCTTGCATGCCATACAAAGCAGAGGCAAAAAACGCGAGCACAGGGAACAGCGCCCAATCACCCAGCCCTTTGATGGGCTTCGGATAAGCCCTTTTCAAGAAGTACAGCACGAGAGACAGCAAGGCACTCATCAAGCCTGTGGTTGCCACAATGGTGTACAAAATGGAGGGCGTCAAAATCATCCTTAACGATCGTGAACTTACTTTTTATTATTCGACGGATGATCATAACGTGCATGCCGGGCGCTTTTCGTCAAAGCAACCCGCGCGTACTTTTCCGATACCGTGAGGCAGCGTGCAGGTCCCATTTGCGCATGGGCTGCACGCCCCCGCCTAAATCAGTTTGGAGAACTTGGCGGTGCTTTGCGCCAGGTGCTTGTCAAACACCATGCCCGAGGCGCGCACAAACATGCGGCCCTTGGGCGTGACGGAAATGCGCTGCTCGTCCACCACGATCAGGCCGGCCTCTTCATACTGCTTGAGCTGCAGCAGCTCGTCGGCAAAGTAGCTTTTGAAATCGATACCGTGCGCCGCGTTGATGGCCGCAAAGGTGACCGGGCCGCTGCACATCAGCTCCATGATGACCTGGCGGCGCAGTACGTCGTCAGGCGTCAAGGCGTAGCCTTTTTCCACCGGCAGCTGGTCGATGTCCAGGTGCTCGTAGTAGGCCTTGAGCGTGCGCACCGACTGGCTGTACGAATGCCCCACCTTGCCAATGGCCGAGACGCCAAAGCCGATCAGATCGCAATCGGCACGCGTGGTGTAGCCCTGGAAGTTGCGGTGCAGCGTCTTGTCGATGCGCGCCTTGTTGAGCTCGTCTTCGGGCTTGGAAAAATGGTCCAGGCCGATGTAGATGTAGCCGGCGTCCAGCAGGCGGTGCACCGACATCAAAAAGATCTGCAGCCGCTCCTCGGCGCTGGGCAATTCGGCTTCCACAATCAGGCGCTGGGCCCTGAAGCGACTGGGCAGGTGGGCGTAGTTGTAGAGCGCAATGCGCTCGGGTGCGAGCTCGATCACGCGGTCCAGCGTGCGGTCAAAGCTGGCCATGGACTGCTTGGGCAGGCCGTAGATCAAGTCGGCGTTGATGGACTCAAAGCCCGACTTGCGGCTGGCCGTGACGGCCTTCTCCACCATCTCGTAAGGCTGGATGCGGTTGACCGACTGCTGCACCGCCGGGTCAAAGTCCTGCACGCCAAAGCTGGTGCGGTTAAAGCCCAGGCCGGCCAGCATGGCCATGGTGTCGTCGTTGACGGTGCGCGGGTCGATCTCGATGCCCAGCTCGGCATCGGGCAAAAAGTGGAAGTGGCTGCGCAGCATGTCCATCAGCTCGCGCAACTCATCCGGCGTCAAAAAGGTAGGGGTGCCGCCGCCAAAGTGCAGCTGGGACGCACGCCGGTCCGGGCCGATGTGCTGGGCCACCAGCGCCATTTCCTTGGCCAGGTAGCGCAGGTATTCGGCGGTGCGGGTGCGGTCCTTGGTGACGATCTTGTTGCAGCCGCAAAAGTAGCACAGCGATTCGCAAAACGGCAGGTGCACGTAAATCGACAGCGGCGGGTTGGTGGCGGCCGGGTTGTTGCGCTGCGCCAGGTAGCGGATGTAGCTGGCCTCGGTGAAGTCGGCGTTGAAGCGGTCCGCCGTCGGGTACGAGGTGTAGCGCGGGCCGAGCTTGTCAAAGCGGCGGATCAGTTCTTCGGAGAATTCGATATCGGGCAGGGTGTTCATGGTCAGTCTTCCAGCAACGACAAATCGCGCACCGCGCCCTTGTCGGCCGACATCACCAGCTTGGCATAGGCCTTGAGCGCCGCTGACACCTTGCGCGGACGCGGCAGGGCCGGCTTCCAGCCTTTGGCGTTCTGCTCGGCACGGCGTGTGGCCAGCTCTTCGGCGCTGAGCAGCACGTCGATGGAGCGATTCGGGATGTCGATGCGAATGCGGTCGCCATTGCGCACCAGGCCGATGGCGCCACCGGCTGCCGCCTCGGGCGAGCAGTGGCCGATGGACAGGCCGGAGGTGCCGCCGGAGAAGCGGCCGTCGGTCAGCAGGGCGCAGGCCTTGCCCAGGCCCTTGGACTTGATGTAGCTGGTGGGGTACAGCATTTCCTGCATGCCGGGACCGCCCTTGGGGCCTTCGTAGCGCACGATGACCACATCACCGGCCACCACCTGGTCGGCCAGGATATGTTCCACCGCCTCGTCCTGGCTTTCCACCACATGGGCCGGGCCTTCGAACACCATCAGGCTGTCATCGACACCGGCGGTCTTGACCACGCAGCCGTCCAGCGCGATATTGCCGCGCAGCACGGCCAGGCCACCCTCTTTGCTGAAGGCGTGCTCGCCGGAGCGGATGCAGCCCTCGGCGCGGTCGGTGTCCAGGCTGGGCCAGCGGGCCTCCTGGCTGAAGGCCACTTGCGTCGGGATGCCGCCGGGGCCGGCCATGTAGAACTTCTTCACGGCGTCCGACGGGTTGCGGGCAATGTCCCACTGGTCCAGCGCGTCCTTGAAAGTTTTGGCGTGGATGGTGGGCACATCGGTGTGCAGTTTGCCGGCGCGGTCCAGCTCGCCCAGGATGCCGTAAATGCCACCGGCGCGGTGCACGTCTTCAATGTGGTACTTGTTGGTGTTGGGTGCCACCTTGCAGAGCTGGGGCACCGTGCGCGAGAGGCGGTCGATGTCGGCCAGGGTGAAGTCGATCTCGGCCTCCTGGGCGATGGCCAGGATGTGCAGGATGGTGTTGGTGGAGCCGCCCATGGCGATGTCCAGGGTGATGGCGTTCTCAAAGGCCTTGAAGCCCATGGAGCGCGGCAGGATGCTGCTGTCCTCCTGCTCGTAATAGCGCTGGCACAGCTCCACGGCCAGATGGCCGGCGCGCTTGAACAGCTGCTCGCGGTCGGCGTGGGTTGCCACCACCGTGCCGTTGCCGGGCAGGGCCAGGCCCAGGGCCTCGGTCAGGCAGTTCATGGAGTTGGCGGTGAACATGCCGGAGCAGGAGCCGCAGGTCGGGCAGGCGGAGCGTTCCACCTCGGCCACGTCTTCGTCACTCACCTTGTCGTCGGCGGCCATCACCATGGCGTCGATCAGGTCCAGCTTTTTGAATTCGATCTTCTGGGTGGCGGGATTCAGCAGGCGGGTCTTGCCAGCCTCCATCGGGCCGCCGGAGACAAACACCACCGGGATGTTCAGCCGCATCGCCGCCATCAGCATGCCGGGGGTGATCTTGTCGCAGTTGGAGATGCAGACCATGGCGTCGGCACAGTGCGCGTTGACCATGTACTCCACGCTGTCGGCAATGATGTCGCGGCTGGGCAGTGAATACAGCATGCCGTCGTGGCCCATGGCAATGCCGTCGTCCACGGCAATGGTGTTGAACTCCTTGGCCACACCGCCTGCCGCCTCAATCTCGCGCGCCACCAACTGGCCCAGGTCCTTCAGGTGCACGTGTCCCGGCACAAACTGGGTGAAGCTGTTGACCACAGCGATGATGGGCTTGCTGAAGTCGCCATCCTTCATGCCGGTGGCGCGCCACAGGGATCGGGCACCTGCCATGTTGCGGCCAGCGGTAGAGGTCTTGGAGCGGTATTGGGGCATTTTGAAAAGCTTTCGGGCGGGTGGAAGCGGGGGAGCGCGTGAAGGGTGCGCCTGTTCTCCGGCGCGGAGTTGCGATTTTATGCCGCCGCTGGGCGAGCCCGAATAGCCCGCCGGGTGCAACGGCCATTCAGGTGCGGTGTGCTGGCCAACCGGCCGGGGTCCGGGCCGGACCGCACCTACAAAAACTTACAAAAATGGGGCGCGCCGGCGCGTTTCCCGAGGCTTTGGCGGCTAATGTCCTAGCCTTTCCCCGATAGTTCCCCGAGGCGGCGTATGGCAGGCCTTTGCTTGCCTGTTAGCATCCCTCAACCACATGAATTCCGAAGCCGAGACCCCGCCCCAGCCGACGCAGAGCCCGTACCTCTGGGGTCAGACCAAAGTGCCATGGCAATGGCCGGAGTCGCGGCTGGCTGCCGGTGTGGCACTGTCACTGCTGGCGCATGCGCTGCTGCTGACCCTGCACTTCGATTTGGCGGGCCTGGGTCTGCCCGACAGCATCTTTAGCGAGACCGGACGCCGGGGCGTAGAGCCCGCGCTGGTCTTGAAATTGGAGCCCCTGCCAGCCCCCGCCAGCGCGCCCGCGCCACCACCCGAAGCCAACAAACCGCCAGAGCCACCCCAGACCACCACGGTGAGCGTGGTGAGCGCCACGCAACTGGCCGCGCAGGAGGCAGCCCGGGCGCAGGCGCTGGAAAAACAGCAAGCCGCACAACAGCGCGCCGCCCTGCGCCAGGAGGCTGCGCGCCAGGCTGCGATTCAGAAAAAAGTGGCGGCCGAGGAGGCACGTCGCCAGGAGCTGTTGCGCCGGGAGGAAGAGCGCCAAACCGCCCAACAGGAAGCTGAAAAATTGGCGGCCCAACGTGCAGAACGCGCACTGCAGGAAGCCGCTGAGCAACAGGAGTCCGCGCGTCAGGAGACGCTCAAGCAAGAGGCGCTGAGGCAAGAGGCGCTCAAGCAGGAAACCTTGAAGCAGGAACAAGCCCGGCAGGAAGCGGCCCGGCAGGATGCGCTGAAGCAAGCGGCGGCCAAGCTTGAGGCACAACGCCAGGAAAGTGCCCGTCAGGAAGAGGCGGCCCGGCAGGCGGCCATACGGGCAGAAGCGGCCCGACAGGAAGTCCTGCGCCTCGAACAGGCCCGTCAGGAAAGCCTCAAGCAGGACATGGCCCAGCAGGAAGCCCAGCGCCAGGAGGCTGCCCGTGTGGCCGCGGCCCAACTGGAGGCTACGCGCCTGGAAAATGCCCGCCAAGCCGCGGTCCAGCAGGAAGCCGCCCGGCTCGAAGCCCAGCGGGTAGAAGTCATGCGGCAGGAGGTGATACGGCAAGAAGCAGCGCGCCAGGACGCCCTGCGCCTGGAGGCTGCCCGCCAGGAAGCTGCCCGCATTGCCGCCGTGCAGCAGGAAGCCACGCGTCTGGAAGCAGCGCGGCAGGAAGCCGCAAAACTCGCCGCTGCACGGCAGGAAGCGACCCGCCTGGAAGCCCAGCGTCAGGAGGCTGCACGCATTGCTGCGGCCCAGCAGGAGGCCCTCAGCCTCGAGGCAGCACGGCAGGAGGCCGCCCGACTTGCCGCCGCACAACAGGAAGCGGCGCGCCTGGAAGCACAACGCCAGGAAGCCGCCCGCCAGGCGGCCGCCCAGCAAGAGGCGCTGCGCCAGGCCGAAGCGCGTCAGCAGGAATTGGCAAGACAGGAAGCAGCAAAACAGGATGCCGCACGGCAAGCCGCCGCACAACAGGAAGCGGCGCGCCAAGCTGCTGCAGCCCGTGCCGCGGCCGAAGCCGCTGCGGCCGCTGAGCGACAACAAGCAGCGCGCCAGGAAGCCGCCCGCGCAGCCGCCGCACAACAGGAAGCCCAGCGACAAGCCGAAGCCAGCCGCCAGGCTGCAGCACGCCAGGAGCTAGCCCGGCAGGAAGCTGCGCGTGCCGCCCAGGCCCAGGCCCAGGCCCAGGCCCAGGCACAGGCACAGGCACAGGCACAGGCACAGGCCCAGGCACAGGCACAGGCACAGGCACAGGCCCAGGCCCAGGCCCAGGCCCAGGCACAGGCACAGGCACAGGCACAGGCACAGGCACAGGCACAGGCACAGGCCCAGGCACAGGCACAGGCACAGGCACAGGCACAGGCACAGGCACAGGCACAGGCACAGGCACAGGCACAGGCACAGGCACAGG
>CANFIH010000013.1 GCA_947446855.1 Burkholderiales bacterium
CGCCGTTCAGGCGTAGGTCTGCCAGCCGGTGTGGCTGGGCGCATCCAGATGCGGCAGGGTGTTGAAGGTCAGCAGCGCATGCCGTTTGGGATTGAAGGCCAACTCGCTCACGGCCGTGTTGCGGATGCGCATGTTCAGCTCCACAAAGGCCTCCGGGCTGCTTCCCAGAATCTGCGCCACCGCCGTGGCAATCGGCCCGCCGCTGCTCACCAGCAACACATGGCCACTGTGCTGGCTGCGCACTTGGTCCAGTGCTGCAAAAATGCCCTGCACAAAGTCGCTGTAGAGCGGCATGCCCTGCGGCGCCACTGCGCCGCAGGCCCATTGCCGCAAACCCTGGCGCAGCAAACGGAAATGTTCGCGGTAGGCCTCGGGTGTCACGGGCCGGGCGTGCGGTCCGGCATGCACGCTGGCAATCACCGCCTCGCTGTCGTATTCATTCAGACCCGGCCAGATTTGGGGCGTCAATACCGGCGCTGAGGCGTCGCCGCCCGCCAAGCCGTTTTGGATGTGGTTCCAGGTCTGTGCGTGGCGTTTCAGGCTGCCGGTGAGCACCGCCTCAAACTGCAGGCCCTTGGCCGCAAAGTACTGCCCCAGGCGCAGGCTTTGGCGTTGGCCCAGTTCGCTCAGCTTGTCGTAGTCGTCCGCGCCCAGCGAGGCTTGTCCGTGGCGGACCAGATAAAGTGTTCCCATGCGCCGACTGTAAGCGCGCGCTGCAGGCGGCGTGGTCGTGCGGGGGACAATGCAGGCACTTGTCCGAAAGCCCCACGCATGCTCCCTTTGTCCGCCATTCCCGTCTTTGCCGGCGTCTATCTCACCATGAGCCTGCTGTGTTTTCTGGCCTATGCGCGGGACAAGTCCGCCGCCCGCTCCGGGGGCTGGCGCACCCGGGAAAGCACCTTGCTGCTGCTGGGTCTGCTGTGCGGCTGGCCGGGTGCTGTGCTGGCGCAGCACCTGCTGCGGCACAAGACCGCGAAGGCATCGTTTCAGATCGCCTTTTGGGCGACGGTGGTGCTGAATATCGCCAGCTTTCTGGTGCTCGGTTCGTTGCAAACCCAGGGGTAGGTTTTGGGGTCTTGCGCCATGGCCATGCAGGCGTTTTTCCGGTTGGCAAAGGGCTAGTGGGCTGTTGCCAGTCCGGTCGGGGTGCCGCCGGCGCCCAACTGCCGTGTCAACCGCAGCGACGCCCACATGGCCAGCGTGCCGAAGATCACCAGGCCTGCGCCCTGGCCGGCCATGATGTGCACCGGGCCGTAGTGCGCACCCCACCAGGCAAAGGGAATCGTGCCCAGGGTGGCGCGCGCCCAGTTAAAGCCGGTGGACCACAGCGGGCGGCCCAGGTTGTTGAAGGCGGCATTGGCCACAAACAGGGCGCCGGCAAAAAAGAAGCTGGCGCAGACCCAGCTGCAAAACGCATGCACCATCTCGGCGGCCATGCCTTCCAGTGAAAACGCGCGAATCAGCGGCCCTTGCAACAAGGCCAGCAGCAGCCAGGCCGCCCCCACCGCCAGCAGCATGAACCACAGGCTGGCGCGCATGCCCTCGCGCACCCGGTCAAACTGTTGGGCCCCCAGGTTTTGCGACAGGATGGGGCCGACTGCGCCGCTGAGCGAATAAATCAGCCCGAAAGCCACCGGCGTGACCCGGTCAATGGTGGCCTGGCCGGCCACGGCCGAGGCGCCGAACTGCGCCACGCTGTGCGTCACAAACGCCGCGCCCACGGGCGTGGCCAGATTGGTCAACACCGCTGGCCCGGCGATCGCAGCCAGGGCGCGTGCGTCTTCGGCCAGACGGGCGCGCTCCACGTTGCCCAGCAGGTGGTGAACGCGCCAGACGCCGTGCATGCCCAGGGTCACCATCACCGAGCGCGAGATCACCGCCACGATGGCCGCGCCATCCAGCCCCAGGCCGAAGACGAAAATAAACAAGGGGTCCAGGCAGGCGGTGATGGCCGCGGCGCACAGGGTCACCATCATGGAGCGCCGTGCGTCGCCCACCGAGCGCAGCAGCGCCGAGTTGGCCATGCCCAGGCCCAGCAGCGGCAGCGAGGGCATGGTCACCGTGAGGTAACGCTGGGCCAGCCGCGCCACCTCGTCCGTTGCCCCCAGCGCTGCCAGCAGGGGATGCAGAAACAGCACCGTGCCCACGCCCAACACCGCAGTCACGGCCACCATGATCAGCAGGCTGTGTGTGGCCATGCGCCGCGCGTCCGGCAGGCGGTTGGCACCGATCAGGCGCGCCACGCAGGCGGTGATGCCAATCATCAAGCCGATGCAAATGGAGGTGTGGAAAAAGGCCACCACCCCGGCAAAACCCACCGCTGCGGCAATGGACTGTTCGCCCAGGCGCGAGATGTAAAACAGGTTGATCAGATCCACCGCAAACACCGCCACCAGGCCGATGGCCCCGGTGCCCGCCATCACCAGCACATGGTGCATCAGTGATCCGGTCAGGAAGCGGGCGGTGGGCGCGGCTGCTTTCTTGCTCATCGCAAGGCCTGCTCAGCCGCTGCGCTGGCGTGCAGTGCCGTGGTGTCAAACAGCGGCACGGTGGCGTCCCCCGCGCCCACCAGCAGGGTGATTTCGGTGCAGCCCAGAATGATGGCCTGTGCGCCCTGAGCCACCAGCGTGGCCATGATGCGGCGGTAGTGCTGGCGCGCATCGTCGCGCACCTGGCCCAGACACAGCTCTTCAAAAATGATGCGGTGCACGGTGTCGAGGTCTTCTTGCGCGGGCAGCAGAACCTGCAGGCCCTGTTGCTTGAGCCGGTCGACATAAAAGCTTTGCTCCATGGTGAAGCGCGTGCCCAGCAAGCCGATGCGGGTGAAGCCGGCTTGCGCAATCGCCTGCGCCGTGGGGTCGGCAATGTGCAGCAGCGGAATGTGTACGGCCGCCTGAATCGCCGGAGCCACGGTGTGCATGGTGTTGGTACACAGCACCAGAAAGTCGGCACCGGCGGCTTGCAGGCTGCGCGCCGCATCGGCCAGAAGGTCGCCTGCAGCGGTCCAGTCGCCGGCGCGTTGCAGGACTTCAATCTCGTGGAAGTCCACACTCAGCAGAATGAGCTTGGCCGAGTGCAAGCCGCCCAGTTGCTGCTGCACGGCCCGATTAATCTGGCGGTAGTACAGGGCGGTGGACTCCCAGCTCATGCCACCTATCAAGCCTATGGTTTTCATGGGACAGCGTTGCCTTTGAGGGACTGTTTAGCAGTTTGCCAAGGTGGCGTTCCACTGCCGCAGGTTGTCTGCCGTGGCAGTGGCGCCGCCACACACAATGATCAATATGTTCTGGAAGGCCGCGAGCGCTTCCGGCCTGTCATAGGCCACGGCCAAGGCGGCGCCGCAGGCCGGCTCCACCAGCAGACGGTGGTCGTCCAGAAAGCGGCTGCAGGCGGCCACGGCCTGTTGGTCCGACACCAATACGCTGTGCACCTTGCCGCTTTGGCTGAGTTCAAACGCACGGGCGCAGACCTGGCGCGCACCCAGCGAGGTGGCGATGCTGGTCACCGCGTCCAGTGCGGTCGGATGGCCCGCCTGCATCGCCGCGTGCAGCGAGGCCGCGCCATGGGTTTCCACCGCCAGCACCGGCACATCGCCCCAGCCGTTGCGCGCCAGGCCTTCCATCACGCCGGCCAGCAAGCCGCCGCCACCGACCGAGAGCAGCACGGCGTCCGGCTTGTGGCCGCCAGCCGCCACCTCGTCGATCATGGTTGCATGGCCGGTCCAGAGCAGCGGGTTGTCAAAGGGGTGCAGGAAGGCGTCGCTGTCTTGCAACATGGATCGCGCCAATGCATGGGCCTCTTGCCAACTGGCGCCGTGCACGATGACTTGGGCGCCTTCCCGTTGCAACAGGTCTTTGGCGCGCTCGGAGGTGGTCTGCGGCACGACCACCGTGACGGGGATTCCCAAATGCCGTCCGGCATATGCCACCGCCAGACCGGCATTGCCGCCGCTCGACGACACGAAGCGTTTCGCACCTTCTTGCGCGTAACGCTCACAGGCCGCGCCGATGCCGCGGATCTTGAATGAGCCGGGTGGCTGCAGGGCTTCGAGCTTGAGCCGGACGGCGCAACCGGCGGCACGGGACAGCGGGGCGGATTCGATCAGCGGGGTGGGAATGTGCAGGGGCATTTAGAGCACCACGGAGCCGGCGATGCAGGCGACCGTGTCGCCCCCGACCCAGACCTGGCCCTTGGCGTCCTGTTCGATATAGACGCGGCCTTCGCGCCCCATGCAAGTTCCCTGGGCCGCCACATAGCGCCCGGGTGCAAGTCCATCGGCGATCAGCCACTGCGCCAGGCTGGCGTTGAAGCTGCCGGTGATCGGGTCTTCGCTGATGCCGTCGCCGCGCGAGAAGAAAAAGCGCACCTCCAGATCTGGTGCATCCCCGGTCGCCGGGGTGCCGGCGATGGCCGCGTTGCGTGTTCCAAAGGCACGTGCCTCGCGGTTGGAGCGCACGATCAGGGGCGCGGGCGCGTCACAGCGGGCCGCAACGCCCAGTCCGGTGAAGCCGCCCTGGGCCATCAGCGCTTCCAGTTGCGCCAGCCTGGGCTGCAGGCCCAGCAACGTTTCCACGCTGTCGAGCCAGACGGCAAAATGGCGCGGGCCATTGTTCAGATGCTGGGCCGCCAGCAGTTGCCCGGGCTCCACGCCCAAGGCGTCCGGTAGCGCCTGCCACAGCGACGCACTGGCGGCCTGCCGTTGCAGCGCCGGCGCCGCGAAGGCCAGGCGCGTGCCGTCGCGCCGCAGCGGCACCAGCCCCACCTGGCACTCTTGCACGATGCGCGCCGGGTCCCGGGGCACGCCGCCATGGGCCAGCCAGGCGTGGCAACTGCCCAGCGTGGGGTGGCCGGCAAACGGCATCTCATAGGCCGTGGTGAAGATGCGCACCCGGTAGTCGGCGCCTTGGGCTGTCGCCTCCGGGGTGGGCGGCAGGAGGAAGGTGGTCTCGGACAGGTTGGTCCACGCAGCGAAGCGCTGCATCTGCTCCTCTGACAAGCCGTCGCCATCCAGCACCACGGCCAGGGCATTGCCGAAATACGGTTTGGCGGTGAAGACGTCGACCTGGCTGAAAGGGCGTGTGCGTGGCAGCACGTTCAACGCCCCTGCTGTTCCTTGATGGCCGCAGCCAGCGCCGCCACCCCGCGGTGAATCTCTTCCACGCTGGGCGTCACAAACGACAGGCGGATGCTGCGCGCATCCGGTTCGCTGGCGTAGAACGGCGCGCCGGGCACAAAGGCCACGCCCTTGTCCACGGCGTGGGGCAGCAGGTCGACCGCGTTCATGCCCACCGGCAGACGCGCCCACAGGAACATGCCGCCCGCAGGGCTGTTCCAGGTGAGGGACTGTTCCGGCTGCGTGGCCGCATCGGGGAAATGCTGCGCCAAGGCATGCAGCATGGCGTCGCGCTGGCTCTTGTAGAGCGCGCGGATGGTGGGCACGTGGCGGGCCAGGAAGCCGTCTTGCGACACCTCGTAAATCAGGCGCTGGTTGAAGCCCGGGCTGTGCAGGTCCGCCGCCTGCTTGGCCTGCAGCAGCTTGGGGTAGACGGCAGACGGCGCCACGATAAAGCCCATGCGCAGGCCCGGTGCCAGCACCTTGGAGAACGAGCCCAGGTAAATGCCGCCGTCGGGGTTGCGCGCGGTCAGCGAGGGTGGGGGCGGCGTGTCGAACCACAGGTCGCCATAGGGGTTGTCTTCCATCAGCGGCAGGCCCAGGTCGGCGGCGGTGGCGCTCAGGGCGGCGCGGCCGGCCTCGCTCATGGTGCGGCCGGTGGGGTTCTGGAAGTTGGGCAGCACGTACAGAAAGCGCGCGTCATGGCCCTGCGCCTTGGCACGCAGGTCGTCCACGTCAATGCCCTCGTCGTGGCTGGCCACACTCACCACATCCGGCTCCATGGGCACAAAGGCCATCACCGCACCCAGGTAGGTGGGCGACTCCACCAGCGCGCGGCTGCCCTTGTCCAGCAGCACCTTGGCCACCAGATCCAGGCCCTGTTGCGAGCCGGTGGTGATCAGCACATTGCCGGGGTTCACGTCCCAATGCTGGCCTTGCGCGGCCGCCTGTTCGCTCAACATGGCAGCCACCTGCTCGCGCAGCGGCGCATAGCCTTCGCTGGAGGCGTATTGCAGCGCTCCGGCCGGATCATCCCGCAGCACCTTGGCGCAAGCCGCTTCAAATTCGGCCACCGGGAAGGTCTTGCTGGAGGGCAGGCCACCGGCAAAGCTGATGATGCCGGGGCGCTCGGTGACCTTGAGGATTTCGCGGATCACGGAGGGGTTCATCTTGGCGGCGCGTGCTGCCAGGGTCCAGTGGGTGTTGCTCATGGTGCGTGTCTTCAGGTGTTGTTATCGGGGCGAAAAGGTTCGAGGGTAACGGGTTTCAGTGGCGGGTGCTTACAGCCCCGCCGGTTGAATAGTGGGCTGATGTCTGTCACGTCATCCCCATCGGCTGGACAGACGGGGCCACGTCAGGCACAGGGTTGCTGGGTGCGACCGCCGGCCCGGACGCAAAGCGTTTGCCCAGAAACACCACCGCCACCACCGCCAGTGCAAAGCCCAGCGTCACCGGGTCGAGTGCCTCACCCAGCAGCGGCACGGCGGCCAGGATGCTGAAGAAGGGTTGCAGCAGCTGCACCTGGCTCACCCGCAGCGCGCCGCCCAGGGCCAGGCCGCGGTACCAGGCGAAGAAGCCGGCCCACATGGAAAACACGCCCACATAGCCCAGCGCCAGCCAGGAGGCGCGGTGGATTTCTCCGGTGGGCCAATTCAGCAGGGCACCCGGCACGCTGAAGGGCAGGGCCATGACGCAGACCCAGCAGATCACGCGCTCGGCGCCCAGTTGCGGCGTCACCTGCGCACCAAACACATAGCCCATGGCGGCCGACAGGATGGCGCCCAGCAGCAGCAGGTCGGCCCATTCCAGCGCAAAGCCCTGCGCGTGCTGCGCCGCACGCAGCAGCGAAAACGCCATCACCAGCACCGCGCCCAAGCCGGCGCACACCCAGAAGCCCAGGCGGGCGCGCTGGTGCAGCACCCAGGCGGCCAGGGCGGCGGTGGCCAGTGGCAGCAGGGCGGTGAACACGGCGGCGTGGCCGGAGGTCACATGGCGCAGCGCCAGACCCAGACACAGCGGAAAGCCCACGGCATTGCCCAGCATGGCCAGAAACAGCGGCTTGCGCTGTGCCGCAGTGGGACGCGGGGAGCGCGTGAGGCCCAGAAAGGCCAGCGACAGGCAACCGGCCAGGGCGGCGCGCGCAAAGGTGATGAACCAGGCCGAGAGCTGCGGGTCCTGCGTGCTGCCGGTGGCCAGGCGCGTCATGGGCAGGGTCACGGCAAAAATGGCCACGCCCAGAACGCCCAGCCACATGCCGCGGGTTTCTTTCTTCATGCGCTGCATGGGCGGCCTAAGAACTGGAGGGGAAGGAGGTGCATGGTGTTCACTGTACGTTCAAAAACAGCACAGTTGCAGTACAGTTGGCGTGAACATTTTTCAAACTGTATTGGAATTGCGGCTGGCACAAGCCGCGCAGGAGTTGCCGTGTTGATGAAAAGCAGCGCCCAGTCGCTCACCGAACAGTTGGCGGCCCGCTTCGCCCAGCGCATCCGCGACCGCTTGCTGGCGCCCGGTGCGCGCCTGCCCTCGGTGCGGCAGTGCGCGCAGCAGCAGGGTGTGAGCCCCTCCACGGTGGTGGGCGCCTATGACCAGCTGCTGGCGCAGGGCTTGGTGGAGGCGCGGCGCAACCGCGGCTTTTTCGTGCGCGAGAGCAGCACCGGCACTGGGCCAGTGCAGCCGTCTCAATCCGCGCTGGCGGATGCCGGACCAGCCCTTGCAGGCAATGCGGGCGCGGCGAGCGCGGTGCAGCACCGCGCCCCGCTGAACGCCACGGCGTTGATACGCGGCATGTTCCACGGCATCAGCGACAAGCCGCAGCCTGGCATGGGCGTGCTGCCGCAGGAGTGGTTGCAGACCACCTTTTTGTCCAGCGCGGTACGGCGCTACTGCAATGCCAAGGACATGAACGCCTTCTCGCTGCAATACGGCGAGCCCGCCGGGGACGCCGGCCTGCGCCGCGCCGTGTCGCACAAGCTCAAAGCGGTGTCGGTGCAGGCCGCGCCCGAGCAGATCATCACCACCGTGGGCGCTACCCACGCGCTGGACATTGTCAGCCGCACCCTGTTGCGCGCGGGCGATTACGTGATGGTGGAAGAGCCCGGCTGGGCCGTGGAGTTTGCGCGCCTGGACGCCCTGGGCATGCGCATCCTGCCGGTGCCGCGCCGCGCTGACGGGCCGGACCTGGAGGTGATGGCGCGCTATGCCCAGGCGCATGCGCCCAAGCTGTTTGTGAGTGTGAGCGTGCTGCACAACCCCACCGGCTTCAGCCTGAACCCGGCCAGCGCGCACCGCATTCTGCAACTGGCCAACGAACACAACTTCCATGTGGTGGAGGACGACACCTACAGCCACTTCGCACCCGTTCACGCCACCCGCCTGTGCGCGCTCGACGGCCTGCAGCGCACCATCTATGTGGGCGGCTTTGCCAAGATATTGGCGCCGAATTGGCGCGTCGGCTACCTGGCCGCGCCGGGCAATCTGGTGGAGCGCCTGCTCGATACCAAGCTGCTGTCCACGCTGACCACGCCCGCGCTGCTGGAGAAGGCCTTGGCCTGGTGCGTGGAGCAGGGCCAGATCCGGCGGCACGCCGAGCGCATACGCCAGCGCCTGGACGGCGCGCGCAGCCGCAGCGTGGCGCTGGCACAGGCCCACGGCTTCTCCTTTGCGGCCGAGCCCGTGGGCATCTTCGGCTGGCTGGAGACCGGGGTGGACACGGACGCGCTGTCGCAGCGCATGCTGGATGAAGGCTACCTGCTGGCGCCGGGTGCCCTGTTCCATGCGCAGCGCATACCCAGCAGCCTGATGCGCATCAACTTCAGCACCACGCAGGAACCGGTGTTCTGGGCCACGCTGCAGCGCCTGTGTGCAGAGCAGTAAGCGAAACGGTTGAATCGCCCTGCCGCCGCTTGCGGTGTCCAGGCGCCGGGATTCCGGGATCCGGGAATTTGGTTTATCAAACTTGGTAATCAGCCGCCGCAAACAAGCAGGGATGCCCGTGCTTTGCCGCAGGGCCCGGCTCGTCTCACGCTGCGGCGTCCCCGTGCTGCGCCCCGGTCGCGCGGCGATCCGGCGCAGCCCGCGGCCACTTGGCATGGACTGTGCAGAAGAAGCTGCGGTCCATTCGACCTTGTCTTCACTTTTTTGGAATGTTTCAAATGCAAAAGAATCAAATCTATACCCGTCGTGGCTTGGTGAAAATCGGCCTGTCCGGCCTGGCGATGATCCCCGTGCTGGCCCTGGCCACCAAAAACGATGCCATGCGCGCCGGCACCAAATACCAGACCCACCCGGAAGGCGACAAGCAATGTTCGCTGTGCGCGCAATTCATTCCCGGCAAAGATGCCAAGGACCTGGGTGGCTGCAAGATTTTCCCGGGTGACACCGAAGTGCTGCCCACCGGCTATTGCATCACCTGGTCGAAAAAGGCCTGAGCCGGCCGGCTGCTGTTCACCCTGAATCGGTCAGCCCGGCAGCGGTTGCCGCTGCCGGCCTGCAGCGACAATGGCCCATGCCCGTTTTCAAGCTGTTTTTCACGGCCATGGCCAGCCGCTGCGAGATCTGTCTGGCCGCCGCGGACGCGGTGGCAGCGCAGAGCCTGGCGCAGTCGGCCGTCGACGAAGTGCTGCGCATAGAAGCCACCTACTCGCGCTATCGCCCGGACAGCGTGCTGTGCGGCATCAACGCCCAGGCCGGACGGGACTGGGTGACCTGCGATGACGAAACCCTGCACCTGCTGCATATCGCCGCCAGCCTTTTTGACCGGAGTGGCGGTCTGTTTGATGCCACCTCGGGGGTGCTGCGCCGCGCCTGGCATGCGCAGCAAACGCAGGCACCCTTGCCCGCCGCCCTGCAGGACCTCTGCGCCCTGGTCGGTTGGCCTGGCGTGCAACGTCGGGGGCGGCAGGTGCGTCTGGCCCGCGCCGGCATGGAGCTGGACTTTGGCGGCTTTGGCAAAGAGTACGCCGCCGACCAGGCCGCCGGCGTTTTGCAAGCGCAGGGTGTGCGCCACGCCTATGTCAATCTCGGGGGGGACATCCGGGCCATCGGTCCGCACCCGGACGGCCAGGCCTGGTCCATCGGCATCCAGGACCCGCAACACCCCGGGCGTCTGATCGCCAGCCTGCGCCTGGCCGAAGGGGGTTTGGCAACCAGCGGGGATTACGAGCGCTTCCTCGCGCTGGAAGGCCGCCGCTACGGCCACATCCTGGATCCGCACAGCGGCCAGCCGGTGGCGTTCTGGCGCAGCGCCAGTGTGCTCGCAGACACGGCCCTGGAAGCCGGTGCGCTGGCCACCATCGCCATGCTCCAGCAAGCGCAGGCCCCGGCCTTTCTGCAGGAGCAGGGGGTGCAATACCTGCTGGTGGACCAGGCCGGTGTGTTGCACGGCAACCCGCAGGCCAAGCTGCCGGCTTAGG
Organism: Burkholderiales bacterium; assembly: GCA_947446855.1. Classification (GTDB taxonomy): domain Bacteria; phylum Pseudomonadota; class Gammaproteobacteria; order Burkholderiales; family Burkholderiaceae_C; genus Allorhodoferax. The sequence continues at coordinate 10,528 of CANFIH010000013.1, forward strand.
CGCTCAGGCCTTCGGAGGCTGAGGCGTTAAGGCGTTCAACCGGGCCCCGGCCGCTTAGGGTGCGGTCAGATGGGCCACCCCGCCAAAGCTGCCCACCCACAGATCACCGGCCGCACCGGCCACCATGGAGAACACGCTGTTGGAGAACAGGCCCTGCTCGGTGCTCAGGACCACAAACCTGTCGCCGTCCCGGCGCGCCAGGCCGTTGTTGGTGCCTATCCACAGGCGGCCCGCCGGGTCCTGGTAAAGCATGAAGACATGGTTGCCGGGCAGGCCGTCGGCCACCGTGTAATTGCGCCAGCTCTTGCCATCAAAGCGGGCCAGGCCGCCGCCCCAGGTGCCGCACCACACGGCGCCGTCGCGGTCCACCTGCAGCGCAATGATGTAGTTGGGGTTGTAGGCCACCGACACGCCCTGCAGGCCCATCTCTTCCTTCTGCTTGGCGTGGTGGCTGGAGACCTGCGCCGGGTCGGAGTTGAACTTGATGTCGTCCTTGACCTTTTCAAACGGCGCGCCCAGGCCTTTGGCGTGGTTCCAGTTGTCCCATTGGCCGTTCGCAAAGCGCGCCAGCCCGCCTTCGGTGGCCAGCCAGATCTCGCCGTTCTTGCCTTCCGCCAGGCCATAGACCCAGTCATTGGGCAGGCCGCCGCGGGTGTTCTCCACGGTGAACAAATCCCATTGGCTGCGCTCCTTCAGCGCGCCGCCGCGAATCCGGTTGGCGCCCGACCAGGTGGCGACCCAGACATCGCCATTGGCGGCCTTGAGCGTGCCGTAGACAAAGGCATCGCCCAGGCCTTCGGAGATGTTGAAGGTCTCCCACTTGTCGCTGCCCTGGTCGTACAGCGACATGCCGCCGCCATAGGTGCCCACCAGAATGCGGTCGCCCAGTTTGCTGACGTGGAACACGCCGTTGGACAGCAGCCCGTTGCGCGAGTCGAACAATCGGTATTCATCGCTGCGGGTGTCGTAGCGGATCAGGCCACCGGAGGTGCCGACCCACAGGATTTTTCCATCCAGCAGCATGGACTTGACGTTGCGGTTGCCCACCCGGAAGTGGGTGAATTTGGCGTTCGGGTCCACCGTCACCTTGCCCTGCTGCTGCGGCCCGTTGCCGGCCTGCCCCAGGGCTGCGGACGGGGCTGCTGCGGCCGCTACGGCCGTTGCGGGTTGGGCTTGTTTGAGGCCCAGGTAGTAGGCGGCGCCCACCAGTCCGGCCACCACCACCAGCCCCGCGACGGCGATGGCAAGTTTGTTTTTACTGAAGTCCGGCATGTGCACCCTATTTTCTTTTCGTGAGGCCAATACGCGCGACGCCGCGTTTGGTGCCCGCCCAGATGTCGCCATTCGGGGCGACGGCCAGGGCATAAACATTGTTGTCGAGCAGGCCCTGGTGCAGGCTGATGCTGTGCCAGGTCTTGCCATTGAAGTGGCTCAGCCCGTTGCTGGTGCCAAACCACAGATCGCCTTTGGCGTCCTGCGCCATGCTGTAGACGATGTCACCGGCCAGGCCGTCTTTGGCCGTGTAGTTGGTCCACTGTTTGCCGTCAAAGCGGCTGACACCGCCGCCCCAGGTGCCGGCCCAGATCGACTGGTCGGCCGCCACCAGCACGCTGAACACGTAGTTGGGGTTGTAGCTGGGTGCGCCGTCCCGCGTCAGCAGGCCCAGGTCGTGGCGTGAGCGGGTGCCCAGGCCGGTGTTGGGGCTGGCCAGCAGTTTGTTCGGGTTGTCCGCACCCAGGCCATCCTTGTGCGTCCAGGCGCGCCAGCTCTTGCCGTCAAACATGGAGACGCCGCCCTCGGTGCCAAACCAGACCTGATCGCGCGCATCCACCGCCAGGCCGTAGACCCATTCGTTGACCAGCTCCTTGACGTAGGTGCGGAACTTCAGGCTCTTCATGTCCACCACATTGGCGCCGGCCCAGGTGCCGATCCAGAGGTCGCCGTTCTTCTGGCTGGCAAAGGAATAGACCCAGTAGTCGGCCAGGCCGTGCAGGGGGAAATAGGTCTTCCATTTGCCATCGCGGTAGCGCGAGGCGCCACCGGCATTGGTGCCAAACCATTTGTAGCCCTGCTTGTCGATGGCGATGGCAAACACGTACTCATTGGCCAGCCCGTCGGCGCGGGTAAAGGTGTGGCGCGGCCTGCCCGAGGCCAGGTCGATCTCGTGCACGCCCTTGGAGGTGCCCACCCACAGCGCGCCCGCAGCGGGCTCGACGGCCAGGGCGCGCACATAGGTGTCGTCACCCACGTTAAAGGTCTCTATCACCTGGGGCAACGCGGCATCCGGCGCGGGAGGGGTCTGGGCCTGCACTGCCGCGCCACAAAGCAGCCACAGCAGGCTGCAGCAAAGGGCGCGCCTCATTGCAGCGTCCGCATAAAGGCCACCACATCGAGGATCTCCCGGTCCGACAGAATGCCCCGGTACGCGGGGCTGGCGTTCTTGCCATTGCGTATGGAGGCCAGCAGGTCGGCGTCCGGGCGCAGCAGGCCTTCGCCCCGGTCGAAGTGGGGCGCGCCCGCCATCGTGCTGCGGCCGGTCTGGCCGTGGCAGATGGCGCAATGGCTGCCATACAGCTGGCGGCCCTTGTTCGCATCACCGGCCTGTGCCGCAGCGCAGGCCAGCAACGCAGGCAGCGCGGCCAGTGCGATTTTCCAAACCGGGGGGGGTGCTGTCATGGGTGTGTCTCCGGGGTTCCTGGGTCGGCCGCGCTAGGCGCGCAGCGCTTCAAATTCTTCGAGTTTTCGATACAGGCTGGACAAACCCAGTCCCAACTTTTGTGCCGCCACGCGCCGGTCGCCATCGGCTTCCGCAATGGCCCGGCTGATCACTGTTTTTTCAAACCGCCGCACCTGGTCGCGCAGGCTTTCGCCGCTATCGAGCGCCAGCGCCGCCGCACCGGCGGGCGGGGCGCCGCGCGTGATCTGCACGCTCAAATCGGCACAGGTGATGCAGCCGTTGTCGGCCAGAATCAAGGCGCGGTCAATCACGTTTTCCATCTCCCGGATATTGCCCGGCCAGTCGTAGGCCAGCAGCATGTCGGTGGCCTGCGGGTCCATGCTGACCTCGCCGGTTTCGCAGTTGCGATCAGCCCCTCGTTTAAGCAAAAAATGCACCAGTCCGGGCAGGTCGGTCTGGCGCTGGCGCAGCGGCGGCGAGTGGATGTGAAACACGCTGAGGCGGAAGTACAGGTCTTCGCGAAACTTCCCTTCGGCCACCATTTTCGGCAGGTCGCGGTTGGTTGCGGCGACGATGCGTACATCGACCCGGCGCGACTGTTCGCTGCCCACGGCGCGAATGGTCTTGTCCTCAATCACATGCAGCAACTTGACCTGCAGGGCCAGCGGCAACTCGCCGATTTCATCGAGAAACAGGGTGCCGTTTTCCGCCTCCAGAAACAGGCCTTTGCGGGCCTTGTCGGCCCCGGTGAAAGCGCCCTTGATGTGGCCGAACAATTCGCTCTCGATCAGGTTCTCCGGCAGGGCACCACAGTTCACCGGCACAAAGGGCGCATTGGCGCGCTTGCTCTGGTGGTGGATCTGCCGTGCGATCACGCCCTTGCCGGTGCCGCTTTCGCCGGTGACCAGCACCGTGCTGTCGGTGGGGGCCACCTTGGAGATCAGCCGGTCCACCGCGCGCATCTCGGGCGAGCTGAAGGTGAAGGGCGTCTCGCCCAGGCTGCGCACCAGTTTGCGCAGCACCCGGTTCTCGGCGCGCAGGCCGCGCATGTCCTGAATTTTGGCCAGCCGGTACAGCACCTCCTCCTTGCGCACCGGCTTGACCATGTAGTCGGAGGCGCCGGCCTGGATCGCCTCGATCGCGGTGTCCATGGAACCAAACGCCGTCATCATGATGAAGTTGGTATCCACGCCGGCTGCCAGCACGCGGCGCACCAGCTCGATGCCATCGATGTCGGGCATGCGGATGTCGCAGATCGCCACCTGCACATCGCCCTTGGAGAGGCGCTCAAAAGCCTCCTGGCCGTTTGGCGCCTGCAGCACGTCGTAGCCCGCCTTCAGCAGATTGGCCGCCACGATCTGGCGAATCGCGGCCTCGTCATCAATGACCATCACTTTGAGGGGTTTCATACGGCTGAGCCTGCTTGGGTGAGGAGGGTATCCAGCGGCAAGCGGACCTGCACTTGCGTGCCCACTTCCGGGGTTGATTGAATATCGATGCTGCCTTGGTGCGCCTTGACGATGGAGTAGCACAGGGACAGGCCAAGCCCGGTGCCCTGGCCCACCATCTTGGTGGTGAAGAAGGCCTCGAACACATGGCTCAGGGTTTGCGCGGTCATGCCGCAGCCGTTGTCGCTGACGCACATCCAGGCATGCCCGGCATCTGCGCCGGTCTCTATCAGGATGCGGGGCACGCGCCCGCCCACCGGGTGCAGGGCATCCATGGCATTGATCAGCAGGTTGATGATGAGCTGGGTCAACTGGTCTGCGGTGCCCTGGATGGCCGGCAGATGGGGGTCGAGTTCCAGTTGCAAGGTGATCGGCTCCAGGCGCTTGTCGTAGCGGATCAGCTGGGTGGTGCTGCGCACAATGGCGTTCAGGTCCAGCAGCTGCGCCTCGGCGCTGCTGGGCGCGGCAAACATGGAAATCTCCCGCGTGATGGCGGCCAGCCGTTTGGTTTGCGCCAGTATCAGTTCGGGGTGGCCGTCGCCTGCCACCTCGAGCGCACCCAGACCCGAATCGCGCCGGTCCATCATGTCCTGCGCCACGCCGGAGATGGCCGCAATCGGGTTGCCGATCTCATGCGCGATGCCGGCCGCCAGGGTGCCGATGGCGGCCATTTTGTCCTTGTGAAAGTAGCGCTGGCGCTCCAGCGTCAAGTCCCTGGCGCTCTGGTCCAGCGTGTCGCCCATGCGTTTGACGGTGGACACCATGCGGCGGAAAAACAGCGCCAGGGCCCCGGCCAGCAGCAACAGGCCCAGCGCACCCAGCAGCACCATCGTTTGCATGGCCGATTGGCTCTGCGCGCGGTAATGCGCCGACAAGGCCTGGCGCTTGTCCCGCGCCGCAGCCAGTGTGCCTGGCCCCGCACCCGCCAAGGCCTGCAGCGCGGCATCGCGATCGGCCGGCTTGCCCTGAACGCTGAGCGCCGCCATGGTTTGGTAGGCCGATAGCTGGGCCTGCGACAAAAGGGCTTCCTCTTCCATGGCCGCTTGCATGTGCTCGAAGTCCTGCAACAGTTGCTGCTTCTGGTGCAGGGCGAACAGCGCGGTGCCCAGTACGTAGCCCAGCAGCACCAGCAACACCAGCAAGCCCTTGGTGCCCACCGGGAGTACATAGGCGCGCTGGCCCGGCGCGCCAGCTTCGCTCGGCAGCGCCGGGCTGGTCTGGCCGGGAAACACAGACGCCCTGAACGCCAAGGGGTGGCGCCTCCTCATGACGGGCTGCCCTGGATCAGGTTGCGCAGGGTGGGACTGTCCCATTCGCGTTGTCCGGCAATGCGGTGCTGCAGCAAGCGGTCGGGCGCGATGACAAAGGTCTGCGGATAGACCTTCAGGCCCAGGCTGTGCGACAGGCGGCCGTCCGGGTCAAAAAAGTTGCGAAAGGCAATGCCCTGCTGCACCAGAAACTCTGCCGCCAGCTGGCGGTCGGCATCCACCGACAGACCCAGCACCGCAAAGCGCGCCGGGTCCAGAAGCTTGCTCAGACGCTCCAGGCTGGGCATCTCGTGGCGGCAGGGCGGGCACCAGGTGGCCCAGATGTTGAGCACCAGCCGCTTGCCGGCAAACGGGCCCTGCGCATCGCTGCCGCCGCCGAAACGGTCCAGCAGGGCTGCGGGGAAGCGCTGGCCCGGCGCCAGGGCTGCGTCGGCAGGCTCAGGTGCTGCCACCCGGTCGCAGCCGGCCAGCACCAGCGCCAGACCGGCCAGCAGCAGCCTGCGCCGACCCGGCCCTGCCGGCTGCAGGGGGTGGCCGCGCGGGCGGAGCCGCGCGGCTGGCGTGGAGGCTTGCACGTGGTTCATCGCAGCTTGCCGCCCTGCGCGCTGCCCCGGGTCTGCTGCGCCAGCTTCATCTCGCCATCCCATTCCCAGAGGGCGGCATTGGCCCGCGTCAGGTACGGGTCATCGGCCCGCGCCAGATGGATGTAGCTGCGCATGGCGCCGCGTGCGCCGGGCAAATCGTGCAGGCCTTCCAGTGCCAGAGCCAGGCCGTAGTAGGCGTTGAGCTGGCCGGTGTGGAGGTCTATGGCCGCGGTGAAGAAGTCTTTGGCCCCGGCATAACGTTGCGTGCCCAGCAGGGCAAAACCCATGTTGACATGGGCCTCCGGCATCCGGGGCGCCAATTGCAGTACGCGCTGAAACTCGCTCGCAGCCAGCTCAAAATTGCGCCCGCTGAGCAAGACCACGCCGCTGGAAAAACGCCGGTCCACTTCGGCCAGGCGCATCTGCCGGGCATGGTCCTGCGCGGACTCCGTGGAGGTTTGCGGCGCGGCCACCTGCGTGCCCCGGCTGTCGGCAGACAACAGGGTCAGCAGCACACCCAGGGCGCCCACCAGCGCCAGCGTCAGGCCCAGTGCGCGCAGGCGGATATCGCCGCGCGGGCGTGGCTGCCGCGCCGGTGCCCGGGTTGCTGCGCGGGCGCGCCACAGGCCGCGCGCGATGTTGAACACAAACAGGCCGGCACCGCCAATGGCCAGCAGGCCGCCCAGCCTGGCCAGGCCCATGGCCACAAAATAGCCCGGGTTGTCCAGCAGGGTCTGCAGGTGGGTGGACTTGCGCGGTGCGCCCAGCCAGCCCGACCAGGCCAGCCCCAGCGCCAGCAGCAGCAGGCCGCAGCCATACACCAGCGGCTGCACGCGCTGCAGGGCGAGTCCCTGCGCCTGCCCGGTATGGGCGTGCAGCAGGTGGTAGCCCAGCGCCATATAGGCCAGCGTCACGGCGCCCACGGTGCCGTGGTAGTGCGCCGGCACCAGGGTGGTGTCGCTGCGAATCAGCGCGCCCAGCACACAGCCCAGCAGGAACAACAGAATCGACAGCAGCAGCGGCGCGGCCAGCGGCGACTGCCAGACCCCGCGCCCCGCGCGACCGATTTGCAGCAACAGCCGCAAGGCCAGCAGGGCCGCTGCCGGCCAGATGCCCCAGGCCATCCACAGGGTGAAGGCGTGGCGGAACTCCGCACTCTCCAGGGCGTAGCGGGTGTAAATAAAGGGCACACCCAGCACCGGCATGGCCGCCAGCAGCAGCAGGCCTTGCAGCGTGCGCCGTGGTGCCATTGCCGGCCCGCCCAGTACCTGCTCGCCCAGCACCGTCCAGACGCTCATCAGCAACAGCATGTGGACAAACTGCAGGATGTGGCCCGGGCCCCAGGCCAGCAGTTCAAAGCGGGCCGCAGCCTCCTGCACCTCCACCTGCACAAGCGTCACCAGCAAGGCCAGCAGCGCCACGCCCGCCACCCCGATGGACAGCAGCACGCCCAGACGCCACAGCGCAGCGCCGCGCACCGCGCGCAGCAGTGGCGGCAAGGCCAGTGCACCGCACAGCGCGATACCCGCCGCAAACAAAACCAGCCCGGCAAAAAACAGCGGGTGGTTGAGCACCGGCACATAGTTGGCCAGCACCGGCTGCACCTCCGGCAGAAACAGCGTCAGCACCATGGCCGCCAGGCCCGCCACGGCCAGCGCCAGCGCGGCCCAGCGCGCCGGGCTGGCGGCCGCGCCACTGGCCAGCGTCCAGAGCGCGGCGGCGCAGGCCAGAAACCAGACCACCACCGCCTGGCTCACGTGCAGCACCAGCGCGCGGCCAAACAGCGCACCCAGGCCCACCGGCGTGCCCGACCAGGGCAGGCGCGCCAGCACCAGCAGCAGGGCGCACAGGGTGGAAATGCCCAGCGCAGCCAGCGCCAGCAGCATCCAGCCGGCGCTCAGCGGGCGCACAGCGGGCCGGTTGTGCGGGTGGGCAGGCAGCCAGAGCGTCGCGTTCAAAACGTACCCTGGTGCGGGCGGTTGCTCAAAAAGGGCACGCCGAAAAAGGTCAGGAAGGCAATCACGAATACCGCAAAGGCCATGGCGGAAGACAGCCGGGGCGGCAGCCTGAAGGTCACCCGCACATGCAGGGCCACCGCCAGCAGCAGCCAGGTGATGAAGGCCCAGGTTTCCAGCGGGTCCCAGGCCCAGTAGCGGCCCCAGGCGTCCTGCGCCCAGATGGCACCGGCCACCAGCATCAGGCCGTTGAAGATCAGGCCCATGGCCATGTAGCGGTAGGCCAGCTCATCGAGCCGCCGGTCGTCCGGCAGGCGCTGGAACCAGCCCGCACCGACCACCGTGCGCCGCAGCTGGATCACCCCCGCCAGCCCGACGGCCACCAGCGTGGCGCCCAGAAAGACCTTGCCCAGCCCGACGTGGATGTAGAGCCAGGGCGTGCGAAACGCGCGGGGAAAATGCACTTCGCCCGGGCTGGACAGCATGAGCCAGCCCATCATCACAAACAGAATCGGCATCACCACCGCGGCCGCGGGGCGAATGGCCGGCAGGCGCCAGTAGCTGATGGCAAACACCAGCACCAGGCTCCAGATGTTGCTCGACAAAATCTCGAACAGGGTCACAAACGGGCCCTGTCCCAGGCGCTCCCAGCGCAGCGACAGGGCGGTGGTGTGCAGCAGCCAGCCCAGCACGATCAGCGCCAGCACGGCACGCTCCGGGCGCTTCCTGAAGACCACGGCGCCGATCGCCAGCGAGCCGCCCAGCACGTAGCAAAGGATGCCGGCCCACAAGATTCTTAATTCTGTTTCCATCCCCATCTTTCCAACTTTATATTCGCGCCTATTGTGTGCCAGATACGTCCTGCCAGGCCTTCATTCAGCCTGCGCATTCCAGGGTGTGGCAGCAAATTTTTTTCCGAAGTGCCAGGCCATGCTCAGCACCGCCATGGCACAGGCGGCCAGCATCCAGGGAATGGTCCAATCGTAAAAAATGCGGTAGCCCATCCAGGTGCGCAACTCGCGGTACTCGAGCATGCCATCGGGCAGCACCAGCCGCTCACCCGGTTGCAATTCGTAACGCATTTCGCGGTGGCGCAGCACCAGTTTGCGGTCGTCGGGCAAGGCAAAGCGCGAGGCGCGATCGGACGGGATCAGGTCCTGCGCCACGTTGAGCATGAGCCAGATATCGTCCGTGCTGCCCGGCGGGCGCCAGGTTTGGGCCTGTGCGTTGGCGTTGGCCGGAAAGCTGGGCAGGTGCACGGCGCTCAGCATGGGCTGCCGGTGGTTGGCCTGCCAGACAAAGACCGGCGCAAACCCCTTGTTGGAGGTGGGGTAGATGCGGTAGCCCAGCAGCAGCAGCGGCTGGTTTTGCTCGATCTCGCCGCGCTGCTCCCGGCCACTCCCGTCCTGCCAGCGCACCCGGCTGACGTTGCGGTCCAGCACCGGCCCGGGGCTGTAGCTGATCTCGAAGCCGTCGTTGACAAAATGCAGCTGGTCCAGCCGCCCGCCGTGCAGCGGGCCGGCGTCCCGGTCGGTCAGGCCCTCAAAGGCGGCGCCCTCGGTCACCTCGGTCTGGCCCTTGAGGTAACTCAGGCGCCCGGCCGCTGCCAGCAGGACCAGCACGATCAGCGCCAGGTGAAACACCAGCAGCGGCATTTGCCGGCGAAACACCCGGTTGGTGGCCACCGCTGCCATCAGGTTGACGGCCAGCAGCAGCAGCGGGGCGGCCAGCCAGGTGGTGGCACTCTGCTCGCGCGCATAGACCACCACCGTGGCCGAGCCCAGCAGCAACAGGCCGACCAGGGTCAGCCTGAGCGAGGCCAGCGCCAGCCAGAGACGCATGGGCATCCCGGGCCGTTGCCCGGACCCGCGGGCCGCAGGGGCGTGGGCCGGACTAGAGCGGGGCATCGCAGGTGGCTTTCATGCCGCTGGGGTCGTTGCTGAGGCCGCCATTGCAGTTCTGCGTGCCCCAGGGGGTGCCGGCCGCCGGGAAGGACACGATGCGCAAAAAGGCTTTGCGGTAGTAGGGGCCGTTGGTGTAGCCCACGTTCTGGGTGTAGGGCACGGCGGTGCCGGGGGCCAGCCCGGCCTCGGGGCCCACGTCCAGCAGATTGACCAGCAGGTTGCGGTTCTTCCAGCCGTGGGGCACGGCCACATGGCACCAGTTGCAGTGCATGGGCACGTTGCCGATTTTTTTGCTGTGTACGTTGTGGCCATCGCCCTTGTCGGTCTGCCAGCCGGTGCCGCCACCGCCGCCATAGGCGTCCTGGCTGTGGCATTTGAAGCACAGGGAATTGCCGTCGCCCTCGCCGGAATTGGTGTCCCAGGTGCCCTTGAGCAGGAAGTTGTTGCTCGAGCCATGCGGCCCCCAGGGCGCGCCGTTTTCACCGCCCAGCGGGATGGCCGAGCCCAGCCGCGGGTTGCCCACGGTGGGGCCGGTGTCGGAGCCGTGGCAGTCGGAGCAGAACATGGTCTGCGTGCCCAGGCGGCCGGCCTTGCCGCCGGTGCCGGTGTCGTTCCACGGCCGGATCCAGGCGCCGGCGCGGCCCACGCGTCCGGTGGGTGCCATCACCGGGTGCCAGGAGCGGTGGTTGTTGGCATCCGACGCCGCAGTGCCGGTGCCGCCTTCGTTGCCCTTGCTCACCGAGCCCACCGGCACCGCATGGCTGATGGGCGCCTGGAACTCCTTGGCCTGGTTGGTGTAGCTGGTGAAGTTGCTGTGGCCGTTGCTGTTGGCGGCGGTGCCGGGCGCGCCGAGTTGCGGGCGGTTCAGGCTGTTGGGGTAGACGTTGTCGTCGGGGTAGGCGTAATTGGAGTGGCACTTCATGCAGATCTGGTACTCGCGGGTGACGTGGGTTTCCGCACCCGGGCGGCTGCCCGCCAGGGGGGCCACGCTGTTGCCCGGGTCGCCGCGTTTGACGGCAAAGCCCAGGGCATTGGGCAGCGACTGGAACGAGCTGCTCAGGTAGGCCGGCTCCACGCCCCAGCTGCCGCGCAGCACGCCGGAGATGGCGTTGCTGTGGATGTCGGCGCCGTCATCGGTGTGCCGGTGCGTGCCGCTGGCCGACAGCCCGCTGTTGGTGAAGGCCACGGCCGCCAGCGGGCCGGGCAGGCCGTCCTTGTACTTGATGACCCTGTGCGGGTTGTGGCAGTCGCTGCATTCGGCATGGCGGTTGATCAGGTCGTTGCTGCCCAGCTTGCTGCGCGACTCCAGCAAGTCCTTGCCGCAGTTGCCCGTGCCGCCGGTGTTGCTGCAGTTGGCATTGGCGGCGTCGTTGAACACGCCGCCCACGTCGTGCGCCTCCACGCCCGCGGCCTGCTCGCTGGAGCGTATCGGCATGTGCAGGGGCAGACTGAAATCGGTCTTGATGTCGGGCACCGCCGTGCTGCTCAGGGCGGTGTAGCTCACCGACGAGCCGGCCGCGTTGCTGTGGCACTGGTAGCAGGTTTCCTCCTGCGCGGCAGCGCCGCCGGTCTTGGGGCTGCCGAGGCTGTCGGTGCCTTCGCGCAGCAGCTTGCGCGCGCCCTGGGTGGTGTGGGTGTCGTGGCAGTTCAGGCAGCCCACCTGCCAGACCGGCGGGTTGGTGTTGGCCGGTGCGTCCAGGCTGGACGGAAATTCGCGCAGTTGTGCCGCCGCCGCCGTGTAGGGCTGTATCGCCACATTGCTGTTGGCGTGTGCCGAGAAGGCCCAGGCGGCACCGGCCTTGTCGTGGCAGGCCAGGCAAATGATGTCGTTGCTGGCGTTGAACGCCGCGCCCGTGGGCTGGTTGACCTGGAAGCGGTTCATGCGCAGGAACTTGGCGTTGCCGTTGCCGGCGCTGCGGTCACGCAGATGCGGGTCGTGGCAGGTGGCGCATTGCACCTGGTTGTTTTCCAGCGGCATCTTCGGCCTGGCCGCGCCGGCCACGCGGTTGCCCACGGTGGTGCCATCGGGCGTGCGCAGCTCGCCATCGGCCAGGGCCAGCGCGCTGTTGTAGGTGAAAGAGATCGGGTGGTCGTTGCTCAGGTCGCTGCCGAGGTTGCGGGTGAAGCCGGTGTTGGCGCCGGTCACGGGCATCTTGCCGCTGCCGGGCGCACCGCTCAGGCCGGTCATGGCGATGGTGGCGTTGGCCACGCCGTTCAGGACATTGACCTTGTCGATGGCCATGGTGCCGTCGTGGCAGGACAGGCAGAGCTTGGAGCTGCCGCCGGGCCCGGCCGCCAGTTCGCTGGCATCGGCCTCGATCGAGTTGGAGCTGTAGGTGGTGTAGGTGGTTTCGGCCAGGGCACGGTTCCACAGCGGTGCCACGATGCTGCTTGTTGCGCCATGCGGCGTGTGGCAGAACACGCAGACCTGGGTTTCCGACGTGGCCTTGACGTTGCGCACCGGCACGCTGCCGCCCGAGGGTGTGGGCGTGCCATCGGGCACGGCCGAGAGGTTGTGCTTGGTGCCGCGCACGTCGGAGATCTTGTCGGTCAGGCCAATCGCGGCATGCACCAGAGCCACGCCCGCCAGCAGGCCCAGGGCCAGCACAGCGGTTGAGAAGCGCTTGTGCCAGGACATCACGAGCCTCCCAGAAATTGAAATATGACCACCCGGCCATTGAACATGTCGGCCACATAAACCCGGCCCTGGGTATCGCTCCACAGGCCGGCGGGCAAATAAAACTGCCCCACCTCCTGGCCCGTGCCGCCCAGCGGCATCAGGAATTCGCCCCCCGGATTGAACACCAGCAGGGTGTCGAAAAACGACTCGATCACATACATGTTGCCGCTGCTGTCCACGGTCACGCCCTTGGGCCGCGTCAGGTTGCCCTTGTTGAGCCCGCGCTGGCCCAGCGTCTGCACCAGCTGTCCGTCGGCGTTAAAAATCTGGACGCGCGCGTTCATGCTGTCGGCCACCAGCAGGCGCCCCTGGGCGAAGGCCAGATGGGTGGGGAAGTTCAAGCCGTCTTCGCCCTCGCCGCGCCGGGCAATGGTCTGCAGCCAGACGCCGGCATCGTCAAACACCTTGATGTCGTGGCCATGGGTGTCGGCCACGTAGATGCGCCCGCGCGCGGCGTCGCGCGCCAGGCCGGTGGGCCTTGTCAGCAGGCCTTTGCCAAAGCTGCCCAGGGGCTTGCCATCGCGGTCCAGCCGGAACACCTGGCCCAGCTCGGCATCGGCCACCAGAAGCTGCCCATCCCAACCCACCGCGATGCCAATGGGGGTGACGAATTTGCGCGTCTGCTCTGCCATCTCCCAGACCTGCAGCGTGCCGCCGGCCTGGTCGAACACAAACACCGCATGGTTGCTCACATCCGTCACCAGCACCCGGCCCTGTGCATCCACCACACCGCTTTGCGGGCGCTTCAGGGTGACCTTGTCTTGCGAGCCGTCAAACAGGCCCACCAGCCAGTGCAAGACCTTGACGCCGATGTTGCGCTGGTTGGCGTCCTCCGACACCAGGTTGTCCTGTCCCAGCAATTGCCCCACATAGGCGTAGCGCGCCTGCTCGGGGGCGGCGGGCCAGTGTTTTGCCGGCGCATTGCTGCGGTAGTCCGGGTCCAGGTGCAGCGTGTAGTGGACATCGGCGCAGCCCCCCAGCAGCGCCAGGGCGAGCCAGAGCAGCGCCAGCGCACGGTGCCTGCGCGGCGGGAGCGTTGGGGTGGCGGCACCAGGTGCTGCGGTGATGGTCATGCTCACCACCGGCCCGGCCCGGCGGTGCGGTCGCCGCCGTAAATGCCGCCAAGCAGGCCCGGTTTGCCCGAGTGGCACAGGTCGCAGTTGGCCGGTCCCCAGGCCACGCGGTCGTTGTGGCACATGCCGCAGAACTTGCCGTCGATGATGTCCACCATCAGGACCTCGTTGCTGCCCGCGCGCATCTGAAAACCCAGCTCGGTGTGGCACACCTTGCAGCGAAAGCGGATGCGGTGAAACCAGTGCGAAAACACCACCGGGCGCATGCCCTCTTTCTCAGCCCGCTTGTTCAGCACCACATCGCCATACTCGGCCAGCGCCGGGCTGCACGGCAGCGCCAGCAGCAGGGCCAGCAGCGGCAGCGAAGTGGCGAGGCGCAAGCCGTTCATTTGCGCTCCACGCTGTGGCAGCGCTTGCATTCGGTCAGCGGGAAGGACACCGCGCCGTGGCACAGGCCGCAGTACTCGCCCTGCAGCACCTGGAACATGTTGATGCCCCGGTTGGCGCCGGCCTTGGAGATGAACAGCTTCTCGTGGCAGTTGCTGCAGTCCAGCCACTCGGTGTGCTGGCGGTGCGGGAAGCGCACCATGGGCATCTCGCCGGTGCGCGGCATGATGATGTCCTGGTCCAGCACCGTGACCCTGGTGCCGGGAAAGATGTTGGCGCGCGGCGCAATCACGCCTTGTTCCAGCGCCTTGACCCAACGCACCTGGTTGCCCACGGCATCCGGCGGAAAAGTGGCCAGCGCCTGCTCGGGCTCCTGCAGCAGGCCCACGGCCGGGCTGCTCGGGTCGTGCACGCCATCTTTGGCCAGCGGCACATGCTTGACCTGGCCCCAGGCCGGCCCCAGCAGCAGCGTGGCCAGCAGCAGGCGCACGCAGCCCTGCAACAGCCGCTGGAGTCGGGGGGCGTGCATGGGCGCGGGCAGGCTAGGTGGGAATGTAGACACCGGCCCCGCGAATGGCGCGCACCAATTCCCGGGTGGAGCTTTCCAGGAACTTGATGGCGGCCTCAAACTCCTTTTTGCCGGCCAATACCTCGGCCTGGTCGCGCAGGTTGGCTGCCCGGTCCAGGTAGATCTTGACCACGCCTTCCAGGCTGGCGTTGGCGGCGCGCTTTTCGTCCAGCAGCACCTTGACCAGCATCTTGTGGGTGTCGTTGCGGTCCACCTCGTAGAGGTACTCGTCTTCCTTGCTGGCAAATTCCAGCGAGCGCACCAGGGTGTCGCCCTCGCGCAGGCCCTCGATCACCACCTTGGTGGTGAAGTACACCTGGTCCAGCAGGGCGCGGCCCTGGTCGAGTTTGCCGGCGTCGGCCAGGACGGTGGCTTCCTGCATCTGTGCTTCGAGCTTGGTGGTGGCGGCTATGCCCTCGGCACCGAGTTTCTTCTCCGCACTGATGCGCTTTTGCGCGGCCAGCAGGGCCTTCACGCTTTCCAGGCGGCTGGCGAAGTCGCGCTTCTTTTTGTCGCCGCCCAGTTGCTCGGGCGCGGCCAGGCGCGCCGCTTCGAACATCTTTTTGGCAGCCTGGTCCAGCTGGCGCGAGGCCTCGACCAGATTGCCCGCCGTGAAGGTGGCCACGGCCTGCACGCGCAAGGCGCGCGCCTGGCTGCGCAGCTCCTGCGCCTGGGCATTGCCGCCCGCGTCCACCTGCCGCGCCGCGGAGGATTTTTCAATCAGCTTGTCCACCGATGACAGCCGGCGTTCCAGTTGCTCGGCGTCTTCGGGCGGGCGCGGCGCGCGCGGCGCAATCTGGCTGAGGTCTTGCCCGGGCTCGGCTGCCAGCGTGCTGCCCAGGGGCGAAAGAACCACGAGGCACAGCAAGAGGGTGCGGATGTCAGAGAGGTTTTTCATAGTGTCCTTAACGCGTTATTTCCGGTGACTGGGGAACGGCCACGCCTGCCATGCGCAAGGCGTGCTGCAACAGCACGCTGGCTTCCTGAATGCTTTTGAGGCCTGCGGCGTAGTCGCCGCTCTGCACCTGCTGCTGCGCCGTGCTGCGCAGGGCGCGGCCATGCTGCAGGTAGCGGTCGGACAGGTCGGCGGCGCCGCGCGTGACCTTGACCTGCTGCAGGGCCAGCGGCAACAGCTCTTCCAGGCCGATGTTCTTGGCCAGCTCGTGCTGAAACTCATCCGCCGGCGAATCGAATTTGAGGTCGTACACAATCGTTTGCGACATCAGCATTTTGTTGAGCGTGGAGACCACGATCAGGTGCGCGCTGCTGAGCAGCACATGGGCCTCGTGCTGCTGGCCGCTGGCTATCAGCGCATCGGCCTGGCGCGTCATGGTGTCGAGCCGGGCCATGTCGGAGTCCACCTCCGGGGCCGGGGCGTTGATGGCGGCCAGGCGGTTGCTGAAGTTGCTATGCAGCAGGTGGAAGGTGCGTATGGCCTCGCGCAGCTCGGTGTTGTGCTGGCGCTCCTGCGCCTCCAGCAGCTGGGTGTCGGGTGCCATGCGGGAGGCGGTCACGATCAGGCGCAGCGACTCATCGACCAGCAGCGTGCCGGCGTCGATGTTGCCCGCTGCGGCCTCAATCACCGCCTGGTCAACCAGCTGCTGCGCCTGGGTCAGCGCATCTTTGGCCAGGGCGTTGTCGCTTAGCAAAATGCGTTTGACCGAGGGCGACTGCGCCAGTTGCTGTTGCGTCAGGCGCAATTTATGGCCCAGCACCAGCGCGCGCGCATGGGGCTTGGCATCGGGCTTGCCGGCGGCTTCGGGCCTGGCAGCATCGCCGGCCGGCTCTGCCGCGTGTACCGCGCCCGCCACGCACAGGGCGCCCGCGAGCAGGCGGGTGCCCCAGCCGCAGCGCGTGCGACGGCTTGCCGGTTTCATGGCTTGGCGTCAAGCGCGGCTGCGCCCGGTTTGCTCATGGAGTGGCAGCGACGGCACTCGGACACCGGGAACGCCACCTTGCCATGGCACACGCCGCATTTCTGGCCCAGCAGGATGGAGGCCATGCTGATCTGGTTGGCGCCTTTTTGCGGAATGAAAATCGCCGGGTGGCAGTTGGAGCAGTCCAGCCACTGGGTGTGCTGCTTGTGCGGGTAGACCACGTTGGGCATGGAGCCCTTGACCTCGCGGATGATGTTCATGTCCATCACCATGGGCGCCACGCTGGGGTCGTTGCGGTCCGAGCGCGGTTTGATGCTTTGCTCGTCCAGGGACTTGACCCAGTCCACGCGGTTGCCGGTGTTGCTCTTGGACAGGGTGCTGAAGGCCGTCAGCGGCGGCTGCAGCGAATGCGTGCCGTCATTGACCGGATCGTGCGCGCCATCCTCGGGCGGCGGCAGATTGCCCTTGAGCTCGGGTTTCATCAGGCGGTTGAAGGTGTTGACGCCGGAGGCGGCCGGGGCTGGCGCGGCAGCCACCGCGCTGGTCGCCACAGCGGGTGCCGTTGCGGGAGCGGGGGCGGCCGGGGCGGCAGCTGCCGCCGCGACCGGCGCGTCCGCCTTGGCGCTGGGCGCAGCGGCTGCCACCACTGCGGGTTTGTCAGTTTTCTCCGGCTTGTCGGTCTTGGGCGCGGCACCGGCCTGGGCCATCATGTAGCCCACGATGGCGCGGATCTCGTCATCGGTGAGTGCGGCGTTGCCGCCGCGCGGTGGCATCACGCCCTTGCCCTTGGTGGCACTGGTAAAGAGGGCGGCGGCGCCGGTCTTGATGCGCGGTGCCCAGGCCGCGCTGTCGCCAAGCTTGGGCGCACCGGCAGCCCCGGTGAGGTGGCAGGGGGCACAGGTCTTGTCGAACAATGCTTTGCCGTTGGGGGCGTCCCCCGCGTAGGCGTTGCTGAAGAGGGCGGTCAACCAGGCGATGCCCAGGGCGGCCGTCAAGGCCAGGGTGGTGCGCAGCACAGGGGTGGTATTCATGGGGGGCTCCTACTTCGCGGGTTGCATCGGGGCCGGCGCGCCGGCTCCTGCCGGAGCAACCAGGGAGTTGGTGGTGCTGCCGTGCACCTGCGTCGGGGTGCCGGATTTGCCGGTGTGGCAGAGGTCGCAGTTTTCTACCGACCAGGCGATGTTGCCGTTGTGGCAGGCACCGCAGTACTGGCCGTCAATGATCTTGACCATATTGATTTCGTTGCCCCCGGCCTTGAACTTGAAGCCCAGGTCGGCATGGCACACCTTGCAGGCAAAGCGGATGCGGTGGAACCAGTGCGGGAACACGGCCGGGCGCATGCCGGCGGCATCGGCGTAGTTGTTGATGATGACATCGCCATACTCCGCGTGGGCGCCACGCATGGGGGCCAGACCGACCAGCAGGAGCAGCAGGACCAGCGCCCCTGATCGCAGGAGGACACCGGTTTTCATCAACGTCAGCATGGAATGCCACCTTTCAAACATAAAAATAAATAGCGCCACATCGCATCGGCTCAGTACTGGCCGAAGCGGCGAATCACGGTGAAGTAGAGCGAGCGGTTGGTGCGCTCCTCGGTCGCCTGGTTGGACGCGGCCGCACCTGTGCCCGCATGGTCGCGCAGGGCGGTGCTGCGCGACACCAGCAGCTGCAGGCGCAGCTGGGTGCGGCCGATCGCGTAGTCCAGGTGGTTGACCCAGGCCGCGGTTTCCTGGTCGCTGCGGCTCTGCAGTTGCGAGAAGAAGGACTGCTGCAAAAAAGCGCGTTGCGACTGCTGGGACTGCAGGTTCAGGCGCAGGTCGGAGCCAAAGCGCAGGTTGCGCACGCCAAAAATACGTTGCGTCTGGTAGCTCAGCGCGCCGCTGGCGCTGGTGGTGTTGCTGGCGTCGGCCTGCACGTCGCCCTCGACGGCGTCACGGCCCTGGCGCACCGCCTGCAGCGTGAGGCTGCCGGTCCAGGAGCTGTAGCCGCTGGTGGGCAGGTTGCTGGAGGCCTGGAAATTGAGCAGCTGAAAGTAGGCCCGGTCGGCGTCCAGCGCGCGCGCGTCACTCACGCTCAGCCGGATCAGCGCGGCACCGGTTTGTTGCAGCAAGTCCCAGGAGGCTGAGCCGCTGTGGGTGAGCTGCCGCTCTGAGGGCTGGGGGATGCCGGCGGCATAGGCCGGGTTGCCACGGGTGCTGCTGGCGAGCAGTCCCTGGTTGCCGCTCAAGCGGATGGTGGAGCCGCCGTCCAGCGTGTAGCTGCGGTTCAGGCCATGGCTGAGTTGCAGGCTCAGGCCGGACTGCGCTTCTTCGCTGCTGCTGCGGTTGAATGCATTGGCCGACAGCGCCCAGTGGTAGTCGACCGCGCCCAGCGCGATGCTGTCGGGCAGGTAGTTGGCACCCAGGGTTTGGCTCGACTGGGTGCTGCTCAAGGGCCCGCTTTGCACCGAGCCGACATTGAGCGAGGCATTGAGGCGGGTCAGGCGGCTGTAGTCGTAGTTGAGGCCGGCGTTGGCATTGGCGGTGAGCAAGCGGGTGCCGCTGGTGCCATCGCTGCTGGCCACGAGACCGGCCTGGTCCGCCGCCAGCGTGAGGGCCCGCACGCCGCCATTCACCGAGAGCGCTTGCGTGGCCGATTGCCAGAAGGCATTGCTGCTGAACTGCGCCAGCTGGGTGCGGTTGTCGCCCTGCTGCAAGTGCAGCTCGGAGTTGCTGAGGTTGGCCATGCTCAGCACCGACAGGGCCGGGCCCGGCGTGTAGTGGTGCTGCGTTGTCAGGTTGTCCTGCGCGGCGCTTTCGCCGCTGTTGTCGTGGCGGTTGACGGTGCGGTTGGCGCTGAGCTGCAGCTGGTGGGCGTCCTGGTTGTGCGCGCTGCGCAGCTCCAGGCTTTCCTGCTGGTCGCTGCCAAAGTTGGAGCTGGTCTGGGTGTTGCGGTCCCAGGCCAGGCTGGATTCGCCCCGCGTCTGGAAATAGCGCTGGGTAAAACCGTAGCGCTGGCTGGCGACATCGCTGCTGGCGGCCAGGTTGGTGTCCACCTGGTTGTCGGTTTTCTCAAAGTGCGCCTCAAACGGAAACTTGCTTTGGGACAGCACCGAGAGCTGCCCGCGGCCGGTGACCAGCACGCCTTCGCTGGCGCTGTTGTTGGCGGGCAGGTCGCCCTCGCTGTTGCTGCTGACTTTGGTAAAGCCCAGTGCCGCATCCACGCGGGCAAACCAGGGCTGCCAGATGAAGCCGCTGGTGCTGGCATTGACGGTGGTGCTCAGGCCCGACTGCATGCTGTTCACGCCATCCGCGCTGTCGCGCCGGTGGCTGTAGGCCAGATTGCCGCCCCAGCGCAGCGGCGGCAGAGTCCAGAGCACAGGCGGCTCGCTGGCGGGTTCATCGGGCGCATGCGTGGCTCCCCCCGCAGGCCCGGCAGCCGGCTCGGCGCTGCCGGGCAAGGCCGCATGGCTGCCGGCGTGACACAGCAGGCCGGCGCAGGCGAGCAGCACAGCGGGGACACCACCCCGTGGTTCGGCTGCGCAAAGGGGGGTTGCAGACATCATGCAAACAAGGGCCTGGCACCTGGGTAGCTCCTCACAAATCCTGTGCCGGCTCAGCGGGCCAGGGGCAAAAACCGGGACTGATCCATTTCGATGGGCGTGCCTGATTTCAAGTCCGTGACGAAGGCATGCCATGCCAGATCGGCCTGCTCACGCTGGGTCAGTTGCCGCGCCCGCAGTTGCACCTGGTCCAGGCTGTGCGGGATGGCGAGCTTGCGGTCGGTCAGGCGAAATACGGCATAGCCTTCGAGCAGACGCTGCGGATCGCTGATGTCTCCGGGTTTCAGCTTTTCCAGTGCGCCCTGGCTGCCCTCGGGCAACATGCCGCTATGCAGGTAGCCCATGTCGCCGCCCTGCAGGGCCGAGGCCTCGGCCGAATGCTGGCGCGCCAGGGCGGCAAAATCTTCGCCGGCGCGCAGGCGCCGGGCCAGCGCCTTGGCCTGCTCTTCACGGGCCTTCCAGGTGGCGTCGTTGGCCGAAGGGTCCACCTTCAGCAGGATCACCGAGACCCGCATCTGCTCCGGCTCGGTGAACTTGTCACGGTGCGCGGCGTAGTAGGCCTTGACCTGTGCGTCGCTAGGCTGGGACTGGTCGCGCACCGACTTTTCCATCTTCTCCAACAGCTCTTCCTGCTCCAGGCGTGTGATGAGGGCGGGCAGCAGCTGCGCGCGGTTCTTCTTCCACTGCTCGCTGTTGGCATAACGCTGTTCGTAGACGGCCACTTGCTGTTGTACCGATGCGGCATCGGGCCGCAGGCCCCGGCGCTTGATCTCGCGCAGCAACACCAGGCGCGCCACCAGCTGGTCTGCCACCTCGCGCTGCAGGGTGGCGATCTCCGCGTCCGGCGGCTTGCCGTGGTAGAACTTGGCGCGCGTGGCCGCAGTGAAGGCCGCGTTGTATTCGTCGTGGCTGATGCTGGTGTCGCCTACCCGCGCAAACGTAGCCGTGCCCAGGGCAGGGTTTGCCACCGGCGTTTGTGCTGCACCCGCCGGGCCAGCCAGGGCGGCAGCCAGCCAGGCCCACAACAAGAAATGAACTACTTGATGTGGCACGACAGGCATACCGCGCTGCCGGTATTGGCGATGCGCAAGAAGGTGGTGTTGGTGGAGTGCGGGTCGTGGCAGCTGGCACATTCCACAAAGGCCTGTGCCCCGGCCAGCGAGCCGGGGACGACGGCGCCGCTGCGGTCCACCGCATCCGAGTCGGTGCGGGTGTAAAGCATCATGTCGGTCTTCTGCCGTCCGGCGGCTCCGGTCTCCACCCACCAGACCGACTGGCCGTTCAGGTTGGCGTAGCTCAGGCCTTTGAAGTCCGGGTCCTTGAGCGCGCCATCGGCAATGGGGCCCGCCGTGTAGGCGCCGCCGTTGGGCATGCCGCCTCCGTACTGGATGCCGATCGGGTGGTCGTTTTTCAGGTCCTTGCCGATATTGGTGATCAGTCCGGCCGCGATGCTGCCCGCCGTCTGGTTGGCACCGGTCCAGGCGCCGGCCAGGGCGGCTCCCCCGGCGTTGTAGCCGCCCGAGCCGGGCTGGTTGATCATCACGTTCATGGCCTGTGTGCCGTCGTGGCAGGACAGGCAGGCCAGCGACACCGAGCCCACCGGCGCCGTGGCGCCATCCAGGCTGGAGGTGCCCAGGCTGTTGTAGGTCTGGTAGGTGCCGGGGGCGGCCATCTTGCGGTTCCACAAGGGCACGGCAGCGGAGGAATCGGCGCCGTGCGGCGTGTGGCAGAACACGCAGAGTTCGGCGGTGCCATCAAACTTGTTGGCGCCAGAGACGGTGTTGGTGCTGCCCAGGTTGTGCTTGGTGTCGGCAATGCCTGCGGCAAAGGCCGCGTGGCTGGCCAACAGGCCCAGGGCCAGCAGGGCCAGGACGGTGCTCAGCACCTGCTGCAGTCCGAAAATCCATTTATTGAGGTTCATGCGTTCAATCTCCTGTGGAACTTGGGGCCGGCTTGTACGGAACAAACCGGGTGACCCGCACGCACCCTGTCCAATGCAAGTTTGGCGCCAACCCGTGGCGACGGGGTGCTGCCCGGCCATGGCTGGGGTGCAGCGGTTTTTTTTGCGCCATGGGGCGCTGCGGATTCTCAAAAACAGGAATGGCTTCGCATTTTTGAGAAGCCTTTTCAGCGTCGCACGGCAAAGCCGGCGTTGGCGGCCAGGCCGGCCGGGCGGTAGACATCGACCTTGCGAAAGAACTGGTCGGCGATGTAGACGCGCCCGTCCCCGTCCAGCGCAATGCCCGAGGGCAACATGTATTTCGCCAGGCCATCGCGTTCGGAGCGGCTGCCCACGGACAGCAGCAATTCGCCCCCGGCTGTGAAGATCTGGAAATTGCCGAAAGCCGAGTCCACGATGTAGACATTGCCCTGTGCATCGGTGGCGGCTTCCTTGGGGCGCGAGAACTGTCCGCCCTGGCGTCCGATGGTGCCAAACGTACCCACAAAGCGGCCGTCGGGCTGGAAGATTTGCACCCGGAAGTTGCCGCCATCCACCACATACAGCAGCCCGTCCTTGCCAATCGTCACATCGCGCGGCAGGTTGAATTCACCGGGGCCGACGCCGCGCGTTCCGAAGTCCAGCAGGTGTTGGCCGGTGTGCGCATCGAGCACGCGCACGCGGTGCTTGTCGCTGTCCACGCCACCGGTGTCCACCACATAGATGCGCTCGCCCTTGGCGTCGACCGCAATGCCCGAGGGGCGCAGAAAGGACTGGCCGTCCCCGGCGAGCGTGCGCAGGTGCTTGCCAAGGCCATCAAAGACCTGGACCAGCCGCGCCGCGTTGTCCACCACGTAGACGTTGCCGGCACCATCCACATCCAGGCCCATGGGCATGCGCAGTTGGCCCGCGCCTTCCTCGCCCAGCCGGAAAAAACGCTGGCCCGGAATGTCAAACACGGCCACGCTGCGCGAGCCGGTATCGCTGACGTAAACCCTGCCGTGGAACACGGCCACACCATAGGGCTTGCCCAGGCCCTCGGCGGTTTTGACGCCACCCAGCAGCATCTGCTTGAGGGCGGCGTTTTTGTCTTCCTTCTCGACATCGGCGCTGCTGTAGAGCGTGCGCTCGTAGTAAAAGCGCGGCTGCTCCGGCGCCGGCGGAAACACCGGGATGGCTTGCACCGTGGTCGCGGGCGGCGGTGCGACGGCGCAGGACGCCAGCAGCAACATGCCGCTGAGCTGCCAGACGCTGCGAAGGATTTTGGGCAAGAGGCTGGCAGTTTGCGTGGGATGGTTCATGGTTCTGCGGTTCACGGGGGCAGGGCATGTGCTGCCCCCGGGTGCTGTGCGTCGAAGCAGAATTGGTGCCAGACGCAAGCCCTGCGCATGGGCACCAATCTTGCAGGGAACCAGCCCGATGAACCGTAACCCATTGCACGGCCTGTGTGTATTCGCTCCCGCTGCCCGGCTGCTTGGCCGGGCTTGTCTGTGGCTGTTGTGCAGCCTGGGCTGGCTGCTGCCGGCACATGCCGCAGGCGCGCCGCAAGGCGACGCTGCGCGCCTGTTTGCCAGCTATTGCTCGGTTTGCCATGGTGAAAAAGGCGATGGCAAAAGCCGCGCCCAGAACAGCCTGAACCCGCCGCCGCGCGATTTCACCAGCACCCCCGCCGAGCGCTTGTCGCGCAGCCAGATGATCGCGGCCGTCACCCACGGCAAGCCCGGCACCGCCATGGCGGCCTGGCAGACGCAGCTCCAGCCGCAGCAGATTGAAGCGCTGGTGGACTATGTGCGCAGCAGCTTCATGCCCGCGCCCGTGGTGACGCAAAGCAGCCGGGGCCGCCAGGTGTTCAGTAAAAACTGCGCGGTCTGCCATGGCGAGCAGGGCGACGGCCGAAGCCGCGCCCAGACCAGCCTGAACCCGCCGCCGCGTGACTTCACGGCGGCCGCCGCCCGCACCGAATTGAGCGCGCAGCGCATGCTCACCTCGGTCACCTTCGGCCGGGCCGACACCGCCATGGCCGGCTTCAAAAACCGCTTGAGCGCCGAGGACATCCGCGCCGTGGTGGCCTTTATCCGCGCCGACTTCATGGGCCTGGGGCCGGTGGCCGATGGCGCGGCGGGCCCGACCGCCAAACCGGCGGCAGTGGCACTGTCTGCCCAGGCCAAGCCGCTGGCCGTGAACATGGCCGCGCCCATGCCCATGGGGCTCAAGGGAGATGTGGAGAAGGGCGCTGCCTTTTACCTCGGCAACTGCGCCACCTGCCACGGCAAGAGCGGTGACGGCCGCGGGCCGCGCGCCTACTTCATCAACCCCAAGCCGCGCAACTTTTTGCACTCGGCCTCGCGCCAGGAGTTCAACCGCGTCAAGCTGTTTGAGATGATTTCGAATGGCGAGCGGGGCACCGAAATGCCGGCCTGGAAGCAGGTGCTGAGCCCGCAGGAAATCGCCAACGTGGCCGAGTTTGTATTCCAACGGTTTATCCAGGCCGAGACCGATACCGCCAAAGCGGCCCCGTGATGCGAAGCGGCTTCAGCGTCCTGCTGCTGCTGTCCCTGGGCGCCTGCTCAGAGCGGCAGCCACCGGCCTTGCCCGCCGCCCGCGTGCTGCAGGCGCCGGCGACCGGCAGTGCCACGCATGAGCAGGGGCGGCGCATCTACAACTTCCGCTGTTATTTTTGCCACGGCTATTCCGGCGATGGGCAGACGCTGGCCAGCACCTATCTGCAACCCAAGCCGCGCAATTTTCTGGCCACCGCCACAGACCAGCTCAGCGTGGCGCAGATGCGCGAGGCCGTCACCCATGGCCGGCCCGGCAGCGCCATGCAGGGCTTTGCCACTGTGCTCAGCACCGCGGAGGTGAACGCCGTGGTCGACTTTGTGCGCCAGGAATTCATGGTGGCCAAGGCCGTCAACACCCGCTACCACACGCCCGAGAACGGCTGGCCGCAGCACCAGCGCTACGCCGCTGCTTTTCCATTTGCCCGCGGCGAACTCCCGCTGGACAGCCCCCCCGAAACGCTGACGCCGGAGCAGCGCGCCGGGCGGCGCCTGTTCATGGCGACTTGTGTGAGCTGCCACGACCGGGCCCGGGTGCGCGATGCCGGCGCGCCCTGGGAAGCGCAGGCCCTGTCCTACCCGCGCAATGGTTTTGTGCCGGGAGACGCGCAGCAGGTGGACACGGTCTCGGGGGCCTCGCCCTACCACTTGCATGACCAGGCGCCGCAACTCGTGGCGCTGTCGGAGCAGGAGTTGCAGGGGCAGACCCTGTTCCAGGAAAACTGCGCCTTCTGCCATGCGGCCGACGGCACCGGGCGCAACTGGATCGGCAGCTTTCTGCAGCCCCACCCGCGCGACCTGACCGCACCGGCCTTCATGCGCAGCATGACTGCCGGGCGTCTGGCGGGCGTGATCCGCGAGGGCCTGCCCGGCACCTCCATGCCGGCCTGGAAATCGGTGTTGTCCCCGCCGCAGATCCAGGCCCTGGTGGCCTATATTGCACGCGCCTTCCACCCGCTGGCGGCGGCGGCACCCGCTTCCAAGGAAAAATTGATAAAAACAACCCCGCAGAGCGTGGCCGCCTCGCCTTGAGTTATGGTTCAGGCAACAACATTCAACGCAACCAGAGAACATAGGTAACACCATGCGTGCTTTGGCGCTCCCTGATTTTTTGCGGCCCGGCGCTTCAGGGCCGCCCGCACAGCAGCCCGGAGGCGGTTTCCGGCTGATGCGTTACGTCGTGGTCACGAGCGTGATCGCCCTGGTGTTCTTTGTGCTGCTGATGTACTTCACGGAGCATCTGGAGGAGTCGTTCTTTGCGGAAATGCAGCGCGACCAACTGACCTTTTTTGAGGAAGCGCAGCATGGCTTCATGCGCGAGCATGACCAGACCCGCCAGGCTGAGATCCTCAAGGTGCACGAGGCCGGCAACGTCAACCTGGCCCATGTGTTTGCCAACATGCTGTGGACGCAGACCCTTTCCCCGTTTGTGCAAAAAGCGCAGGCCGTGCCGATCGAACACTGCCGCGCCCTGGCCGCAACCCAGGCTGCGGCCCCCATGCCGGCCGAACCACAAGCCTGTTTTGCCAAGGTGCGCCAGGCGCTCATGGCCTTGCCGCGCTTTGCGCAGATCGATGCCACGGTGCGCGCCACCATGCGCGGGAGCAGCGTCTTCAAGATCAAGGTGTTCGATACCCGGGGGCTGACCGTCTACTCCTCGGAGAACGCGCAGGTGGGGGAGGACAAGGCCGCGAACCAGGGCTGGAAAACAGCTGCCGGCGGCCAAACCGCCAGCGAGCTCACGCACCGCGAGCGCTTCAGCGCTTTTGAGGGCGTGGTGGAAGACCGCGACCTGATTTCCAGCTACATCCCCATCCGGGGCGAGGGCCGGGAGGTGGTGGGTGTGTTTGAGATTTACGCCGACGCCACCCCGTTTCTGAAGGCGTCTGACGAGGCCTCCGCGCTGATGGCACAGCGCATTGCCGATAACCGCACCACGGCCAGCCTGTCTGCCAGAAAGAACATGGACCACATCACGGTGAACAACGCGTACGCCCAAACCATTTCGGCTGCGCTCTTTGCCCTGTTCTATGCCGCCTTGCTGGTGATCGTGTTCAATGGCCAGCGCATCCTGGACCAGCATGTGCTCGCCCACGAGCAGTCCAGCGAGCGCGAACGCCTGTGGTACCGGGAAAAGATGACGGCCCTGGCCACCATGGCGGCCAACGTGTCGCACGAAGTGGGCAACCCCCTGGCCACGATATCGGCCCTGGCGCAGGACATGCAGGGTGAGCAGCGACCGCACGACGGCAGCCGTTGCCGACCCAGCATGATCCTGGAGCAGACCGATCGCATCGCCCACATGACGCGCCAGATCGTCAATTTCGCCACGCTGCGCGACCAGGGGCCCGAGCCCGTCGATGTGAACCAGATGGTGCTGGCGGCCTGCGATTTTCTCGGTTTTGACCACCGCTTCCGCGCGGTGCAGATTGAAACCCGGCTCGCCGGCAACCTGCCGGCGCGTGTGGTCACACCGGACCACCTCAGCGAAGCGCTGATGGTGATCTTGCAGCGCTGCCTGGAGAAGAGCCTGCAAAGCCCGGCGGCGCAGCAGCGCCTGCTGGTGGCCACCCGCGAAGAGGACCAGGCGGTGCGTATCCGTGTGGACTTTGAAGCGCCACCCAAGCCGCCCGCGTCCGGCAGGAAAAGCGCGCTGCCGGACCACCTGTTCAAGCTGGCACAGCGCCGCGTGCACGAGATGGGGGGCACGCTGCTGTCCGGCCGGACGATGGTCGAGATCAGCTTGCCCGCAGCCCATGCGGCAGATGCCGGCCATCGTTCGTAGACCCTGGCGGCGTGCGGCGCAGTCCGGCGGGGTTTACTTTTTGAACGGTTCCTGGCTGGCGAAGAAATGGGCCACGGCATCCAGATCGGCAGGACTCAGGCCACGAAAGGCGTCGTCCATCAGGAACACGAATTTGCGCTTGCCGGACACAAAGGCCCGCGTCTGCTCCTTCATGTAGTCGAGGTTCTGGCCCGCCAGCAGGGGCGCGTCGCGCTTGGATTCGCGCCCGTTGTCGGGGTGGCAATCGGCGCAGCGTTTTTTGTACCAGACCGCGCCTTTGGCCACCAGCGCCGCATCGGTCGACTGGGCCGGACGCGGGCTGCGGCTTGCCGCATAAAAATCGGCCACCGCCATCACATCTTCGGCGGTCCAACTTTTGGGAATGTGCTCGGGCACGGTGCTGACCCGTCCGCCATTGCCCAGGCGGCGAAGGTCATCTTCCAGGTAATCGGAGAGCTGGCCGTTCAGGTGCGGCGTCCTGGCTTGGGTGCTGACGCCCGTGTCGCCATGGCACTGGGCGCAGGCTTGGGTCAGGGTTTCAACGGGTGCTGCTAGCAGGCCGGTGCTGAGCACCGTGCAGAGCATCAAGGCCAAAGTTTTTATCAACATAGGTCAGCCAACGCGCATGTGTTTTTTTAGAAATGAGAAGTGTGCTGCCCCGGAGCGCCGCACGCGGGTATCTGCTGGTAAAAATTGTTCACAGATGTTGTCGCCGCACAGGGTGTGCCGCCGACAGGCAACACGCATGCACATTGCATGCCCGGTGGGTGGCGCGCTGGCGCAAGCCTTGCTTGCCGCAGCGGATCACAGATCGGAGCCCGGACATGAAACGATTGAAACCTGTCTGGGGCATGTGCCTGCTTGCCGCCCTGTCGGCCCAGGCACAAACCCAGACCCCGGCGGTGCCGCCAAACAGCACCATGCCGCAGCCGGGCGAAGCCAGCCGCAAGGGCGACATGGCACGCCTGGCGCAGCAAAAGAGCGAGGAGCGCTTTGATGCGGCCGATGAAAACAAGGACGGCCAGTTGTCGCGCGCCGAGGTGGCCAACCATCTGCCCTACTTCGACGCCAACTTCGAGCGCTACGACAAGAACCAGGACGGGCTGCTGAGCTGGGAAGAGTTCGTCGGGCATGGGCAATGGAAGCGCCAGTCCCAGCCCCGAGATCGCGATGGCACTTGCGCCAGTTGTTTAGCGCCGGTGCGACCGAACCAGGGCCGCTAACCCCACTGCCGCCACCGCCACCAGCACCGCCGGAAACGCAACGGTGGGCGACCAGTCGATCAGCGCACCCGAAACACCGGAAGCCACCAAGCCGCCCAGCGTATAGGTCAGCACCAGCACCGCGGTGCTGTTGACCAGGGTGATGCCTGTTTCACGCGAGCCGATGTCGGTCATGGCCATGGTGTAGAGCGTGCCACCGGCGCCGCCCCAGACAAACACCACGGGCCAGGCCAGCCAGGGCGTTTGCGCTACGAAGGGCAGGGCCAGCGTCGCTGTCAGCATGACGGCGGCGGACCAGACCATCAGCGTGCGCCGGCCGCGCGCCTGGTCGGCAAAGCGGTCAGCGATGAGACCGGCGGGAATCATGAGAAGCACGCCACCCAGGCCGCTGATGGAGACCATGACGGCGGCAGCCGATGCGCTCAGCCCCAGGGCCAGCCCATACAGCGGCAGGATGGAGGTGACGCCGGTCTCAAAAAAGCCGCCGACAAAACCGGCCAGCATGATGATGGGGTGGTCCAGCAGTGCGTGCCACAGGCCGTGCAGCCCGACACGTGCCGTGCCGGTGTCGTGGGCGGCAGGCACCTGGGGGATCAGCAGCGTCCAGGCCAGGCCGATCACGTTCAGGCCGTTGACCACCCACAGTGTGATGCTGCTCTGGGTGCCCAGCCAGACCAGCAGGGCCGGGCCGATGATGAAGGTGGCGCTCACCATGGTCTGGAAGATGCCCACGTAGCGTCCGCGCTGTTCGGGCGGGCAGAACTCGGCAATCAGCGCTTCCGACAACACCCAGCGCAGCGCCATGGCGATGCCGGAGACCAGGTTCAGCGCGAACCACAGCGGCAGCGCTTGGGTCAGCGTAAACAGCAGGGCGCACAGCATCAGCAGCCCCGAGGCCAGCCGCATGCATTGGCGCCGGCCCAGCGCATGGGCCACGCTGGAGGCAAACGGCGTCATGACAAAAATGCCCAGCCAGCCGGTGGCCACAAACAGCCCGGCCTGGGTGCTGCTGATGTCGGCGCCCTTCAGGCGCAGCCGCAGCAACGGCGACAGAATGAAGTAGCCCACCAGTGCAAAAAAGGTGGAGCCGAAGATCGCAGCCAGGCCGAGTGTGGCGCCAGCGGGTGGGGTGCGGGTCATGCCAGACGCGCGGCCAGAATGGCGGCGGCGACTTCGGCAAAGCCGGCGTCGCGCTCGCCTTGCGTGACATAGCGCGGCAGGTGCGTCAGGGTATCGGCTACCTTGCGGATGTTCGCCACGCCCACGCTGTGCGGCATTTGGGCAAACATCGCCTGGTCATTGCCGGAGTCGCCGACAAACACCCAGCGCTCGCTTTCTGCTGCCAGGCTGCGCCCCAGCAACTCCTGCACGATCCAGCAGGCACCCTGCCATTTGTTGAAGTCACCAAAACAGCCGTGGATATGGATGCTGCTCACCGAGGTGTGCATGCCGGCCTGCCGCAGCAAGTCCACCGTTTGCGCAACGGACTCGGGTGGCAGATGGACGAACTCGTTGTAGTCGAAGGAGATGTCGGTGTCGCGTCCACCCGTGTCGGCACTGCGCTGCAGTCCGGGCACCGCCGCCATCACCGCCTGTGACGCCGCTTCCATGCGCAGCAGGTTGGCCTGGCGCGTGGCGGCGTCCTGCTGGTGGCGTTTGACAAAGCCTGCGCCTCCGGGCACCCAGGCCACCGCGCCGTTTTCCGCCACCATGGCGTGCACGGGCCAACCGGCCTGTGTGCCGTTACCCTGCAGAAAAGGCAGGCACCAGCCGACGTGGCGGCCGGTGACCGGGATGACCTGCAGGCCGCAATCGCGCAGATCCGCCAGCGCCTGCAAGGCGTCCGGCGTGATGCTGCCGTGCGTGGTCAGGGTGTCGTCGATGTCGGTGAACACACCGACCAGGCCCCTGCGCGCTTCCAGCGGCCAGTCGCTCAGGGGCTGCATGGCCATCAGCCGGCCGACTGCAGCGCCAGACCGGCATGCTCGCGCAGCGGGTGGAAATGGATCTTGGGAAAACGCTCCTGCGCCAGGCGCACGTCATAGGGGCTGGTGCACAAATAGGCCAGGGTGTTGGCCGCGTCACGCCCCATGCGCTGGGGGTAGGCGTTGATGAATTCCTGCAGCTCTTTGGGCGTGTCGGCCGTGATCCAGCGCGCACCGGTGTACTGGCAGCCTTCCAGGCGGATATCGGCGTCGTACTCGCCCTTGAGGCGGTGCTGTACCACTTCAAACTGCAGCTGGCCGACCGCGCCCAGCAGCATGTTGCCGCCCATCTCGGGTTTGAAGACCTGGATCGCGCCTTCCTCGCCCAGCTGGGCCAGGCCCTGCTGCAGCTGCTTGGTGCGCAGTGGGTTTTTCAGGATCACGGTCATGAACATTTCGGGCGCGAAGAAGGGCAGGCCGGTGTACATCAGGTTGACCGAGCCATCGGTGATGGTGTCGCCCAGCTGCACGCCGCCGTGGGTGGTGAAGCCGACGATGTCACCGGCATAGGCCTCTTCCACCGCCTCGCGGCGCTGGCTCATAAAGGTCACGACGGACGTGGGGCGCAGTTCCTTGGCGGTGCGCATGACCTTGAGCTTCATGCCCGGCGTGTATTTGCCCGAGGCCATGCGCACAAAGGCGATGCGGTCGCGGTGGTTGGCGTCCATATTGGCCTGCACCTTGAACACCACCCCGCTGAAGGCGTCGTCTTCCGGTTGCACTTCCTTGACCACCGGCTGGCGGTTGACCAGGGTGGTGCTGGTGCGGCTTTGCGGTGCCGGGGCCAGGTCGACCAGCGCGTCCAGCACTTCCATCACACCAAAGTTGTTGACGCCGGAGCCGAAGAACACCGGGGTCTGCTTGCCGGCCAGAAAGGCTGCGTGGTCCCAGGCCGGGGAGGCGCCTACGGCCAGCTCCATGCTGTCGATGGCTGAAGTCCACTCGGCGCCGAAACGCTTTTCCAGGGACGCGGCGTCGTTCAGCGGCACGCAGTCAAAGTCTTGCGGGCGGCGTTCGCTGCCCGATTCAAACACCGTCATGGCCTTGGTGCGCAGGTTGATGATGCCGCCAAAGCCCTTGCCCTGGCCGACCGGCCAGGTCATGGGCACGCAGGGCATGCCGAGCTCGCGCTCGATCTCGTCCAGGATGTCCAGCGGCTCGCGCACCTCGCGGTCCATCTTGTTGACGAAGGTGATGATGGGTGTGTCGCGCTGGCGGCAGACCTCGATCAGGCGGCGCGTCTGCGCTTCCACGCCGTTGGCGGCGTCAATCACCATCAATGCCGAGTCCACGGCGGTCAGCACGCGGTAGGTGTCTTCCGAGAAGTCCTTGTGGCCGGGGGTGTCCAGCAGGTTGATGACGTGGTCGCGGTACACCATCTGCATCACAGAGGAGGCCACCGAGATGCCCCGCTGCTTTTCAATTTCCATCCAGTCGGAGGTGGCATGGCGTGTGGCCTTGCGCGCCTTGACCGAGCCCGCGATCTGGATCGCGCCGGAGAACAGCAGCAGCTTTTCGGTCAGCGTGGTCTTACCCGCATCGGGGTGGGAAATGATGGCAAAGGTGCGGCGGCGCCGGGTTTCGTTGGCAAAAGACAAGGGGGATCCAGATCAAAGGAGGGAATGGGCTGAATTTTACCGGTTGGCCCGGAGCAGACGCACAAACCGGCGCCGGGCCGCCCCGAGCCGGTTTAGCCCCTTGAGGGGGCAGAGAGCTACGCGCAGCGAGCGAACGTGGGGGCTACAAGATTAATACCGCTATTCTTGGCACAGACCGCATACAGAAGGATCTTGCTTTGCAACCCGATTTGATGACCCAACGCAGCGCCGGTGTGGTGCTGCACCCCACCAGTTTGCCCGGCCCCCACGGCAGTGGCGACTTCGGACCCGACGCCACTTACTTTGTGGACTGGCTGCACGCCGCCGGGCAAACCCTGTGGCAAACCCTGCCGCTCGGCCCCATTGGCCTGGCCAACTCGCCCTATATGGGCCGCTCGGCGATGGCGGGCAATCCCTTTCTGGTGGCCTTCGAGCCGCTGGTGAAGCGGGGTTGGCTGGCTGCGGAGTCCCTGCACAACGGCTTTATCGCGGAACACGTCCGCTTCGACGAGGTGCTGCCCTGGCGCATGGCGCGGCTGCGCGAAGCCTTTGCCGGATTTCAGGACCAGGCTGAGGCGCCCGAGCGGGAGGCGTTTGCAGAGTGGGAGGAAGACAACGCCTCCTGGCTCGGCGACTATGCCCTGTTCATGGCGCTGGACACGGCCTATGCCACCGATTCGTGGACCGACTGGCCGGCGCCCCTCGCCCGGCGCGTGACCGCAGCCATCCAGGAGGCGCGCAGCACCCATGCGCAGGAGATTGCCTTCTGGGTCTTTGTGCAATGGCAATTTGATGTGCAACTGCAGGCTCTCAAGGCCTATGCCAACGCCAAGGGCGTCTACCTGGTGGGCGACCTGCCCATCTTTATTGCACACCACTCCTGCGACTGCTGGGCCCGTCCGGACCTGTACCTGTTGGACGCAGAGGGCCAGCCCACGGTGGTGGCCGGTGTGCCTCCGGATTACTTTGCCGTGGAGGGGCAGCGCTGGGGCAATCCGCTGTATGACTGGCAGGCCATGGCTGCCGATGGCTACCAATGGTGGGTGGAGCGCATCCGCCGCCAGCTTTATCTGGCCAATGTGATCCGCATAGACCACTTCCGCGGCTTCGAGGCCTGCTGGGAAATTCCGGTAACCGAGCCCACCGCCATCCACGGTCGCTGGGCCAAAGGCCCGGGCTTCGCCCTGTTTGAGGCAGTGGAGCGCGCCCTGGGCCAGCTGCCCATCATTGCCGAAGACCTGGGACTGATCACACCCGCGGTCGATGCCTTGCGCCTGCACACCGGTTTCCCCGGCATGCGGGTACTGCAGTTTGCTTTTTCGGAGGACGCCGGCAGCAGCCATCTGCCGCACAACTACGAGCGCAATACGGTGGTGTATTGCGGCACGCATGACAACGACATGGCCGTCGGCTGGTGGGTGTGCTGCAGTGCGCGCGAGCGGGCTTTTGCCGGGGAGTATCTGGGCACGGACGGGCGTGAGGTGAACTGGGCGATGATCCGCGCCTGCTCGCTGTCGGTGGCGAACCATGCGCTGTGCCAGTTTCAGGATGTGCTGGGGCTGGATGGGTACCACCGGATGAATACGCCGGGGTCTATGGAATGTTGGACCTGGCGGTTCCGGTGGGATTGGGTGGGGGCTGCGCATGCGGAGCGGCTGGCTCGCATCACTGCAGCGAGCGGTCGAACCGGGTTTGAGCGTCTGGCCATTGCGGGCTAGGGTCTTGCTGCGGCTTTGTAGGGCCCACGCCGGCTTGCCCGTATAATTCGCGCTTCCGAGGAGCGTTGCAGTTCACGCAAAGTGAATGAGGCTCGGACCCGGTGGCACACACAGCCACTGTTTCAACGGCGCTCACCCACTGCATGTGTCGGGTGAGCCCTGTTCCAGAGTTCCATGTGCTTGCGGTGGTATTCAAATTTATTTTTGGAGTGAAACCACATGAGCGCTATCAAACCTGTTGCCAAGACCGAAGACTACAAGATCGCCGACCTGAGCCTGGCCCCCTGGGGACGCAAG
>CANFIH010000014.1 GCA_947446855.1 Burkholderiales bacterium
CCAGCCAGTTCATCTACACCATCGAGCACCGCCAGGGCCTTAAAGTAGCGGCCCCTGAGGAGGTGGTGTGGCGACATGGCTGGATTGACAACGCGCAACTCGAAGCACTGGCCAAGCCGCTGGCCAAGTCGGGTTACGGGCAGTACCTGCTGCGCCTGCTCAAGGAAGCGACCTACGGATGAAGGCCACTCCCACACGCATTGCCGACGTGCTGCTGCTCGAACCCAAGGTGTTCGGCGATGCGCGGGGCTTTTTCTTCGAGAGCTATAACCAGCAAGTGTTTGAAGAGGCCACGGGCGTGAAGGCCTGCTTTGTACAAGACAACCACTCCAAGTCCAGCCAGGGTGTGCTGCGCGGCCTGCACTACCAAGTGCAAAACGCCCAGGGCAAACTGGTGCGGGTCACCCAGGGCGAGGTGTTTGATGTGGCTGTGGACATCCGTCCGGGCTCCCCGACCTGTGGCCAGTGGGTTGGCGAGATTTTGAGCGCCGACAACAAGCGCCAGCTGTGGATACCCGCAGGTCTGGCGCACGGTTTTCTGGTGCTCTCGGAAACGGCCGAATTCCTGTATAAAACCACCGAATACTACGCCCCTGCGCATGAGCGCTGCATAGCCTGGAATGACCCGACACTGGCCATCCAATGGCCGGCTGGGGGACAAGCGCCGCAACTGTCGGCAAAGGACCAGGCTGGAGCCACTTTCGCCAGTCTGCTGCGCTGATGCCGCACCGCTGGAGCCTGCGTAAGCCCGTTGCAACGGGTTACATTTACATTGATTGGGCGATCAGCGATGATCCTTCAACCTGTCACGCAATGGATATGCTGTAACCAATGGCCGCCTCTGTCGATTCCCTCCTGCAAGATTCAAGTGCCATTGCGCTCCCCGGCCTGGGACGCGCCATGGTCGCAGCCGGCAAGCTGGGCCAAAAGGCTGCAGAAGACATATACGGCCGGTCCATCGCCAACAAGACCAGCTTCATCTCCGAACTGGTAGGTTCCGGCGTTGTTTCGGCGTCTGATCTGGCACACACCCTGTCTCAGGCCTTTGCAGCGCCACTTGTCGATCTGGATGCGATAGACCCACAACGCCTGCCCAAGGGTTTGCTGGACAACAAAACCTGCCAGGATTACCGCCTGGTGGTCTTAAGCAAGCGCAACAACCGCTTGATGGTGGCCACGGCCGACCCTTCTGACCAACGCGCTGCCGAAAAAATCAAATTCTCGACCCAGATGGGCGTGGACTGGATCATTGCGGAATACGACAAGTTATCCAAATTGGTGGAAGCCAACTCGGTCTCGGCCACCGAGGCGGTGGAAGACATCATTGGCGGTGATTTTGAATTTGATGAATATGCGTCCGAGACGGCGATGGAAACATCGCAAGCCACCGCTGAAGTGGAAGACGCACCCGTGGTGCGCTTCTTGCAAAAGATGTTGCTGGACGCCTTCAGCATGCGCGCGTCCGACTTGCACTTTGAACCGTACGAGCACACCTACCGGGTGCGTTTCCGGATTGACGGACAGCTGCGCGAAATTGCCAGCCCGCCTGTGGCCATTAAGGACAAACTGGCCTCCCGCATCAAGGTGATCTCCCGCATGGACATCTCGGAAAAGCGGGTGCCGCAGGACGGGCGCATGAAGCTCAAGGTCGGCCCCGACCGGGTGATCGATTTCCGTGTCAGTACCCTGCCCACTTTGTTCGGCGAAAAGATCGTGATCCGGATTCTGGATCCGGCCAGCGCCAAGCTCGGCATCGATGCGCTGGGCTACGAAGCGGATGAGAAAGAACGACTGCTCAAAGCCATCGGCCGTCCCTACGGCATGATTCTGGTCACCGGCCCGACCGGCTCGGGCAAGACTGTGTCGCTGTACACCTGCCTGAACCTGCTGAATCAGCCGGGCGTCAATATCGCTACCGCGGAAGACCCGTCGGAAATCAATTTACCGGGTGTGAACCAGGTCAACGTGAATGAACGCGCCGGCTTGACCTTTGCTTTGGCCATGAAGTCCTTTCTGCGCCAGGACCCGGACATCATCATGATCGGTGAAATCCGGGATCTGGAAACAGCCGACATCTCGATCAAGGCCGCGCAAACCGGCCATCTGGTGCTGTCCACGCTGCACACAAACGATGCGCCTTCCACGCTGGCACGCATGCGCAATATGGGCATAGCCCCATTCAATATTGCGTCCAGCGTGATCCTGATCACGGCCCAGCGTCTGGCCCGCAGACTGTGTATGGCCTGTCGCCAGCCCGTGGACATTCCCCGGCAAGCCCTGCTGGATGCGGGTTTTACCGATGACGCACTGGATGGCAGTTGGAAACCCTACCGGCCGGTGGGCTGTTCGACCTGCAATCTGGGCTACAAGGGCCGTGTTGGTATCTACCAAGTGATGCCGATCACCGAAGCGATTCAGAACATCATCCTGGCCGATGGCAGTGCACGGGAGATTGCAAGGCAGTCCGAACGCGAAGGCGTGCGTTCCCTGAGACAATCCGGCCTGAGGAAAGTGCAAATGGGGCTGACTTCCCTGGAGGAAGTCCTGGCTGTTACGAACGAATAAGGCGCAACCCAAGGGAACCTATGGCGACGACTACAGCTAAAGCTGCTGGCAACAAGGAAGCCGTTTTCGAATGGGATGGCAAGGACAGGAACGGCAAACAGGTGCGCGGGGAGCTGCGTGCCAACGGCGAGAACCAGGTCAAGTCTGCCCTGCGCCGCCAGGGCGTGACGCCCACCAAGATCAAAAAGCGCCGTATGCGTTCCGGCAAGTCGATCAAGCCCAAGGACCTGGCCATCTTTACCCGCCAATTGGCCACCATGATGAAGGCGGGCGTTCCCTTGCTGCAAGCCTTTGACATCGTGGGTCGGGGCAACCCCAACCCCAGCGTGACCAAGCTGCTCAACGACATACGCAACGACGTGGAGACCGGCACATCACTCAGCACGGCGTTTCGAAAATACCCGATTTACTTCGACAACCTGTATTGCAACCTGATCGAAGCCGGTGAGTCGGCAGGCATCCTGGACCAATTGCTGGATCGCCTGGCGGTCTACATGGAGAAGACCGAGGGCATCAAGTCAAAAATCAAATCAGCGCTGATGTACCCCATTACCGTGATGATTGTGGCCTTCGTGGTGGTGGCTGTGATCATGATTTTTGTGGTGCCTTCCTTCAAGCAGGTGTTCACTTCATTTGGTGGCGAGTTGCCGGGCCCGACACTGATGGTGATCGCTATGAGCGAGTTCTTTGTGAGCTACTGGTACCTGATCTTTGGCGGTATCGGTGGCGGCGTGTACTTCTTTCTGCAATCCTGGAAACGCAATGAAAAGGTCCAAGAGTTCATGGACCGCCTGATGCGCAAGCTGCCAATCTTTGGCAATTTGGTCGAAAAATCCTGCATTGCGCGCTGGACGCGCACGCTGTCCACCATGTTCGCCGCCGGAGTGCCCCTGGTCGAGGCACTGGACTCGGTAGGAGGCGCTGCAGGCAATATCGTCTACCTGCAAGCCACGCAGAAGATCCAGCAGGAAGTATCCACCGGCACGGCACTGACGGCTGCCATGACCAATGCCAACCTGTTTCCCTCCATGGTGCTGCAGATGTGCGCCATCGGCGAAGAGTCCGGCTCGATCGACCACATGCTGGGAAAATGCGCCGACTTTTACGAGGCTGAGGTGGATGACATGGTGGCCGGCATTTCCAGCCTGATGGAGCCCATCATCATCGTGGTGTTGGGTACCGTGATTGGCGGTATCGTGGTGGCCATGTACCTTCCGATCTTCAAGTTGGGGCAAGTCGTTTGATGGGCTATGGTGTGCAATGGCTGGATGCCAGCCTTTTTGGATTGTTCGGGCTGCTGTTCGGCAGTTTTTTAAATGTGGTGGTGTACCGCCTGCCCAAGATGATGGAACGTCAGTGGCAACAAGAAGCCGCTGAAATGGCGGGGCAGGACGCTCCGGAACAAGAGCCGTTTAACCTCATGGTGCCGCGTTCGCGCTGCCCGCACTGCGGCCACGCGATCGCCTGGTATGAAAACATTCCGGTGCTGAGCTACCTGGCACTGGGCGGCAAATGCTCGGCCTGCAAGGCCCCCATCAGTGCCCGCTACCCGTTGATAGAAGCCACTCTTGCTGCGCTGTTCTTCTATTGCATCTGGACACACGGAGCCAATGCCACCGGCTATGCCTGGTGTGCGTTCTGTGCCATCTTGCTGACCCTGGCTTTGATTGACTGGGACACCACCTTGTTGCCCGACGACCTCACCCTGCCGCTGCTCTGGTTGGGGATGATTGCTGCCGCCCTGCACTGGATTCCAGTTTCCCTGAACGATGCGCTATGGGGCGCGGTGGCGGGCTACTTGTCCTTGTGGCTGGTGTACTGGGGCTTCAAACTCGCAACCGGTAAAGAAGGCATGGGATATGGCGACTTCAAGTTGTTTGCCGCCCTGGGGGTCTGGTTTGGCTGGCAGACGCTGATTCCCATCATCCTGATCGCCTCTGTCATCGGTGCGGTGATTGGCATTGCCATGAAACTCAACGCCAGTCTGCGCGAGGGCGGCTACGTGCCCTTCGGGCCGTTTTTAGCAGGTGCGGGCTTCAGTGCGTTGGTGTTGACGCCCCAAGTGCTGTGCCGTGCCATCGGACTTCCGGGTGCCTAAACCTTACCGACTGGGTTTGACCGGCGGCATAGGCAGCGGCAAAAGCACTGTCGCCCGCATGCTGGCTGATCTGGGAGCCGGCGTGATGGATGCCGATGCCATTTCCCGGGCCACCACGGCAAGCGGTGGCGCGGCCATTCCATTGATCCAAGCCCGGTTCGGTGCAAGCTTCATAGGTGAGGATGGCGCATTGAACCGTGAGCGTATGCGCCAACAGGTCTTTAACGACCCGCAGGCCAAGTCACAACTGGAATCCATCATCCACCCGTTGGTGGGGCAACAAATTGCGACGCAAGCGCAGACACTTGCTGATTCTGGAACGACGTGTCTGGTGTTCGACATTCCTTTATTGGTGGAGTCTGCGCACTGGCGCACAAGTTTGGACCGCGTTCTGGTGGTGGACTGCACGCCGGCCACACAAATCAGCAGGGTCGCTGCGCGCAGTGGTCTGAGCGCACCCGAGATTCAAAAAATCATGGCAGCACAAGCCAGTCGAGCCCGGCGTCTGGCTGCGGCCGACATCGTGCTGTTCAATGATGGCCTTTCTTTGCAAGCCCTGGCGAGTCGGGTGCAGGAAATTGGGCAGCAGTTCGGGCTATGATGCGCCCACCCGAAAGCACAGCGTGATTCTCTACGAATATCCCTTTAACGAACGCATTCGCACTTATCTGCGCCTTGAACATCTGTTCTTGCGTCTAGCCACCCTGGTCTCGCGCGAAGCGCCGCTGGACCACCACTTTGCCCTGACCACGATCTTTGAAGTCATGGACGTGGGTGCGCGCGCCGACCTGAAATCTGATGTCCTCAAAGACCTGGACAAGCAAAAACAGGTGCTCAACGGCTACCGCGGCAATCCGGCCATTTCTGAAGGCGTGCTGGACAAGGTGATTGCACAGGTCGAAGGCTGTTTTGAAGCCTTGAACGCAACCACCGGCAAGGCCGGGCAATCGCTGACAGAAAACGACTGGCTGATGAGCATCCGCAGCCGCGTCGGCATCCCGGGCGGAACCTGCGAATTTGACTTGCCAGCCTATTTTGCCTGGCAACACCGCAGTGCCGATGCCCGCAAGAAAGACCTGCACCGCTGGGCCTCCACGCTGGCTCCGCTGGCGGAATCCATCCATTTGCTGCTCAAGATGCTGCGCGATTCAGGCTCACCACAAAAGGTCGTGGCCACGGCTGGCCAGTTTCAGCAAACCCTGCCTCAGGGTCGGACCTTCCAGCTGATGCGCTTGGCAATCGATCCGGCGTTGCAGCTGATTCCCGAAATCAGCGGCAATCGGCTGATGCTGTCTATCCGTCTGATGCGTATGGATGCTGAGGACAAACTGCAGCCTGCACTGCAGGACGGCGCGTTCGAAATCGCACTGTGCTCGTAAGCAGGAAATAGCCAGCCCGTGAATTCCTCCATTCCCACAAAAATCGTGCCTTGCCCGGCTTGTGGCGGCGAAAGCGTCTACTCCGCCAACAACCCGTTCCGGCCCTTTTGCAGTGAACGTTGCAAGAACATCGACTTTGGAGCCTGGGCCAGCGAGGCCTTTCGGGTACCTACGGAAGCGCCGCCCGAAGGTGAGTTATTCGGCGACCCCAAGCTGCAATAAAGACTGCAGCCTGCAAGCTCAGCTGGAGCGGGGGCTCACCGCTTGATGGGTGTCTGCGGAAAAACCCCGCTCTTGCGCAAACCAGGCCAGCACAGGCACCGTGCCCGGTAGCACCGGCTGCACCTGCACCGGCAGTTGTTCCCAGGAGAACTCTTGTGCCTCACGCATCTGCAGCTCACCACCCCAGTCAAACACCTTGCAGAAATGCAACCGGACCAGCGCGTGCGGATAGTCCACCATTTCGACATGCCAAGGCGTGACGGCACCAACGGTGATGCCGAGCTCTTCTTGCAACTCACGGCGCAAAGCCTGCTCTACCGACTCCTCCGCCTCGAGCTTGCCACCGGGAAACTCCCAGTAACCGGCATACACCTTGCCCACGGGACGTGAGGTCAGCAGAAAAGCACCGTCGCCACGCACCAGCACGCCCACCGCCACTTCGGTCACCGGGCGATCCGGCCCACCCAGGCGCTCGGCATGGGCGTCGGCCATCAAGGTGAGTTTGCTCATTCCAGCGAGGTCTTGCGACCGGCGTAGTCCTGGGCAAACTGCCGGGCCACGCGGCCGCTACGGGAACCGCGCTCCAGCGCCCACAAGAGCGCATCAGGGCGTGCCGTCTCGATCTCGCTGGCAGATACGCCCAACACGCTCAGCCACTGGGCAGCGATGTGCAGGTATTCGTCCTGCGTGAACGGGTAGAAGCTAACCCACAGACCAAAACGCTCGGACAGCGATATTTTTTCCTCCACCACTTCGCCCGGATGCACCTCGCCCTCAGGCGTGTGGGTGTAGGTGAGGTTCTCCGACATGTACTCGGGCAACAGGTGACGGCGGTTGCTGGTGGCATAGACCAACACATTGGCTGTGGCAGCGGCCACCGAACCATCCAGCACCGACTTCAAGGCCTTGTAGCCGGGCTCGCCTT
Organism: Burkholderiales bacterium; assembly: GCA_947446855.1. Taxonomy (GTDB): domain Bacteria; phylum Pseudomonadota; class Gammaproteobacteria; order Burkholderiales; family Burkholderiaceae_C; genus Allorhodoferax. The sequence goes on from CANFIH010000014.1 coordinate 7,190, forward strand.
CGTCAAAACTCAAGTCATCGCAGAACACAATGAACTTTTCGGGCCGCTTGGCCACCAGGTCCACAATGTCCGGCAGGTCCACCAGATCGGCCTTGTCCACTTCAATCAGGCGCAGACCCTGGGCGGCATAGGTGTGCAGGCAAGCGCGGATCAGGGACGACTTTCCGGTACCCCGGGCGCCGGTCAGCAGCACGTTATTGGCCGTGGCCCCCCGCACAAACTGCGCCGTGTTGCGCTGGATTTTTTCTTTCTGCTGATCGATATCAACAAGATCTGCCAGGCTCATGGCGCCCACGTGGTGCACCGGCGAAATCACACCCTGGCCGGAAGAGCGGCGGCGGTAGCGAAAGGCGATGGACTCGTTCCAGTCCGGCTCGGACAGACCATGCGGCAAGGAAGCCTCGACCCGCGCCATAAACAGCTCAGCACGCGCCAGAAATAGTTCTATCTTTTCATTCATATCAAGCATCCGGAGCGCAAGGCGTTAACACAGGAACACCGTGGAACCGGCTTGGCCGGGCCACTGGTGTTGAGCCAGCAAGGGGGGAACAGGCGACACGCAGTGAGCCTGGACGGGGGTGTTCAACTCCGATAATCAGCGTTGATGGTGACGTACTCGTGGCTGAAGTCACAGGTCCAAACGGTCTCTGTGGCATCGCCGCGGCCCAGTGCCACACGCACGGTAATCTCGGCCTGCTGCATGACACGCTGCCCGTCTTCCTCACGGTAGGCCGGATTGCGCCCGCCTTGTGTGGCCACATGCACATCGTCCAGAAACAACTCGATGCCGGTTTGGTCCAGATCGTCGATGCCGGCGTAACCTACTGCGGCCAGGATGCGGCCCAGATTGGGATCCGACGCATAGAACGCGGTTTTGACCAGCGGCGAATGGGCAATGGCATAGGCTACCTTGCGGCACTCTTCGGCGTCGCGCCCACCTTGCACCACCACGCTAATGAATTTGGTGGCACCTTCACCGTCGCGCACAATGGCTTGCGCCAGTTTGCGCGCCACGTCCAGCATCAGCGCTTTGAGTGCCTGGCCTTCGGCAGACGCCAGCGACGCAATGGGCGCATTGCCAGCGTGCTTGGTGGCAATCACCACCAGCGAGTCATTCGTAGAAGTGTCGCCGTCCACGGTCACGCGGTTGAACGAGCCTTCAGCCAGCTCCAGCGACAGCTGCTTCATCACCGCTTGGTCCACATCCGCATCGGTAGCGATAAAACCCAGCATGGTGGCCATGTTCGGGCGGATCATGCCCGCACCCTTGCTGATGCCGCATACGCTCACCCATTTGCCGCCCACCATGCCTTGGGCACCAAAGGCCTTGGGCTGGGTGTCGGTGGTCATGATGCCTTCGGCGGCCTTTAACCAGTTGTCAGGCTTGGCGTCAGCAAGCGCTGCGTCCAGACCGGCTTCAATGCGGTCAACAGGCAGCGTTTCCATGATCACGCCCGTAGAAAACGGCAGCACTTGCGATGCGTCTACGCCCAAACGCCGGGCCAGTGCGGCACAGGTGCTGCGCGCACGTCTCAGACCGTCGGCTCCCGTGCCGGCATTGGCATTGCCGGTGTTGATGACCATGGCGCGAATGGCATGGCCACCCTCCAGATGTTCACGGCACAGTTGCACAGGCGCGGCGCAAAAACGATTCGAAGTAAACACGCCGGAGACGCTGGCACCGGCATCGATCAGCACCACCGTCAGATCTTTGCGGTTGGATTTGCGGATGCCGGCTTCAGTGACACCGATGCGCACACCCGCGATCGGGTACAGCGTGGCCGCATCTGGCATGGGCAGGTTAACGGGCATGGTCTTCCTTCAGGCGAGTTTGCCGTGGCACTGTTTGTATTTCTTGCCGCTGCCGCAAGGGCAAGGGTCATTACGGCCCACACGTCCCATTGCAGCCACAGCAGCGGCCGCAGCACTTGCGCTGGCGGTTTTGGCGACGCCCACGGTTTCGGCATCCACCGTGGTTTCCACTTCGCCGGTTTCGGTGGGGGCGCTGTAGGTCACATTGCTGATGCTCTCAGCACGCGCTTCCAGTTGCTGCGCCGCTGCATCGATCTGCTCGGCCGATTGAATCTGCACCGTCATCAGCACCTTGGTGACATCATTTTTCACCGAATCCAATAACTGGCCGAACAACTCAAAGGCTTCCCGCTTGTATTCCTGCTTGGGCTGCTTCTGTGCGTACCCGCGCAAGTGGATGCCCTGACGCAGGTAGTCCAGCGCGCTCAGGTGGTCACGCCAATGGGTGTCAATGCTTTGCAGCAACACCATGCGCTCGAACTGGGTGAAGTTGGAATCACCCACCAGAGCGACCTTGGCATTGAAAGCCTCGTCTGCCTGAGTGGCCACGGTGTGCAGCACTTCCTCGTCGGTAATGGCGCTGGCCTGCTCGATCTGTTTTTTCAGGTCCAGCACAATGTGCCAGTCATCGGCCAGCACTTTTTGCAAGCCGGCGATATCCCACTGCTCTTCCACCGACTCCTGTGGCACGTACATGCGCACCAGGTCCTGGAAGCAGCCTTCGCGCAGAGACGCAATCTGGGCGCTCAAGTCAGCAGCATCCAGAATCGCATTGCGTTGCTGGTAAATCACTTTGCGCTGGTCGTTCGATACATCGTCATATTCCAGCAGTTGCTTGCGCATGTCGAAGTTGCGCGCTTCCACCTTGCGCTGGGCACTCTCGATGCTGCGGGTGACGATACCGGCCTCGATGGCCTCGCCATCGGGCATCTTCAGGCGGTCCATGATGGACTTGACGCGGTCACCGGCAAAGATGCGCATCAGCGAATCGTCCAGGCTCAGGTAGAAACGCGATGACCCGGGGTCGCCCTGTCGGCCGGAGCGGCCACGCAGCTGGTTGTCGATGCGACGTGACTCATGGCGCTCGGTGGCGATGATACGCAGTCCGCCCAATGCCTTGACGGCCTCGTGGTCACGCGTCCAGTCGGCGCGAATCTGGGCAATGGCAGCCTGCTTCTCGGCTTCGCCCCGCGAGGCGTCGGATTCCACATCCTCCACAGCTTTCTGGATGCTGCCACCCAGCACGATGTCAGTCCCCCGACCGGCCATATTGGTAGCGATGGTGATCATCTTGGCGCGCCCGGCCTGGGCCACGATGTCCGCTTCGCGGGCATGCTGCTTGGCGTTGAGCACCTGGTGGGGCAGCTTGTCCTTTTCCAGCAGCGTAGCAATGATTTCAGAATTTTCGATAGAGGTGGTACCCACCAGCACCGGCTGGCCGCGCTCGTAGCACTCGCGGATGTCCTTGATGGCGGCCTCGTACTTTTCGCGCGTAGTCTTGTACACGCGATCGAGTTGGTCCTCGCGGCGGCTCTTGCGGTTCGGGGGAATCACCACCGTTTCCAGACCGTAAATTTCCTGGAACTCATAGGCCTCTGTGTCGGCCGTGCCCGTCATGCCTGCCAGCTTGCCGTAGAGGCGGAAGTAGTTCTGGAAGGTGATGGAGGCCAGGGTCTGGTTTTCGGCCTGAATTTCCACGCCTTCTTTAGCTTCCACTGCCTGGTGCAGGCCGTCACTCCAGCGCCGACCCGTCATCAGGCGGCCGGTGAACTCATCGACAATGACGATCTCACCCTCTTGCACCACGTAATGCTGGTCGCGGTGATACAGGTGGTTGGCACGCAGGGCCGCGTACAAGTGGTGCATCAACGCGATGTTGGCCGGGTCATAAAGGGACGCACCCTCGGCAATCAGGCCCAGTCCGGACAAAATGCGTTCGGCATTTTCGTGGCCGGCTTCGGTCAGAAACACCTGATGTGATTTTTCATCGATGGTGAAGTCACCCGGCTTGGTGATGCCCTCTCCGGTATGCGGATCGGCCTCCCCCTCTTGCTTGCTCATCAAGGGCACGACCTTGTTCATGGCCAGGTACATGTCCGTGTGGTCTTCGGCCTGGCCGCTGATGATCAGCGGCGTGCGCGCCTCGTCGATCAGGATGGAGTCCACCTCGTCGACGATGGCAAAGTTCAGCCCGCGCTGCACCCGGTCGGCAACCTCGTGAACCATGTTGTCACGCAGGTAGTCAAAGCCGTATTCGTTGTTGGTGCCATAGGTAATGTCGGCGCGGTAGGCTGCCTGCTTCTCCTCACGTGGCGCCTGCGGCAGATTGATACCGACCGTCAGGCCCAGAAAGTTGTACAGACGCCCCATCCAGCGCGCATCTCGGCTGGCCAGGTAGTCGTTCACGGTGACCACGTGGACACCCTTGTCGGTGAGTGCGTTCAGGTACACGGGCAAGGTGGATGTGAGCGTTTTGCCTTCGCCCGTGCCCATTTCGGAAATCTTGCCGTAGTGCAGGGACATACCACCCAGCATTTGCACGTCAAAGTGGCGCATCTTCATGATGCGCTTGGAGCCCTCGCGCACCACCGCAAAGGCCTCGGGCAACACCGATTCCAACGATTCACCTTTGGCAACCCGGGTTTTGAATTCCTGCGTTTTGGCCTTGAGCGCTTCATCCGAAAGCTTCTCAAAGTCCGGCTCCAACGCATTGATGCGAGTCACCACGGAGCGATATTGCTTGAGCAGACGGTCGTTACGACTTCCGAAGATTTTGGTAAGAATATTGGTGGCCATGCAAGCAAGACTGGCCTGTTTCCCACAGCGGGCTAACAGAACAGCGCAGTCCTTTTTCTAATCAAGGTGAAGTGAGGGCAATCCGGCAAAAGGCAAGCGCCAGAGCGCCCACGGCTTGCACAGCCTGCTAAAACACAGATTTTAACGTTGCCGGGACTGCGGATTAAGCGCTGGCATTTCCAGCATGTGCGAACCCGGCACTTTGTCCGACAGCAGCGCCTGTGCTCCGTGCCATGCCAGCTTGGGGGTCGCCAGTCGGCTCCCCGCATTCAAGAGCTTCTGCGGGTCCTGCGGCACGCCTTGCACCAGCACCTCAAAGTGCAAATGGGAGCCAGTGGAACGGCCTGTGGTCCCCACTTCTGCGATCTTTTGGCCGCGCTTGATCAGGTCGCCCTTCTTAACCAAAACCCTTGAGGAATGGGCATAGCGCGTGATCAGTTCATTGCCATGTTCCACCTCGATCAGGTTGCCATATTGCGGATGAAACTCTTGTGTCACCACCACACCACCCGCTGCCGCAAAAATCGGCGTACCCGACTCGGCCGGATAATCCAGACCGGTGTGCAATGCGGAACGACCGGTAAATGGATCAATACGCCAGCCAAATGTTGAGCCCAGGTTCACATCCTTCACCGGCGCCTCGGTAGGCACCAACATTTTTCTGATCTTTTGCTCGAACAGGCGTGACTCAATCACGGTCATCACGTCGGTGCGCTGGTTGGTGAGTTGGTCCAAATCAGCCAGAGCGGCCTGCAGTTCGTCCATGGACAGGTTGTGTTGCGCAATCAGTATGCCCCCCTGGCCTGGCCTGGTCTTGATGTCGCCCGGATTGATACCTGCCAGACCGGAAACCCGTTCACCCAGCGACTCCAGTTGCAGCAGTTTGGCCTGCATCTCGCCCAGTCGCTTGGCCATGACGTCGATGTTCTCACGCATGAAGCGGTCTTGCTGTGCCACTTCGTCACGGACAACCAGGCGCACGACAGCGCCGATCACGGGCCAACCTTCACGCGCTCCCTTGAGAAATACCCAGTGGTAAAGGGTTGCAGACACCAACATCAGGCAAAGTGACAAGCCCAGCGCAGCCAACACCAAACGCAGACCACTCAGCTGGACAGCGCGCACTCTGGAAAACCGCGCATCCGTGATAATCAATTGCATACCCAATCCTTCTAAGGGGCCATGAACCGCCGCAACCATGCCATTACGCTGTTACAGGCGACCCAAGAGTCCGAAACCTTAAGCCGCCTGTGCGGGCTTGCCGTTGAATCCGCACAACGGCTGAAATCGATTGAATCCCTGATACCAGGCTCGCTGCGTTCCTACGTGCAGCCCGGCCCTATTGAAGGGACGGTCTGGTGTTTGCTGCTAGCCAATAACGCCGCAGCGGCAAAAATAAAACAGCTCTTGCCCGCACTGGAGGCGCATCTGCGCTCGAAGGGTTGGGAGGTTACCGCAATTCGATTGAAGGTTCAAATGTCGCGCTAACCCCACTAAGTGGCTGGTTGCGGAAATAGAAGTGGTGCCGCTTGTCGGAATCGAACTGACGACCTACCGCTTACAAGGCGGTTGCTCTACCAACTGAGCTAAAGCGGCACGGGCTGAATTCTAACCCACGGCGCAACGACATTTTGCCGTTGCACGCACAATCACTTGATTCTGGTTAATGACGGGCGTCCGTTGCCCGTGGGACGCGGACCTTCCGGGTTGCCTGGATCCGCCTTGTCAGAAGTCACGCTGGTGAGCGTGACGGTCTGTACGTCAGACTCCACCCCGGGTGAAGGCGTGACTGAACTGGCGAGCAAGGGGAAGGCCATGCCCTGACCGTTTTCCCTCGCGTAGATAGCCAACACACGATCCACAGGCACCAGGATGTCGCGCGCTATACCCCCAAAGCGACCCTTGAATTCAATGTAATCATTGCCCAACTTCAAGGCACTGGTGGCATCGAAGCTGATATTCAGCACGATTTCACCGTCCTTCACAAACTCATTGGGAACACGCACGGTGTCGTCGACCAGCACCGCAATAAACGGTGTGAAGCCGTTGTCTGTGCACCATTCGTACAACCCCCGAATCAGGTAGGGCCGTGTGGAGTGAGAGTCTTTGGCGTCAATCATGGGCCGGGCGGGATTACTTGCGCATGACCTTTTCAGAGGGCGTCAGCGCCTCGATATAAGCGGGGCGCGAGAACACGCGTTCTGCATACTTCAGCAAGGGTGCAGCATTCTTACTGAGATCAATGCCGTAGTAGTCCAGTCGCCAGAGCAGCGGCGCGATCGCAACGTCGAGCATCGAGAAGTTATCACCCAGCATGTATTTATTCTTCATGAACACGGGCGCCAACTGCGTCAAACGATCACGGATATGGGCACGAGCCTTTTCCAATGCTTTCTCGTTTCCTTTGGATGCACGGGCCTCCAAAGTCACCACGTGCACAAAAAGTTCCTTCTCGAAATTAAGGAGAAACAGACGCACGCGCGCGCGATCAACCGGGTCACCGGGCATCAATTGCGGATGGGGGAAGCGCTCGTCAATATATTCGTTGATGATGTTGGACTCGTACAGAATCAGATCGCGTTCGACCAGAATCGGCACCTGCCCGTACGGGTTCATGACGCTGATATCTTCAGGCTTGTTGTACAAGTCCACGTCACGGATTTCGAAGTCCATGCCCTTTTCAAACAACACAAAGCGGCAGCGGTGGGAAAAGGGGCAGGTTGTTCCTGAATACAGCACCATCATGGCAAGAGACTCCTAAAAATTAAAAAGAGTGGGCTGCCAATTGCAAGCCCACTCTTCAATGCCTTGGCGCTTTTGTGAAGCGCCATGACCTGACTGCAAATGTTACTTGACGTCTTTCCAGAACGCTGCATTCATGCGCCAGGTGAAGAAAGTCAAGACGCACAGAAATAACAGAACCCAAACTCCCAAACGCACGCGTGTATTTTGCGCCGGCTCTGCCATCCATGCCATGTAATTCACCAGGTCGCCAACCGTCTGGTCGTATTGCTCAGGAGTCATGGTACCCGGGGTGAGTTGCTCCCAGCCCTTGAACACATGCACTTCGTGGCCATGCTCTTCAATGGTTTCATAAATCGGAGCGCGCTTGCCCTGCAATTGCCACAAAGCATGCGGCATGCCAATGTTGGGGAAAGCCAGATTGTTCCAGCCGGTAGGCTTGGTGTCATCTGCATAGAAGGTGCGCAGATAGGTGTACAGATAGTCTGCACCAGTGCCCATGCCTTGTGCTGCACGCGATCGCGTAATCACGGTGAGGTCGGGGGGGTTGCCACCAAACCATTGCTTGGCTTGCCTGGGATCAATCGCAGCAACCATGGTGTCACCCACTTTTTCGGTGGTGAACAAGAGGTTATCTTTGATTTGCTGCTCCGTCAGCCCGATATCCTTTAGGCGGTTGAAGCGCATGTAGGCAGCAGAGTGACAGTTCAAGCAGTAGTTCACAAAGACCTTGGCGCCATTTTGCAGGGCAGCCAAGTCATTGGTTTTGGCCGGGGCTTTATCCCACGCGATGCCGCCAGTGTTGGCTTGAGCCGACAAGGACAAACCCAGAGCCATCAGAAGCGAAACGAGTACTTTTTTCATGGTGTTTGTTTCCATTTCAGTGGGCAACAAAGTTGACGCGGCTTGGCACTGGCTTGGGAGTGCCGATGCGGCTCCACCAGGGCATCAAGATGAAGAAGCCGAAGTAGAACAGAGTGCCGATTTGGGACACACGACCACCCACATCAGACGGAGGCTGTGTACCCAGCCAGCCCAAAATCAGGAAGTTGAACACAAACACGGCGTACATGTACTTGTGCCAGCTCGCACGGTAGCGGATGGACTTGACAGGGCTGTAATCCAGCCAGGGCAGGAAGAACAGGACGACCACTCCGCCACCCATCATCACCACACCCCAGAACTTGGCGTCAATGGACAGCATCATCGCGACAACGACAGCCGCAACAACAGCAATTACCGGCTTGAAGATTTTGGGCAGCGGGGCCTTGAAGATGCCAAACGCAGCGCCAGCCAGCACACAAGCAATCAACACGTACATCATTTCGCCTGTAACGGCGCGCAGCATGGAGTAGAACGGCGTGAAGTACCAAACCGGCGCAATGTGCAGCGGTGTCTTGAACGGGTCCGCCGGAATGAAGTTGTTGTATTCCAGGAAGTAGCCACCGAACTCGGGCGCAAAGAAGATGATCGCAGAGAACACCAGCAGGAACAGGCTCACACCATATATGTCGTGCACCGTGTAGTAGGGGTGAAAGGGGATGCCATCCAGCGGGTGACCGGCCGCATCACGCGGTGCATCGGGGCCCTTGATTTCCACGCCGTCAGGATTGTTCGAACCCACATCGTGCAGCGCCAGCAAGTGCGCAACCACCAGACCCAGCAGCACCAGCGGCACGGCGATGACGTGGAAGCTGAAGAAGCGGTTCAGGGTGGCGTCACCGACCACAAAGTCACCACGGATTAGCAAAGCCAGATCGGGGCCGACAAAGGGCACAGCGGCAAACAGATTCACGATCACCTGGGCGCCCCAGTACGACATTTGTCCCCATGGCAGCAAATAGCCCATGAAGGCTTCGGCCATCAGGCACAGGAAGATGGCACAACCGAAGATCCAGACCAACTCGCGCGGCTTCCGGTAGCTGCCGTACATCAGGCCGCGGAACATGTGCAGATACACCACGACAAAGAAAGCCGAGGCGCCGGTGGAGTGCATGTAACGGATCAACCAGCCCCATGGCACATCACGCATGATGTATTCCACCGAGCCGAATGCCAGTGCAGCATCAGGCTTGTAGTGCATCACCAGGAAGATACCGGTAACGATCTGAATCACCAGCACCAACAGCGACAACGAGCCGAAGATGTACCAGAAGTTGAAGTTCTTCGGAGCGTAATACTCCGACATATGAACCTTGTAGGCGTCAAACGCAGTCGGGAACCGGTTTTCAAACCAGTTCGTGACCTTGGCACCAGCCGACGCGTTGGGGGAAATTTCCTTGAATGTAGCCATGGTGTGAGTCCTTTAGGCCTTCTTGTCTTCGCCGATCAGCAACTTGCTGTCGGACAGATACATGTGCGGCGGCACTTCGAGGTTGTCTGGAGCAGGCTTGTTCTTGAACACGCGCCCGGCCAGATCGAAGGTGGAACCATGGCATGGGCACAGGAAGCCGCCCTGCCAGTCGTCCGGCAACGAAGCTTGAGGGCCGGAAGTAAACTTGTCAGACGGCGAGCAACCCAAATGGGTGCAGATGCCCACAGCCACAAAGAATTCCGGCTTGATGGAACGCCCTTCGTTCATAGCGTATTCCGGCGTCTGCTCACCGCGCTTTCGCTCAGACTTGGGGTCTGCCAGCTGACCATCAATTTTAGGCAGAGCAGCGATTTGCTCGGGCGTGCGACGCACAATCCAAACTGGCTTTCCGCGCCATTCCACGGTGAGCTTTTCACCAGGTTTGATCGCGGCGATGTCAACCTCCACAGCGGCACCAGCGGCCTTGGCACGCTCCGATGGCTGGAAAGTGCTGACAAAAGGGATAGCGGCTGCAATACCGCCCACGGCTCCGGCACAACCAGATGCGATCATCCAGGTGCGCTTACTGGCATCAATCGATTTGGTGTCGACTAGGGTTTCACTCATGAGAATCCTCAATGAACATCACAACTAAGGGCAAACGTAGATTGTAACTGAGCACCACAACTGAATTGGTCAGGTACATGTCAGACGAACAGCAAGCTCTGCGACAGTACACTCCTATTTATTTTTAAAAAGGAGATTTCCATGGGAATGATGCAAGAGTTCAAGGAATTTGCTGTTAAAGGCAACGCCGTTGATTTGGCGGTCGGTGTAATCATCGGTGGCGCCTTTGGCAAGATTGTGGATTCTGTGGTGGCAGATCTGTTCATGCCAATCATTGGGGCATTGATCGGCAAGGTGGATTTTTCCAACCTGTTCGTGGTTCTGGGCAGCGTTCCTGCAGGAACCGACACCTCGCTGGCGGGCTTGAAAAAGGCCGGCGTTCCCGTCTTTGCCTACGGCAATTTCGTCACCATCGCTGTCAACTTTGCAATTCTGGCCTTTATCGTATTCATCATGGTCAAGCAACTCAACCGCTTGAAGAAGGCAGAGCCGGCAGTCGAGGCCGCACCGGCAGCCACCCCGGAAGACGTGGTGCTGCTGCGCGAGATCCGCGACAGCCTCAGGAAGTAAGCTTCAGACAGCAGACAATGCCCGCGCCATCCGAATGGCCTCTATCAGGCTACTCGGATCGGCGCTACCGCTTGCAGCAATGTCGAAAGCGGTCCCATGGTCCGGGCTGGTACGCACCAGAGGCAGACCCAGCGTCACGTTCACTCCCTTCTCCACTCCCAGATACTTCACCGGGATAAGGCCCTGGTCGTGGTACATGGCTACCACCGCATCAAATTCCGCGTCCCGCCCAGGCCGCTTGCGCGCACGCATGAATACAGTGTCCGGCGCCCAGGGGCCGGAAACATCACAGCCACCTTGAGCGGCCGCCCGCATGGCCGGGATAATCACATCCAACTCTTCACGGCCAAACAGCCCGCCCTCACCTGCATGCGGATTCAGTCCAGCGACTGCTATGCGGGGCACCCTACCCAAAACCCGGGACAAAGACGCGTGCGTAATCAGCAGGGTTTGCAGCACATTGTCGAAGGTCACCGCATCTATTGCCTCCCGCAATGAGACATGGATGCTGACCAAGACCGTGCGCAGTTCATCATTTGCCAGCATCATGCGCACAGGCACTGCGGCAATCGGCTTACCCAGGTGTTCAGCGGCAACCGCCTGCAGCATTTCGGTATGACCCGGGAACTGATTGAAAGGCGCACCAGCGGCGGATAAGGCCTCTTTGTGCAGGGGCGCCGTGACCAACGCAGCAATTTCTCCACGCATGGCAGCGCGTGCCGCACTCAGCACGCAGCTTCCGGCAAAAGCACCGGCTTTCGCGCTCACCTGTCCCAATACAAGCGCTGCCAGTGCATCACCCTCCTGCAGCACCGGGATGCAACGCGGCGGGGTCTCCGATAGCCGATCCACCCTGTTGATCCGCGCCAATGGGTAAGGCACCCCGGTACCCGTCAGGCGCTGCAAGGCACGCCGCATGGTAGCCACATCGCCCCAGACAAAACAGCCGGACAGGAGCGCAGGCTGCAGGCAGAAGGCTTTGGCAATGATTTCAGGACCAATACCAGCGGCATCGCCCATGGTGATGGCAATAGGAGGGTGCGACATAGGTGTTTCAGGCCGGGTTGGCAATATCAATGAACTCATGCTCCAAGTCGAACCGACCCGCCACATGGGCAGCTACAGCAGGTGCGCCATAGCGCTCGCTGGCATGGTGACCGCAGGCAATGAAACTGACCCCACTCTCGCGGGCGAAGTGGGCTTGCGGCTCGGAAATTTCGCCCGTGATGAACACATCGGCACCGGCGGCGATCGCATCTTCAAAATAGCCCTGGGCACCCCCTGTGCACCAAGCCACACGCCGCATGGAGCCCGGCTTGGCGGCAATCAGCGTGACCGGCCGCCCCAGCAATGTCTCGATATGGTCGGCCAACGCATACGGACTAGCCATGACAGCGGAAGGCGCCTCACCCAAGCAGCCCAATTGCTGCTCACCAAACTGCTCTTGCACCACAAAACCCAAGCGCGCGCCCAGTTGGGCGTTATTACCTAACTCCGCATGTGCATCCAGCGGCAAATGGTAGGCGAACAAATTGATGTTGTGCTGCAGCAGCAGGGCCAGACGCTGGCGCAACCAGCCCGTAACTCGTCCATCGTGGCCACGCCAAAACAGGCCATGGTGTACAAAAATGGCATCAGCCCGGACGGCAACAGCAGCCTCAATCAATGCCAGACTGGCGGTGACGCCGGAAACAATTTTCTGGATCTCCATGCGCCCCTCCACCTGAAGGCCGTTGGGACCGTAATCCTTGAATCGCTCAGGCTGCAGCAAGCTATCAAAGGCGGATAAAAGTTGGGGGCGTTCAATCATGGTTGCATTTCAATCCAGGGGGGCGGGAGTTGCGATTGTGAAGGCCAGCGACACATCCAGATCACAATCGCAGCCGCAACCCGCGCCTATCCAGCGCCCCACAAGACGGTGCCTCAGGCCTTCTGCGGTGGGCTGCCCCAGGGCGGAACATCGATAGCGTTGCGTCGTCTGGTCCCAGCGCAAGGACTTACAGGGCCCGAAGCGACTGCGCGACAGCAACATTCCCAAAGGACAGGGCTCTGCAAGACAACAAATGCCACAGCCATTGCAAGCTGCGCCCGTTTGCGGCTTGGGCGGCGCCAGCGGCTGAATGTGAATGATCCGCTGCAACGGTAGTAGAGATTGGGGCATTATGGGCTCTTTGGTGCAATGTAACGCCACGACGGCTGCAACCTACAATTTAGTCTTATGAAAAAACTCTGGTCGATTTTTTCGCAGTCCGCCACGGTACTCCTGGCGGCCTATTTCGTCGTGATGACGCTCAAACCGCAGTGGCTAGGCCAACTGCCAGGTAGCGTGGGTGGCGCCGTGGCGCTCTTGGAAGCACCGGCACCAGCTGCCGGTGAGTCCCCCCCGGGAAGCCTGCGCGCTGCGGCACAAAAAGCCTCGGCCGCCGTCGTCAGCATCAATACCAGCCAGGCCGCGAAGAAGAATCCGAATGCCAACGACCCCTGGTTCAAATTCTTTTATGGCGACCAGGGCGAAGAGCCACAGGGCGGGCTGGGCAGTGGCGTTATCGTGAGCCAGAGCGGCTACATACTCACGAACAACCATGTAGTTGAAGGTGCGGATGAAATCGAGGTCATTCTGAACGACGGCAGACGCACCAAGGGCAAAGTAATTGGCACCGATCCGGACAGCGATCTGGCGGTGCTGAAGATCGGTCTGGAGAAGCTGCCCTCCATTGTTCTGGGCAATTCAGACACGATTCAGGTGGGTGACCAAGTGCTGGCCATCGGAAATCCCTTCGGCGTCGGGCAGACCGTGACCAGCGGCATCGTCAGCGCACTGGGTCGCAACCAGTTGGGCATCAATACCTTCGAAAACTTTATCCAGACCGACGCGGCCATCAACCCCGGCAACTCGGGTGGCGCTTTGGTGGACACCAATGGCAACCTGCTGGGCATCAACACGGCCATCTACTCCCGCTCCGGCGGAAGCATGGGCATTGGCTTTGCTATTCCCGTGTCCACAGCCAAACTGGTGCTGGAAGGCCTCGTCAAGGACGGTCAGGTAACGCGCGGTTGGATCGGGGTGGAGCCCAATGATTTGTCGCCGGAGTTGGCCGAGACTTTTGGCGTGAAGGCCACCGAGGGCGTCATCATCACCGGAGTGCTGCAAAACGGCCCGGCTGCGAAGGCCGGGGTCAAACCAGGCGACGTCATTAACGCCATAGGCGAGCGAAAAATTTCCGACGTGACGCAGTTGCTATCGGTAGTCGCGTCACTCAAACCAGGCAACGCTGCACGCTTCACCATTGAGCGTAAGAACCAGCGAGTGGAGCTAGACGTAACGCCTGGCGTGCGTCCCAAACCCAAGGCTCCTTCGCGCTAATCAGGGCGACTGGCTGGTCTTGACGCTCGGTTCTTCGGGCGCCTGGGTGTGGCGAATAAAAATCTGCGCTGCCCAGATGCCGATTTCGTAGAGCAGGCACATCGGTATCGCCAGCGCCAATTGGGAAACTACATCAGGCGGCGTCACAATCGCCGCAGCGACAAAGGCCACCACGATGAAGTAGCTGCGAAAGGCCTTGAGCTTGTCGATACCGACAATGCCCATGCGCGCCAGCACCACGACCACCACCGGGACTTCAAAGGCCAGGCCAAAGGCCAGGAACATGGACAGCACAAAGTCCAGGTAGGCCTCAATGTCGGGCGCAGCGGTAATGCTTTTGGGCGCAAAACCCTGAATGAATTTGAAGACTTGACCAAAAACGAAAAAGTAACAAAACGCCACGCCGATGAAAAACAGCAGGGTGCTGGAGATCACCAATGGCAGCACCAGCTTCTTCTCGTGGGAATACAAACCTGGCGCAACAAAAGCCCAGACCTGCCACAGCACAAAGGGTAAGGCCAGCAAAAAGGCCGCCACCATCATGATCTTGAGCGGCACCATGAAGGGGGAAATCACCGAGGTGGCAATCATGGTGGCCCCTTTGGGCAGGGATGCCACCAGCGGCTGCGCCAGCAAGTCGTACAGCGCCGCAGGGCCGGGATACAAAGCCAGTATGGCCACCGCAATGCCAACCGCAATGGCGGCCTTGATCAGGCGATCGCGCAACTCCACCAAGTGCGCCACAAAAGGCTGTTCGGTACCAGCGAGTTCGTCTTTATTGGAACGGTCAGAGGCCATGAAACGCTATCAAAAAAAGCCTCAACTGGTGCGGCGGGGACGAAAACGCGCCACGCGGGCTGCGCCGGACAAAGCCTTGGTGCGCACGCCATTGCGTGCCTTGTACCAATTGGGCGTGGCGCCCTGCTTCAGGCGCCAATTTTTTCCGGGATGCTTGTAGGTGGGGCCGTCGGGCACATAGTCCTCGGTTGCCGCTGCGTCTGCATTCGCAGTATCTGTCCAGGAGCTCTCGAAGTCGCTGGCCTGGGTCTGGATGGTGTTTTCCACGTCACGGGCGGCGCTTTCAACCGTCTCGCGCATTTTTTTCAACTCGTCCATCTCCATGGCGCGGTTGACCTCGGCCTTGACGTCGGATACGTAACGCTGTGCCTTGCCCAGCAAGGTGCCCACAGTGCGCGCAACAGCCGGCAGCTTTTCAGGACCAATCACGATCAATGCGACAGCGCCAATCAGCGCTATCTTGGAGATACCGAGATCAATCACGCCGGACTAACGCCAGCAGTACAGTGCGAAACGGAGATCAAGACTTGTGCCGTGCTTCCACGTCAATCGTGTTCTTTTCTGAGGCGGCGTTGTTAGCAACCTGGCTGGGGGCAGCGGGCTTTTCCTCGGGACCGGTTCCGTCTTTCATGCCTTCCTTGAAACCCTTCACGGCACCACCCAGATCCTGGCCGATGTTTTTGAGTTTCTTGGTGCCGAAAATCATCACAACGATGAGCAGAACGATCAACCAATGCCAAATTGAAAATGAACCCATTTATTTCTCCTAACAATTGATGTGAATTCTAGTCTGGGTTAGCCGCGCAACCAGGGTCTGGGGCCACCCATGACGTGAAAATGCAAATGCTGGACTTCCTGACCGCCCTCGCGCCCGGTATTGCTGACGACACGATAGCCGCCTTCCGGGTACGGATTACAGCCCTGCTCCAAAGCCAGTCTGGGCACCAGGGCCATCATGCGCCCCAGCAAAGGCGCCTGTTCGGCCCCGATATGGGCCATAGAGGAAATGTGCATCTTCGGTATCAGCAAGAAATGTACCGGCGCCCATGGGTTGATATCGTGGAAGGCAAAGACCTCTTCGTCTTCGTACACAATTTTGGCGGGGATCTTCCTGGCGATGATCTTGCAGAAGATGCAATCCGGATCGTGCGGATGGTTGAGTTCACTCATGTTTTTGTTCCTATTTCCTGACCTTTGTTCATGGCCATGAAGCCTGTGACGATGCGATACAGGAACCAGATCGAAATGACCGTCCACGCCATCCAACCCGGCACCAGAAAAAGAAACCAGAGCGGGACCGTAACCAAATACAGCGCGGCAGCAATCAGCACCGTACGGATGCGCCACCGAAAGTGGGATGCATGCCAGGTGCCTGCCGCCTTATCACGGTTGAGCATATCCAGAATGAGCGCCGCAATCAGTAACACCGGCCCCATTTGTCCGCCGGGAATCATGGCGCCCACAGCCACCAGCAAATGCAACACATAGCTGATGGTGCCCACGGTGTTGAGCGACTGCATTTTTTCCAGTTGCGCCTGGTCCGGGATCAATGGCGTCGTGAAGTCCTGCATCCTATTTACTCCCGCTCGCGCGCAATGGCTTTGCGCAAGGCTTTTTCCTCAATGCCGCTGGTGCCTTCGCGGCGCTGCAATTCATCAATCACGTCTGCAGGAGTCAGGTCGTAGTGGGCAAGTGCAATCATGCAGTGGAACCACAGGTCGGCCACTTCGTAAACAATTTTGGTCTTGTCGCCACCATGGTCGGCGTCCTTGGCGGCCATGACCACCTCGGTGGCCTCTTCGCCAATCTTCTTGAGAAAGCTGTCGGGCCCCTTGTGTAGCAAGCGTGCAACATAACTGGCATTGGCGTCGCCACCGTTGACGGCCTTGCGGCTCTCGATGACGGCGGCCAAACGGGCGAGTGCGTCCTGGGAGGTGGTTGTAAAAGACATAAGCTTACTTGTAGATGGATGCGGGATCTTTCAAGACCGGGTCGGCACTTTGCCAGGCTCCGTCCTTCAAGATACTGAAAAAACAGCTGTGGCGACCGGTGTGGCAGGCAATGCCGGGCTCATGACCCAACTGTGTAATCTTGAGCAGCACCACATCGTTGTCGCAATCGATGCGTATTTCGTGCACGGTTTGCACATGGCCGGACTCTTCGCCCTTGAACCACAACTTGTCGCGCGAACGGCTGAAATACACCGCCCGGCCCAGCTCGGCGGTCTTCTGCAGCGCCTCGCGGTTCATCCACGCAAACATCAGGACATCGTTGCTGCCCTGCTCCTGCGCGATCACGGGCACCAGGCCCTGCGCATCCCATTTGACTTCGTCTAACCAGTTCATACGAGGATTGTCCGTGATTTGAAAAATGAAGATTCGGCCACAAACATTTCGGTGGCATTACCGCAAGTGCGAGGAACTAGCCCAGCCCACAGTGCAGGCCACCGAGCCTCCAGGGATACCGCAGAACCGGCTTCGCCGGGCCGCTGGTATCGTCCCCGGCAGGGGGAAACAGACTTGCGACACGCAGTGCGCAAGGCTGATAGGAGGTTACCTTCTTACCGGTATGCCGCGTTCGGCCATGCGCGCCTTGGCCTGAGCCACGGTGAACTCGCCGTAATGGAAGATGCTGGCGGCCAGCACGGCATCGGCGCCGCCCTGTTGCACCCCATCGGCCAGATGGTCCAGCGTGCCGACACCACCGGAGGCGATCACCGGCACCGGCACCGCATCGGCCACAGCCCGCGTGAGTTGCAGATCAAAGCCCGACTTGGTGCCATCGCGGTCCATGCTGGTGAGCAGAATTTCGCCGGCGCCGCGCCTTGCCATCTCGGCGGCCCACTGCACCGCGTCCAGGCCGACGTTTTTGCGCCCGCCATGGCTGTACACATCCCAGCCCGGACCAATCGCTACGCCGTTAATCAGACGCAGCGCGTCTTCGGCCGAGCGGCGTTTGGCATCGATGGCCACCACAATGCACTGCGCACCGTATTTGAGGGACGCGTCTTCAATGATTTGGGGATTAGAAATAGCGGCCGAGTTGAAGCTGACCTTGTCCGCACCAGCATTGAGCAGGCGGCGCACATCTTCCACCACGCGCACACCACCACCCACTGTCAGCGGAATGAACACCTGGGAGGCCACGGCTTCAATGATGTGGAGGATCAGATCGCGACCATCGCTGGTGGCCGTGATGTCCAAAAACGTGAGCTCGTCTGCGCCCTGCTCGTTGTAGCGTGCGGCGATTTCGACCGGATCCCCGGCATCGCGCAGTTCTACGAAATTGACACCTTTGACGACTCTGCCGCCCGTGACGTCGAGGCAGGGAATGATGCGTTTTGCGAGCATCAGCCGTTCAACTCATCAGCAAGCTCTTGCGCCTTTTCAAAGTCCAGATCACCGCTGTAAATAGCGCGTCCGCAAATCACGCCTTCGACTCCGTCATCTTCCACGTCACAAAGGGCTTCGATATCGGCCATATTGGACAGACCGCCTGAGGCAATCACGGGAATGGTCAGGGCCTGCGCCAGCTTGACGGTGGCCTCGATATTGATGCCGCTGAGCATGCCATCACGACCAATATCGGTATAAATGATCGATTCCACGCCATAGTCTTCAAACTTCTTGCCCAGGTCGATCACGTCATGGCGGGTCAGTTTGCTCCAACCGTCGGTCGCCACCTTGCCATCACGCGCATCCAGACCCACGATGATGTGGCCGCCAAACGCGGTGCAAGCGTCCTGCAGAAAGCCGGGGTTCTTCACGGCCGCGGTACCAATGATGACGTAGCGCAGGCCTGCGTCCAGATAGCGCTCGATGGTGTCCAGGTCGCGGATACCGCCGCCCAGCTGAACGTCCACCTCGCTACCCACTTCCTTGAGAATCTTGCGGATGGCAGCCTCATTTTTAGGATGCCCGGCAAAAGCGCCGTTCAGGTCCACCAAGTGCAAGCGCCTGGCCCCCTTGGTAACCCAACTTCGGGCCATGACCGCGGGGTCTTCTCCGAAGGTAGTGGATTGGTCCATATCGCCTTGTTTAAGGCGAACACAGTGACCGTCTTTCAGGTCAATCGCAGGGATGAGCAGCATGATGGCGGGTTTAGCCGAGAGAAAGGATCAGGGATTCCAGTGAAGGAAATTGCGATAGAGGGACAAGCCGTGCTCTGCACTTTTTTCGGGATGGAATTGGGTTGCGAAAATATTATCGCGCGCAATCGCGCAAGAGAACCGTTGCCCATAGTCCGTTTCGCCCACGCTGTGGCTTATATCTGACGGTTTGGCGTAGTAACTGTGCACAAAATAGAAGTAACTGCCATCCGGCACCTCACCCCAGACCGGATGGCGGGGCACTCCGTGGGCGGTTTGCCAGACCTGGTTCCAGCCCATTTGCGGCACTTTGTAGCGGCTGCCATCGGGCTGCAACTGCCCGGCCAGCTCAAACTTGACCACGTCACCTGGTATCAAACCAAGGCAAGGGGTATCGAGTTCCTGGCTGTGGTTCAGCAGCATTTGCATACCCACGCACACGCCCATGAGCGGCTTGTTGCGGGCGGCGTGCATCACTGCGTCGAACATGCCGCATGCGTGCAGATCCTGCATGCAGTCGCGCATACCGCCCTGCCCCGGCAGCACCACGCGGTCGGCGTCCAGTACCTCTTGCGCCGTGCGCGCCCACACCACTTCTACACCGGCATCGGCCGCCACGTGCATCACCGCCTGGGTGACCGAGCGCAGATTGCCCATGCCGTAATCGACTACCGCAACCTTCTTCATATCAGTACCGCCCGGCCGCCCGAAGGTGCTGATGGCTCCCCCTCGGGGGGCAGCGAACGAAGTGAGCGTGGGGGCTGTTTCATCTTAGAGCGAGCCCTTGGTCGAAGGAATGGTGCCCACCGTGCGCGGGTCGATCTCGAGCGCAGAGCGCAGGGCACGGGCAAAGGCCTTGAACACGGTCTCGGCCTGGTGGTGCGCGTTCTCGCCCTTGAGGTTGTCGATGTGCAGCGTAACAAAGGCGTGGTTCACAAAGCCCTGGAAAAACTCATGGGTCAGCTGGGTGTCAAACGCACCGATCATGCCGCTCTTGAAGGGCACATCCATTACCAGGCCGGGACGGCCGGAAAAGTCGATCACCACGCGCGACAGGGCTTCATCCAGCGGCACGTAAGCATGGCCGTAGCGGCGAATGCCCTTCTTATCGCCAATGGCTTGGTGCACGGCCTGGCCCAGGGTGATGCCCACATCTTCCACGGTGTGGTGGCCGTCGATGTGCAGGTCGCCATCAGCCTCAATGTCCAAGTCGATCAGGCCGTGGCGGGCAATCTGGTCCAGCATGTGGTCAAAGAAGCCGATGCCGGTGGACAGGCGGCTTTTTCCCGTGCCATCCAGATTGACCTTGACGCAGATGCGGGTCTCCGCCGTATTGCGTGACACCTCGGCAATGCGGGGAGGAGTCGGAGCGGCCGGAACTTCGGTCAAGGGATAGTTACTCATAGGATTTCCTGTAGGGTTGCCGGCATAAGCGCGTAATCGGCAGCGGTGGCGACGCTGAAGCACAAACAAATTGGAAGCATGGTCCACATTGTAGAAACCTTCCTTCAAGCAACTCAGCAAGGATAGACAGTGCTCAGCGCATTGCCCATGACCAATTGCACCGGCATATCGGCCTCGTACAGATCGCTGTTGCGTTTGAGTTCGGTCTGATACAGCCCCTCGGCCATGGCGGGCTCCAAGCGGCGGCTGTTCAGACAGATCGAGGCCATGGCACCGGCGCGCACGCCCTGGTCATGCGCTGCAAGCGTACCTTCCATGACACCAACCAGGTAGTAGCGCTTGTAGTTGGCGCCCTGCTTGGCATCGGACTTCTCCAGCGCACGCAGCTCACGGATGGACATGGCCTGTGCCGCCTGCACCGACATGGCAAGCAGGCCCACAACAGCAGCCGCGCGCCAGTGCATCAGCCGCCGAAGCGTACGCAGTTTGGTGAAGGGCAACAAAGGCGGCATGGCTGTCAGTCGCTTGATTGGCGATGTTCTTATTGCTTCAGGCGCATTTGCGCGGCCCGGGCATGTGCCTGCAGACCCTCGCCATAGGCCAACTCGGCAGCAATCGGTCCCAGCACCTGGGCACCAGCCTCGCTGACCTCGATCAGGCTGCTGCGCTTCTGAAAGTCGTAGACGCCAAGGGGGCTGGAGAACCGCGCCGTGCCACTGGTGGGCAGCACGTGGTTGGGGCCGGCACAGTAGTCGCCCAGGGACTCGCTGGTGAACGCCCCCAGAAAGATGGCACCGGCGTGTTTGAGCAGAGGCTCCCAGTGGTGCGCCTCGCTGCTGGAGACTTCGAGGTGTTCGGGTGCAATCCGGTTACTGATGGCGCAGGCTTCTTCCATGCTGCGTGTGAGGATCAGGGCACCGCGGTCGTTCAGGCTCTTGGCAATGATGGCGGCGCGCGGCATCTCGGGCAGCAGGCGGTTGATCTCGCGCTGCACCGCATCCAGATAAGCCGCATCGGGGCACAGCAAAATGCTTTGCGCCAGCTCGTCGTGCTCGGCCTGTGAAAAAAGGTCCATGGCCACCCACTCGGGCGGCGTTGTGCCGTCGGCCAGCACCAGGATTTCGCTGGGGCCGGCAATCATGTCAATGCCTACGGTGCCAAAGACGCGGCGCTTGGCAGCAGCCACATAGGCGTTGCCGGGGCCGGTGATCTTGTCCACCGCAGGAATGGTGGCCGTGCCATAGGCCAGGGCCGCCACAGCCTGCGCGCCGCCGATGGTGAAGGCACGCGTCACGCCAGCCACATAGGCGGCGGCCAGCACCAACTCATTGCGTTCGCCCTTGGACGCGCCCGCGTTACCGCTACCGCCGGTGGCCACGCTGCCACGCACCGGGGTTGGCACCACCATGATGATTTCCTGCACACCGGCCACATGGGCCGGCACCGCATTCATGATCAGGCTGGAGGGATAGGAGGCCTTGCCGCCGGGCACGTAAATGCCGACGCGGTCCAACGGCGTGACTTTTTGACCCAAGAGGCTGCCGTTTTCGTCGCGGTAGCTCCAGCTTTCGCCGCAGGCTTTTTTCTGTGCCTCGTGGTAGCTGCGCACGCGGCGCTCGGCATCCTGCAGGGCCTTGCGCTGGGCTTCGGGAATGCTGTCAAAGGCGGCCTTGAAGTCGGCCTGCGAGAGCTCCAGTTCGGCCACGCTGCTGGCGTTCAAGCCATCAAAGCGCGCGGTGTACTCCAGCACAGCTGAATCGCCACGCTGCTGCACATCGCCCAGGATGTCGGCCACACGCTGCTCGATGGCCGCATCCGCATCCGCAGACCAATGCCGTAGGGCTGTGAGGCGCGCCTCAAAGTCCACGTCGGCAGTGGAAAGTCGAATGGGATTTGCTTGCATTGTCATGGCGTGAATGGAGGTTACTACGAGGGGGAAAATTACTTGCCGACAGCGCCGGCAAAGGCATTGATGATGGCGCGAATCGGCTCCTGCTTGAGCTTGAGCGCGGCCTGGTTCACCACCAGGCGCGAGCTGATGTCCATGATGCGTTCGACTTCCACCAGGTGGTTGGCCTTGAGCGTGTTGCCGGTGGACACCAGGTCGACGATGGCATCAGCCAGGCCCACCAGGGGTGCCAGCTCCATGCTGCCGTAGAGCTTGATCAGGTCCACGTGCACACCTTTGGAAGCGAAGAACTCGCGCGCGATCGCCACGTACTTGGTGGCGACTTTCAGGCGCGAGCCCTGCTTGACGGCGGAGGCGTAATCAAAGTCGGCACGCACCGCCACGCTGATGCGGCACTTGGCAATCTGCAAATCCAGCGGCTGGTACAGGCCCTGGCTGCCATGCTCGAGCAGGGTGTCCTTGCCGGTAATGCCCATGTCGGCACCGCCGTACTGCACATAGGTGGGCACGTCGGTGGCGCGCACCACCAGCACGCGTACGTTGGGCTGGTTGGTGTCCAGAATCAGCTTGCGCGATTTTTCCGGATCGTCCAGCACCTCGATGCCGGCCGCCTTGAGCAGCGGCACGGTTTCTTCGAAGATGCGGCCTTTGGAGAGTGCGAGGGTAATCACTTCGTTCTTTCGATATCGGCACCAATGCCGCGCAATTTCGCTTCCATCTGGTCGTAGCCACGGTCCAGGTGGTAGATGCGGTCGACCAGGGTCTCCCCCTCGGCCACCAGACCGGCAATCACCAGACTGGCAGAAGCGCGCAGGTCGGTGGCCATGACGGTGGCGCCGGACAACTTTTCCACGCCCTCGATCACCGCCACCTTGCCGTCGATCTGGATGTGCGCGCCCAGGCGCACCATCTCGTTGACGTGCATGAAGCGGTTTTCAAAAATCGTCTCGGTTACCTTGCTCGGACCCTGCGACACCGCATTGAGGGCCATGAACTGCGCCTGCATGTCGGTAGGAAAGCCGGGGTATTCGGTGGTGCGAAAGCTCTGGGCTTTGAGGCGGCCTTGCGACTGCACGCGGATGCCATCTTCCTGTGCCGTGATGGTGGCACCGGCATCGCGCAGCTTGTCGATGACGGCATCCAGATGTTCGGCACGGCCATGCTTCAGGAACACATCGCCGCCCGTGGCGGCCACAGCGCACAAAAAGGTACCGGTCTCGATGCGGTCGGCCACCACCTGGTGGCTGCAGCCGTGCAGGGATTCGACGCCCTGGATGCGGATGCGGCTGGTGCCGTGGCCTTCAATCCTGGCGCCCATGCGGATCAGCAGCTCGGCCAGGTCGGGAATCTCCGGCTCCTGGGCGGCGTTTTCCAGCAGGGTCTCTCCCTCGGCCAGGGCGGCGGCCATCAGGAAGTTTTCGGTGCCGGTAACGGTGACCATGTCGGTGGCAATGCGTGCACCCTTCAGGCGTGTGCGGCCAGGCGCCAACCTGGCGACCATGTAGCCGTGCTCCACGTCGATCACGGCACCCATGGCGGCCAGGCCTTTGAGGTGCTGGTCCACCGGGCGCGAGCCAATGGCACAGCCGCCGGGCAAGGACACCTTGGCATGGCCAAAGCGTGCCAGCAAGGGGCCCAGGGCCAGCACGGAGGCGCGCATGGTTTTCACCAACTCGTAGGGTGCTTCCGGATTGTTCAGGGCACCGGCATTCAGCACCACTGAGCCATCGGCCTGCACATCGGCAGTGACGCCCATATTGCGGATCAGCTTGAGCATGGTGGACACGTCCTGCAGACGTGGCACGTTGTGCAGCGTGAGCGTGTCGGCCGTCAGCAGTGCGGCGCACAGCTCGGGCAGCGCGGCATTCTTGGCGCCGGAAATCAGCACCTCGCCATGCAATGGACGGCCACCGCGAATCAGTAGTTTGTCCATCAGGCTTGGGCGGCCCACTCGGCCGGCGTAAAGGTTTTCATGGAAAGCGCATGCACTTCATCGGTCTTCATGCGGTTACCCAGCGTGGCGTACACCTGTTGGTGGCGCTGGATGGCGCGCTTGCCCTCAAAAGCGCTGGACACGATGGTGGCGTACCAATGGCGGCCATCACCTTCCATTGCACATTGCTCGCACGGCAGTCCGGCGGTGATCAGGTTTTTAAGTTCTTCTGCGGTCATGGGGATGCGGGCAAGCCGAAAGGTTAACGTGAAATTTAGCTGCGGATTTTGTAGCCACTGCGCAGCAACTGCAGGGCAATCAGGCTGACGAGCAGCAAGGTGGATCCCACCACGGCAAAGCTCAGCCAGGGCGAGACATCGCTGACGCCGAAGAAGCCATAGCGGAAGCCGTCAATCATGTAGAAAAACGGATTGAAGTGACTCACAACCTGCCAAAACGGTGGCAATGAGTGAATCGAATAGAACACGCCGCTCAAAAAGGTCATGGGCATGACGACAAAATTCTGGAATGCCGCCAGCTGATCGAACTTTTCGGCCCACAGACCGGCAATCAAACCCAGCGTGCCCATGAGGGCGGCACCCATAAAGGCAAACAGCAGAATCCACAGCGGCGCTTCAAAACTGAAGCCGGTGAAAAAGGCGGACACCGCAAACACACCCAGTCCGACGATGAGGCCGCGCAGGATGGAGGCGCCCACATAGGCCACAAACCAGTGCACATAGGACAAGGGCGTCAGCAGCAAAAACACCAGATTACCCATGACCTTGCTCATGATGAGCGAGGACGAACTATTGGCAAACGCGTTTTGCAGCAGGCTCATCATGGCCAGACCGGGCACCAGAAAGGCCGTGTAGCCGATCTTGTCATAGACCTTGACATGGTTCTCCAGCGCGTGGCCGAAGATCAGCAAATACAGCATGGCGGTCAGCACCGGGCCAGCGATGGTCTGGAAGGCGACTTTCCAGAAGCGCAGGCTCTCTTTGTAGAGCAGGGTTTGCCAGCCGTTCATATTGAAGCCCCCACGTTTCTCGCTGCGCGTAGTGCACTGACCCCCGAGGGGGCTTTCGCGCCTTGGGACGGCCCAGCGGCGCTCATGCCGCTACTCCCGTAGCGTGCACAGAACCCTTGTTCTGCGCCATCACATCCAGAAACACATCTTCCAGATCGGCCTTGCGGATCTCAATATCGTGGGCCACCAAGCCGGCTTCGCGCACGGCGGCCAGATAGCTTTCAATCTCCAATGCATCATTGGCCGGAAACTGGACGATGCGGCCGGTGATACGCGCCTTGTCGGCCAAAGCTTTGGGCAACTCGGCATCGAGCTTGAAGCGCAGCACATTGCTGGAAGCGGCCTTGAGCAGGTCACTGGTCTTGTCCAGCGCCACAATGCGGCCGGTCTTGAGCATGGCAATGCGGCCGCACAGGGCCTCGGCCTCTTCCAGGTAATGGGTGGTCAACAAAACGGTGTGGCCTTCGCGATTCAGTTTGGCAATGAATTGCCACAGGGTCTGGCGCAGTTCCACATCCACACCGGCGGTCGGTTCGTCCAGCACGATCACCGGGGGCTTGTGTACCAGAGCCTGCGCCACCAGCACACGGCGCTTCATGCCGCCGGAGAGCTGGCGCATATTGGCGTTGGCCTTGTCGGCCAGGCCCAGGCTTTCCAGCAGTTCGTCAATCCAGGCACCGTTGTTCTTGATGCCGAAGTAGCCGGACTGGATGTGCAGCAGTTCGCGCACATTGAAGAAGGGGTCGAACACCAGCTCTTGTGGCACCACGCCCAGGCTACGGCGCGCTGCGGCAAAGTCGGATTGCACGTCGTGGCCCAGCACGCTCACGCGTCCGTTGGTGGCCCGGGTGAGCCCGGCCAGCACGCTGATCATGGTGGTTTTGCCCGCTCCGTTGGGCCCCAGCAGGCCAAAAAACTCGCCCTCCTGGATATCGAGACTGACACCGTCAAGGGCCAGAAAGGTGCTACCGGCTGCGCTCGTTTTCGAGGACTTGGGCGACGGATAAGCTTTGGAGACGGATTGGAAGGAGATAGCGGTCATGGAAGCCCGCTATTTTACCTGTGCCGGGCAGGGTAGACCCGAACAAGGTCTAGGCAGCGGTGAGCAGGCCTTCAATCCCGTACAAAGCGGCCAGATCCCGCAGGCGGTCCGGCAGGCCCTTCACTGCAAACAGTTTGCCGGCACGGGCGCATTCCCTGCGCACTGCCAGTAACACGGCCAGCGCGGATGAATCAAAGCTATTGAGTGGCGCAGCATCGACCACGACTTGCTTATCGGCCTCGCGCTGCACATCCTGCGTCAGCTTTTCAAGGCAGTCGCTGGCCTGGGTCTGGGTAAGGATGGCGGGCAAAATGAGCATATCAAGACTTCTTGGCGTTGGCTTTGTTACGTTCTACCAGCGTGGTAATCAGCCCGTCAAGTCCCTTGGCATTGATCTCGGCGGAAAACTGGCTTTTGTAGCTTTCCACCAGCCACACGCCCAGCACGTTGATGTTGTAAATCTTCCAACCCGCACCCTGACCGGGTGTTTTGACCAAGCGGTAATCGAGTTGAATCGGGTCGCCACCGCCCTTGACCTCTGAACGCACAATCACTTCCTTGTCTTCCGGACTGGCACGCAGCGGCTTCATGGCAATGACCTGGTCACTGACCTGACCCAGCGCACCGGCATATGTACGCACCAGCAGAGTCTTGAACTCGTCCTGCAGACGCTTTTGCTGCTCGGGCGAGGCCTGACGCCAGGCCGGACCGACCGAGGAGGCCGTCATGCGTTGAAAATCCAGATTGGGAAGAATCTTGGCATCCACCAGGGCGACGATCTTGGTCAGGTCGCCAGCGCGCATGGCTTTGTCGGCTTTGATGGCGTCCAGCACCTCAACCGACAAACGTTTGATCAACACATCCGGCGCTTCGTCCTCCGCGCGCGCTTGCATGCCCAGGCCCAAGCCCGCCACCAGGGAAAAACCAACTACCAGCTTGCGCAAAAACTCTCTTTTCATGGCTACTTTTCTAGACAAAAACATGCTTTGCATTATGTACCCCCCACTTTTTTGCTGCGTTGCGAGGACGTAAAGACTGTATCAGGGCGCGCTGTCGTCTTCCGGCGGATTGCCGTCGTACTCGATATTGCGCTGACGCTGGAAGTAGGCGTCGCGCCGGAATGAATAGGCATCCAAGGCCGCTCCCTCCAGCACGTCACTGACATTCAGGTATTTGGCACGCAGGTCGATCACATCTGCAATCGGCAGCAGGGTGCGCGTGTCCTGGTCGCCGATGTTGTATAGCGGCATGCCACGGGTATCGACGGGCATGCCCGCGACCTCACGCAAGGTGCGCGGCCCAAAAAAGGGCAACACCACGTAGGGGCCTGGTGGCACGCCCCAGCGCCCCAGCGTCAAGCCAAAATCTGCCGTATGGCGTTCGATATTGAGGTCGCTGGCCACATCAAATACACCCAGCAGGCCAATGGTGCTGTTGACCATGACCCGGCCGACACTGTCACTGAACTCCTGGCCACGCCCCTGCAGTCCGTTGTTGACAGCGGACCACACATCTTCCAGGTTGTTGAAGAAGTTCCCCACGCCCTTGCGAAACCAATCGGGCGTGACGGCCTTGTAGCCAATGGCCACCGGTTTGATCACGGCTTTGTCGGCCACCTCGTTGAACCCGAACACCGCACGATTAAACGACTCGATCGGATCGCGCGCATTCGGCTGTGCCACTGTGGCGCAGCCTTGCAACACCAGGATACCGAGCAGCGCCAGGATGCGCCAGGCACCCCCACCAAGCACCGCCGCTCTCATGGCTTGGCCTTGTCGGCGCCGGGGCCGTCCGCTGCCTTGCTGTAGAGAAACTGGCTGATCAGGTTCTCCAGCACCACGGCCGACTGGGTGGTGCTGATCGCATCCCCTGCGGCCAGGTTGGCGCTATC
Source organism: Burkholderiales bacterium (assembly GCA_947446855.1). Lineage (GTDB taxonomy): Bacteria > Pseudomonadota > Gammaproteobacteria > Burkholderiales > Burkholderiaceae_C > Allorhodoferax. Next base: position 35,488 of record CANFIH010000014.1, read on the forward strand.
GGCACCGGCCTCAATGCCGATGTATTGCTCACCGAGCAGACCGCTGGTCAGTATCTTGAGCGAGCTGTCTTTGGGAAAGGTGTAGCGCTTGTCCATGGACAAGGTCACTTTGGCCTGGAAGCTCTTGTCGTCAAAGGTAATGCCATCGACATGACCCACCACCACTCCGCTGCTTTTGACCGCAGCCTTGGGCTTGAGCCCCCCGATGTTGTCAAACTTGGCCGTCACCTGGTAACCCTTGTCAAAGCTGATCGTGAGCAGGTTGGCCGCCTGCAGGGCCAGAAAGACCAAGGCTGCGCCACCCAGCAGCACAAACAGGCCGACCCATACATCCGTGTTGGAGCGTTGCATGTTTTTTTCTCCTAAATACTGAACATCATTGCGGTCAGGACAAAGTCCAGAGCCAACACCGTAAGCGAAGCCATGACCACGGTGCGCGTGGTCGCGTGCGCCACGCCCTCGGGCGTAGGCTGGGCCTCAAACCCTTGCAGCAGCGCGACAAAGCTGACAGCAAAACCGAACACCACGCTCTTGATGGCGCCGTTGCCCACATCCTTCCAGACATCGACCCCGCTTTGCATCTGGCTCCAGAAAGCACCTTCGTCAATACCGATCAAGAGAACGCAAACCACCCAGCCGCCAATCACACCCACCGCGCTGAACACAGCAGCCAGCAGCGGCATGGCGATCACCGCACCCCAGAAGCGCGGCGCCAGAATGCGCTGCACCGGGTCCACCGCCATCATTTCCATGGCACTGAGTTGCTCGCCGGCCTTCATCAAACCAATTTCTGCGGTGAGCGAAGTACCGGCCCGACCAGCGAACAGCAGGGCCGTAATCACCGGCCCGAATTCGCGCACCAGACTCAGACTGATCAACACCCCCACGGAATCCGCCGCACCAAAGCGCTGCAGGCCGTAGTAGTACTGCAAGCCCATGACAAAGCCCACAAAAACACCCGACACGGCAATGATGGCCAGCGAGTAATTGCCCATGAAGTGGACCTGGTCACGCAACAGCGCCGGGCGCTTGAGCGTGGCACCAATGGAGGCCAGCAGACGCAGAAACAGGCGGGCGGCGAAGCCCATGTCCGCCAAGGTGCTGCGAACGGCAAAACCCACCTCAGCCGGTTTGTACCAACTCATTGTGCGGCTCCGGTGGAAAAGTCGGCATCCACGCTGGCTGCGGGGTAGTGAAAACGCACCGGCCCTTCGGGCAGTGCATTGACAAACTGGTGCACCAGCGGGTTGGCACTGTGGCGCACTTCATCAGGCGTGCCCTGGGCGGCAATCTTGCCATTGGCAATGATGATGACCTGATCGGCAATGTGAAAGGTCTCTTCCAGATCATGCGAGACCACGATGCTGGTCAGCCCCATGGCATCGTTGAGCTGGCGGATCAGGCGCGCAGCGGTACCCAGGGAAATCGGGTCCAGCCCGGCAAAGGGCTCGTCATACATCACCAGCTCCGGGTCCAGCGCAATGGCGCGGGCCAGAGCCACACGCCGCGCCATGCCGCCGGAAACTTCCGAGGGCATCAGATCCCGCGCACCGCGCAGGCCCACAGCGTTGAGCTTCATCAGCACCACATCGCGGATCAGGTCTTCAGAGAGATCGGTGTGCTCGCGCAAGGGAAAAGCCACGTTGTCAAACACACTCAGGTCGGTGAACAGGGCGCCAAACTGGAACAGCATGCCCATGCGCCGGCGCGCCAGGTACAGGGCGTCGCGATTCATCCGGCCCACATCCAGTGCCTCACCAGAGCCTTTCAGTCCATGCAGCATGACCTGGCCTTGCTGTGCCTTGAACTGCCCGCCAATCAAACGCATGACGGTGGTCTTGCCGCCGCCCGACGCACCCATGAGCGCCGTGACCTTGCCGCGCGGAATGGTGAAGGACACGTCGTCCAGGATCAGCCGCTCGCCATAGCCGAAGCGGACGTTCTTGAATTCGACGAGGGAAGTGGAAGAAGGTGTGACCATAAAAAAACAAAAGCCAGCATGAATCTGGCTTTTGCATCATAAGGGATAACGCTTAGCCCCGAGCAGGGCCGCCCCAAACGGGGCTACACCCGCATGGGGGGCGTGAGCCACGCACAGCGGGCGAGCTCGGGGGCGCCATTTCATCGCGGCAGGACGCTGCTGCCCATGAGGAACTCGTCCACCGCACGCGCTGCCTGACGGCCTTCGCGGATGGCCCACACCACCAGGCTCTGACCACGACGCATGTCACCGGCAGCAAACACCTTGGGCACATTGGTGGTGTAGCAACCTGCAGCGTCTGTAGTCGCCTTGGCATTGCCACGGGCATCCTTATCCACACCAAAGGCTTCGAGGACGGTAGCCACCGGATTGACAAAGCCCATGGCCAGCAGCACCAGGTCGGCCTTGAGGATTTTCTCGGAGCCGGCCACTTCGACCATCTTGCCTTCCTTCCACTCCACCTGCACCGTCTTCAGACCGGTGACCTTGCCTTTTTCACCGATGAATTCCTTGGTGGAAATGGCAAACACGCGCTCGCAGCCTTCGTCGTGGCTGGAACTGGTGCGCAATTTCAGCGGCCAGTAGGGCCAGGTCATGGGGCGGTTTTCTTCCACCGGCGGCTGGGGCATGACCTCAAACTGCGTGACGCTGACCGCGCCATGCCGGTTGCTGGTACCCACGCAATCGGAGCCGGTGTCGCCGCCGCCGATGACGATGACATGCTTGCCGTCGGCGCGCAACTGGCCCTTGAGCTTGTCGCCGGCGTTGACCTTGTTTTGCTGCGGCAGGAATTCCATCGCAAAGTGGATGCCGTCGAGTTCGCGGCCGGGCACCGGCAGATCGCGCGATTGCTCGGAACCGCCCGTCAGCACCACGGCGTCAAAGTCTTTGTTGAGCTGTTCAGCGGAAATGGTTTCCTTGGCCCAGTTGGTGACCTTGGAGCCCTTGGGCATTTCACCGATCAGCACGCCGGTGCGAATCGTCACACCCTCGGCCTTGAGCTGTTCGGCGCGGCGGTCGATGTGCGACTTTTCCATCTTGAAATCGGGAATGCCGTAACGCAACAGGCCACCAATGCGGTCGTTCTTTTCGAACAGGGTCACGTCGTGGCCGGCACGTGCCAGTTGCTGGCTTGCTGCCATTCCGGCAGGGCCGGAGCCGACCACGGCGACTTTTTTGCCGGTCTTGGTCTTGGCCGGTTGGGCCACCACCCAGCCTTCGTGCCAGGCGCGGTCGATGATGGCGTGCTCGATGGACTTGATGCCCACCGCTTCCTCGTTGACGTTCAGGGTGCAGGCGGCCTCGCACGGTGCGGGGCAGATGCGGCCGGTGAACTCGGGGAAGTTGTTGGTGCTGTGCAGCACGTCGATAGCGGCCTTCCAGTCGCCGCGGTACACCAGATCGTTGAAATCCGGAATGATGTTATTGACCGGGCAGCCGTTGTTGCAAAACGGTGTGCCGCAGTCCATGCAGCGCGCAGCCTGCTTGTTGGCCTGGACATCGTCCAGACCGATGACAAATTCCTTGTAATTCTTGAGACGTTCGGCAACGGGCTTGTAGCCCTCCTCGATGCGCTCAAACTCCATGAATCCCGTGATTTTTCCCATATTCACTCCTTGGCGGCCCGGCGCACACGCACCGGGCCAATGGCTTTTAAAACTTGCGACTTGGCTGCCAATTACTTGGCGGCAACGGCTTCTTGCTTAACCGGAGCCGCAGCGGCCTTGGTTGCAGCCGCAGCTTCCTTGCGTGCATGGATCTCGCCCAGGGCGCGCTTGTACTCGTTGGGGAAAACCTTGACGAACTTCAGACGCGAAGTCTCCCAGGTATCCAGCAGGTCGCGGGCACGCTTGCTACCGGTCCAGCGGTTGTGGTCTTCCAGCAGCTTCTTGAGCTGGGCCTCGTCGCTCTCGCCACGGTGCCAGATGGCCTTGTCAACCGCAGTCTCCTGCTCGGCCGTCGTCAGCACTTTTTCCATGCTGACCATGGCGGTGTTGCAACGGGTGGCGAACTTGCCGTCTTCGTCATACACGTACGCGATGCCGCCGCTCATGCCGGCCGCGAAGTTGCGTCCGGTCTGGCCCAGCACGGCCACGGTGCCGCCGGTCATGTATTCACAGCCATGGTCACCCGTGCCTTCGACCACCGCGGTGGCGCCCGACAGACGCACCGCAAAGCGCTCACCGGCCACGCCGCTAAAAAACGCTTCGCCGGTGGTGGCGCCGTACATCACCGTGTTGCCCACGATGGTGTTCTTGATGGCTTCGCCGCGGAAGTCAATGCTGGGGCGCACCACGATGCGACCGCCCGACAGGCCCTTGCCGGTGTAGTCGTTGGCGTCACCGATCAGGTACATGGTGATGCCCTTGCACAGGAAGGCGCCAAAGGACTGGCCGCCCGTGCCTTCGAGCTGGATGCGGATGCTGTCATCCGGCAGGCCTTCGGGGTGCACCTTGGTCACCGCGCCGGACAGCATGGCGCCGACCGATCGGTTGACGTTGCGCGCCACTTCCATGAACTGCACGCGTTCGCCCTTGTCGATGGCGGCACGGCTCTTGGCGATCAGCACGTTGTCCAGGGCCTTTTCCAGGCCGTGGTCTTGCGTGAGGGTCTGGAAGCGTGGCACGTCGGCCGGCACTTGTGGCATGGCAAACAGGCGGCTGAAGTCCAGGCCGCTGGCCTTCCAGTGTTCAATGCCCTTGCGGGTGTCGAGCAGGTCGGAGCGCCCGATCAGTTCGTCAAAGGTACGGATACCCAGTTGGGCCATGATCTGGCGCGCTTCCTCGGCGATGAAGAAAAAGTAGTTCACCACATGCTCGGGCTTGCCGGAAAACTTCTGGCGCAGCACCGGGTCTTGCGTGGCCACACCCACCGGGCAGGTGTTGAGGTGGCATTTGCGCATCATGATGCAGCCTTCCACCACCAGCGGTGCGGTGGCGAAACCGAATTCATCCGCACCCAGCAGGGCACCGATAACGACGTCGCGGCCGGTCTTCATCTGGCCGTCGGCCTGCACGCGGATGCGGCTGCGCAGACGGTTGAGCACCAGCGTCTGCTGGGTCTCGGCCAGGCCGATTTCCCAAGGGCTGCCGCAATGCTTGATGGAGGACCAGGGCGAAGCGCCCGTGCCACCGTCGTGTCCGGCGATCACCACGTGATCGGCCTTGCACTTAGCCACACCGGCGGCAATGGTGCCGACACCGATTTCCGCCACCAGCTTGACGCTGATGCCGGAATGCGGCGCCACGTTTTTCAGGTCGTGAATCAGCTGCGCCAGGTCTTCAATCGAGTAGATGTCGTGGTGCGGCGGGGGCGAAATCAGGCCCACGCCGGGCACCGAGTGGCGCAGACGGCCGATGTAATCAGATACCTTGCCACCGGGCAACTGTCCGCCCTCGCCCGGCTTGGCACCCTGGGCCATTTTGATCTGGATCTGGTCGGCGCTGGTCAGGTACTCGGCTGTGACGCCAAAGCGTCCCGAGGCCACCTGCTTGATGCGCGAACGCAATGAGTCACCGGCCTGCAACGGCAAGTCGACTTCGACCACGTCTTCACCAATCACGCTCTTGAGCGAGTCGCCGAGCTTGATCGGGATGCCCTTGAGTTCATTGCGGTAACGCGCAGGGTCTTCCCCGCCCTCACCGGTGTTGCTTTTTCCCCCGATGCGGTTCATGGCCACGGCCAAGGTGGCGTGGGCCTCGGTGGAAATGGAACCGAGCGACATGGCGCCGGTGGCAAAACGTTTGACGATTTCCTTGGCCGGCTCGACCTCGTCCACCGAAATGGCCTTGGCCGGGTCCAGTTTGAACTCAAACAGACCGCGCAGCGTCAGGTGGCGCTTGCTTTGGTCGTTGATGAGCTGGGCATATTCCTTGTAGGTGTTCCAGTTGTTTGCGCGCGTGCTGTGCTGCAACTTGGCGATGGCGTCGGGCGTCCACATGTGCTCTTCACCGCGCACACGCCAGGCATATTCACCGCCGGTTTCCAATGCATTGGCCAGCACCGGGCTGTCGCCAAAGGCGGCCTTGTGCATGCGGATGGCTTCCTGGGCGATCTCGAACACGCCAATGCCCTCGACGCGGCTGGGGGTGCCGGTGAAGTACTTGGACACTGTCGCGGTGGACAGGCCAATGGCTTCAAACAACTGGGCGCCGCAGTAGCTCATGTAGGTGCTGACGCCCATCTTGGACATGATCTTGGACAGGCCCTTGCCCACTGCCTTGACGTAGTTGTAGATGGCCTTGTCGGCACTCAGGTCGCCCGGCAGATCCTTGTGGATGCTGGCAAGGGTTTCCATCGCCAGGTAAGGGTGCACGGCTTCGGCGCCGTAACCGGCCAGCACGGCAAAGTGGTGCACTTCGCGGGCGGTTCCCGTTTCCACCACCAGACCGGCAGTGGTGCGCAGACCGGCAATCACCAGATGCTGGTGGATGGCAGACAGGGCCAGCAGAGCCGGAATGGCAACCTGTTCGGCACTGATGTGGCGGTCGCTGATGATCAGGATGTTCTTGCCACCCTTGATCGCGTCCACGGCTTCGGCGCACAGCGAGGCCAGCTTGGCTTCCACACCCTCGTGGCCCCAGGCCAGCGGGTAAGTGATGTCCAGCGTGTAGCTGCGGAACTTGCCCTGGGTGTGGGTTTCGATGTCGCGCAGCTTGGCCATGTCGGCGAAGTCCAGCACCGGCTGGGACACTTCGAGGCGCATGGGCGGATTGACCTGGTTGATGTCCAGCAGGTTGGGCTTGGGGCCGACAAAGGACACCAGCGACATGACGATGGCTTCACGGATCGGGTCGATCGGCGGGTTGGTCACCTGGGCGAACAACTGCTTGAAGTAGTTGTACAGCGGCTTGTTCTTGTCGGACAGCACGGCCAGCGGGCTGTCGTTGCCCATGGAGCCAATGGCTTCTTCCCCGGCGGTGGCCATGGGAGCGATCAGGAACTTCAGGTCTTCCTGGGTGAAGCCAAAAGCCTGTTGGCGGTCCAGCAGGGAGGCCAGGCCGGTCACGGGCTGCGCTTCAACCGCCGCTGTGGCAACAGCCACATCGTCGAGCTTGATGCGCAGGTTTTCAATCCACTGCTTGTAGGGCTTGCTGTTGGCCAGGTTGGCCTTGAGCTCTTCGTCGTCGATCATGCGGCCCTGTTCCAGATCGATCAGGAACATCTTGCCGGGCTGCAGGCGCCATTTGCGCACGATCTTGTTTTCCGGCACGGGCAACACGCCGGACTCGGAGCCCATGATCACCAGATCGTCATCGGTGATGCAGTAACGGGAAGGCCGCAGACCATTGCGG
>CANFIH010000015.1 GCA_947446855.1 Burkholderiales bacterium
CGGATGATGTCGGCAATGTCCAGATAGGCCGAGATCGGCTTCTTGCCCTCGCCCACCAGGTAGGACTCGTCTGCCTTAAAACGGTGCAGGGCAAAGCGGTCTTCGGTGGAGTAGATGGCAACGGTGCGTATGCCCATCTCGGAGGCGGCACGCAGGACGCGGATGGCGATTTCGCTGCGGTTGGCTACCAGGATGCTGCGGATTTTTTTCATGGCAAGAGACGATGATGGTGAATGAATCGCCCGAAACCGGAGCGGCCGGACGCATGCAAAGGCAGGTCACGCAATATCCGTGCCCTGTGCTGCCTAGCGGCCTGACCGAATTGTGCTGCGCCAGGCCTTGCCCCTGGGCGCAGCGTTATGCACCCGCGTTACTTCGTGTAGTAGCCCACGCCCAGCACCACATCACCCACGCGCTGAATCAGCGTGTGTTTGCTCTCCACGGCGTTGGTGGCCGGGTTGCGCCAGACATACTCGACGGTGCCGCTGCCTTTGGTCTTGGCCAGCGCAATCATGTCTTCAAACAGCGACTTGCCAGCGGCGTCTTTCAGCCCGCGCACATCCATGCCGTTGAGCTGGGGTGCGGCGCCCGAGGCGCGGTAGCGGCCGTCTTCCAGGCCAATGGCAAACACGTACTCATCGTCATGGGCGAAACCGCCTTGCGGGTTGTTAAACGCGGCAAAAGCCTTTTCGCCGCCGCTTTGCTTCAGAAAATCCACAGCCCGATCCAGCAGGGCCTGAGCCTCCTTCTGTGTGGCGCGCGATGTGTAGTAGCCCACGCTGACAATGTATTTGTCGACCTTGGAGTACATGCCGATCTTGACGTCGATGTGATTCTCTTCCGGGTTGAGCCAGCGGTACTCAATGGCACCATTGGGGCTCTGCTCGGCCGCTGCAATCAGATCGCGGATCATGGGTTTGCCGGCGGCGTCGCGCAGGTCCAGCACGTTGTGCCCGGCCAGCGACATCTGCTTGCCGCCATTGGCATACAGGAAACCGTCGGGGCCCACCACATACACGTAGTAGGGACCATAGACAAAAGTGCCCTGCTGCACGTTGAAGGCCTCAAAAGCCTTCTCCGGTCCGTTGCGTTTCAGATAGGCCACAGCGGCATCCAGCAACTCAGTGGCCCGCCCGGCCTTGGCGCGCTCGGTCGAACCCAGATGCTGGGGGTTGCTTGCGTCCAGCGCGTGGACCTGCGGCAGCAGAACAAAGCCCATGGAAAGAATCAGACCAAACAGACCGGACAAACGAAACTTCATAAATGCTCCTGGTTATTAGTGGGTGATGACATGAATACCCTCTGCCAAGGCTATTGCGCTTAGCCCCCGAAAGTCATGACCTACATCAACTCCGCCAGCATCGGTCTCATATTGCAACAAAACCGGCCCGCATACGCCCAAGGGCCCTGCCAGCCAACAACGCAGCCAAAGTCGCGCGACGTTCAAGGTACTGACGCGGGCGGGCGCGGGGCCACCGGCCTAGCCGGGATGTCCGTCCGGCCTGGCCCGGCTCAGAATCGGCCCATAGCGAAACGCATACCAGCCAAAACCACAGGACCACAAGGCCGAGGCAAGAAGCAGCGCATCCAAGGTCCATGCCGCAAACATCAGGGGCACAAACACCCGCACCAGGGCCGCCAACCCGACCAGGCTGTAGCAGACCAGCTCGGTCGGCCCGGCACGCAGCAAGCGGCCGGTGTGACCCAGCGCGGTGCGCGTCATCATGCCCATCACCATGCACCCGATGGCACCAGCGGTCAGCGCGTGGGTGGCGGCTGAGGCCGGCACCCACGCCAAGGCGGCCAGTGCGCGCAGCAGCAGGTGCACCGGTATCCAGGCATAGGCCATATGCAGCACCCACACCAGCGGCACGCGCAAGGTCTTCCAGGGCTGCCAAAGCCACCAGCGCACGCCGTGTGCCACCGACGCCGCCAGCGCCAGCAGGGCCAATGCCCCCGCGCTGACCTGCAGCAGGTCGGCCAGCAGCAAGGCCAGCACCAGGCCCAAGGCCAGCTTTTCCACCTGTGGATGGCGCGTGGCCCGGGCGCCGGGCACGCCGTTGTTGGTGAACATCGGGGTGACACGGCCGGCCATCACGGCCATGACAAACAGCATGCCATCCAGCCCGAGTTGAATGCCGGCCCAAGCCGGCAACTGCACGACACCCAAAGCACTCAGATGCACACCCAACTGCGCCAGCCCCATCAGCACCAGCAGCCCAACAAAGAAATAGTTGCGCCTGTTACGTGCCTTGTAAAAGGGAATGCCCAAGGCCACCGCAGCGGCCAGCGGGAAGGCGCAGCCCACCAGCGCGGCGGCCCAGCCATACGGAGTGAGCACGAGGATGCGACCGGCCAGCCACAGCGCCGTCAGTGCAGCCAGCCACCCGCCCGTGGGCGTAGCCTGCCCCGACCAGTTGCGACCGGCGGTCAGCAGAAAGCCCACCACCACCGCCAAGGTAAAGCCAAACAGCATTTCATGTGCATGCCACAGCGGGCCCTGCAAATAGGCATGCGCCAGCAGGCCGGACAACTGCAGCCCCCACAGCGCAATCGACAGGGCCGCAAAGATGCTGGCCAGCCAGTAAAAGGGTCTGAACCCCAGCGCCCACAGGGCGAAGGCGGGGGTTTGCGGGGGGCGCGGTGCTTCCGCTATCGTGATCAGTGTGGCCATGGGAGGGGCATTCTTTGGCGTACGCATTACCGGCGCAAGGCCTGGTCCTAACCGCCGCAGCTGCCGCAACAGGGCGACGGCGCGGGCTGGGGCTGATCAAACTGCGTGAACAGCAGGTTGTTTTCCAGATGGATGTGGTTCACCAGATCGTCATTGAGCTGGGCAATGCCGGCGTACAACGCGCGCCAGGTATTGCAGGCGCCCTGGGGCGGTGTGGCGCTGTGCGTCAGCTCGGCCAGACGGTCCACCATGGCGCCATGGTGGATGTGTTCGGCGCGCATCATGCCAATGGGCCGCCTGGCCACAGCGTTGCCGCCGGCCAGCAGCAGGGGAAACAGAATGGCCTCTTCCTTGTGCATGTGCTGCAGCAGTTCCTGCTCCACCGCCTCCAGCAACTCGGCCAGGCCGGCGGGCACCAGGGGGTGCTCGCGGTGCACGGCTTCAACCCGGCGCGCCATGCGCACCAATTCAGGCAGCTGGGCGCGGTGCACCGCGTGGTAACGGCTCAGGATGTGTTCAATCAAGGCTGCGGGTTCGCTGTGCAGCACAGGCTGGTCCGCGTGCTGCAACCCGCCCAGCTCGGCCAACAGGGCATCCAGGTCCAGGCCCTTGTCAGCAGCCGACTGGCGCAGGCTGACTTGACCACCGCAGCAAAAGTCGAGCTTCAGGCGACGAAAGACGGCAGTGGCACCGGGCAACTGCACCGCGATGTAACCAAGAGATTGTCCGGCATCCAGCACAAAGTCAGCGGGCTGGGTGGTTTGCAGGCGAGCGTTCATGGCATTCAATCCTTCAAAGGTTCATTTAAGATGAATGTATTGTATTGGATAAAATTCATGCAAAATGAATCTTTTATCCAAGAAGCCTTTCATGCCATGCGCCTGACCCAGTGGACCGACTACACCCTGCGCGTGCTGATGTATTGCGCCAGTTGCCAGCTGCGTGACCAGCTGGTGACGATTACCGAGATTGCCGAGGGCCATGGCATCTCACGCAGCCACCTGACCAAGATCGTGCATCAGCTGGGCGCCCAGGGCCTGCTGGAGACCACACGCGGACGCGGCGGCGGCATGCGCCTGTCCAGGCCGGCTTCACAAATCAACGTGGGCGAGGTGGTGCGCCAAACCGAAACCGACTTCGCCATGGTGGAGTGCTTCGAGCCCAGCAGCAACCAGTGCTGTCTGAGTCTGCATTGCCGGCTCAAGGGCGTGCTGCACCAGGCGACCAATAGCTATCTGGCGGTGCTGGACGGCGTGACGCTGGCCGACCTGGTGGCACCGGCCGACCAGAAGGTGCAGATGCCGGCCTCCCGAAAGCCCCGGGTTGCGGCACCTTAAGCACCCGACCCTATTCCCCCGGCAAAGTGCAGCGCAACCGCCCCATGAAAAGAAGCCTCGCAAAACCAGCGACCGTAGTGCTGTGCTGTGCTGCGCCTACCTGACAGCCATGCTGCTGTGTTTGCTGGAGTTTTCCGGCATCGTTCCGGCCACTGCAGCCCCCTGGCATCGGTGCCGAGCAACTGGCCGAGATGGAAACGAATATTGACAACGTGACACGGCACTGGAACCAGGCGCTGTCCCTGATCAGCGACCCCGATGAGAGCTGGCTGGCCAGTGCCGTCAGCACCCAGCGCATGCAGTTTTTGCAACTCGGCTTGCTGCCGTCGCTGCAACTCCTGCATCAGGACGGGTCGGCCTGCAAGCGTCAAGATGCTGCACCAGACGGCGGTGGTGCTGGCCGGCCTGGGCTTTGCGGTGCGCGCCTGGGCCAGCCTGCGCGGCCTGCCATGGGTGCGGGGTCGCGCAGCCAAAACCGTTCCGCATGGGGTGGACACGGTGTTGCTGGCTTCGGCCCTGACGAAGCTCTGGATGCTGCGGTATAACCGTGAGCCTGCGGTACTTATCAGGAGCACACCATGTCTCTACCCCACGCCCAATCGGGCGAACCGATCCAGGTGACACCCTTTGGCTCAGACCTGAGCCAGCAGCGCACGCTGGCACTGTTCAAATCCACGCAACTGGAGGTGATGCGCCTGGTGCTGCCGGCGGGCAAGTCGATGCCCGCGCACAAGCTGTCCGGGGAAGTCACCATCCAGTGCATAGAGGGCCGGCTCAATGTCGAAGTGGATGGTCAGCCCACGCTGCTGCAGGCCGGCCATTTGATGTTCCTGCGGGGACAGGTGCCACACAGCGTGACGGCGCTGGAAGACGCCTCTGCCCTGGTCACCATCGTTCTGCAACCGTAAGTTCGCGCCGGGCGCAGTGTTCTGCGTGGGCTCTGGCATGCAAGCTGCTTCAAGGGGGGCACAACAATAAAGGTGGTTACCCCACTGTCGCCTGCAGGCGATTCACGATAAGGACATAAAAACAATGCAAACCCTTTTCCAAACACTGTGCGGCCACTGCCGCGTGCTGGCCTTTCTCTCTCTGCTGGCCATGCTGGCACCGGCCATGGCCTGGGACCTGTCCGGCACCAAGCGCATCAGCGCGATGACCCGGGACCAACAGCTCATCCCGATTGGCACGGTTGACTTCAAACCACAGCCCGACGGCAATACCGGTTTCACCCTGCACATGGACCATGCGCGCTTCACGGATCACTTTCTGTCGATGAAAGAGTTCAAGTGCCTGGAAGGCGCAGACGAGGTGATGTGCCACGTGCCCTACCCCTACAAGAACCCGGCCGTGGTTTCCGCCAGCAGCTTCGCCTGGCTGGAACACAGCCTGCTGTTCCTGTTCAAGCAGCCCAGGGACTTCGGCGCCAAGTTGTGGAATGGCTTGTACTACCGGCTTGAACGCGACGAGGCCGGCCTGGTGGGCACACCGCAGGCGGTGGACCTGAACCTGATCAGTGCGCCACCCGAGGACCTGTCCACCCCGCCCTACAACGCGGCGCTGCGTGACGACGTGCCGACCGGCGCGCGCTGGATAGAGCGGCTGTTGATTCGCTGAGGGAGTCTGGCTTGGCACGCCACTTGCGGTTGCTGTGTTAACTTCTAACCATTCGAGACAACACCTGCGGGTGCCAGCCCTTTTCCATGTTCCTGCGCTCCTTGATCCCCCTTCTTTTCGGCGTATTGATGGCCCTGACAGCCACCACGGCGCCTGCGGCCGATGCCAGTGGTGTGCCACTGCGCGTGGGAGTGCTCCAGTTTGGAACAGTGGCATGGGAACTGGACGTGATGCAGGCCAACAAACTGGCACAAAAGCGCGGCCTGAATCTGAAGATCGTGCCGCTGGCCTCGGGCGATGCCTCCACCGTGGCCCTGCAGGGCGGCGCGGTGGATGTGATCGTGTCGGACTGGATCTGGGTCACGCGCCAGCGCGCCGAAGGCAGTGCCTATACCTTTACGCCCTACTCCAACGCGGTGGGCTCGGTGATGGTGAAGGCTGACAGCGGACTGCGCAGCCTGACCGATCTCAAAGGCAAATCCATAGGCGTGAGTGGCGGCCCCACGGACAAAACCTGGTTGCTGCTGCGCGCCTTTGCCCACAAGAAATACGGCATGGACCTGGGAGCAACCGCCAAGCCGGTGTATGCCGCGCCGCCCCTGCTCAATGAGCTGGCGCTGTCCGGCCAGGTGAACGCTGCGCTCAATGTCTGGCATTTTGATGCCCGACTCGAAGCCAATGGCATGCGCCCCCTGATCAAGCTGCCGGAAATCCTGGCCGGCCTGGGCGTGGACAAACCGATTCCCCTGATCGGCTGGGTGTTCCGCGAAGACTGGGCCAACCAGAATCCGCAAACCATGGAGCGCTTCATGGCCGCCTCCATGGAAGCCAAAGCCCTGATGGCCAAAAGCGATGCCGAGTGGGAGCGGCTCAAGCCCCTGATGCGCGCCGAAGACAACGCCACCTTTCTGGCACTCAAGACCGGCTATCGCAGCGGCATACCCACTTGCGCCGACGCCGACTACGAATCCGGCGTGGCCACCGTGTTCAAGATACTGGCCGAAACCGGTGGCGAGAAACTGGTGGGCAAGTCCAAGGGCTTGTCGGACGGCACCTTCTGGAGTGGCTTCAAGTTGCCTGCATGTCCGAAAAGTTGAACTCCGCGCCCGACGCGCCCTCGGGCGCCTGGTCGCGCGTCTGGCCGCTGCTGGCCTTGACCCTGCTCTGGCAACTGGTCGCCATGCAGGCGCATAGCCGGGTGCTGCCCACGCCGCTGGCGGTGTTTGAGGTGCTGCTGCGCGAAGTCCGCTCCGGCGACTTGCCGTTTCATCTGGGGCAAACCATTACCCGCGTGGCCATCAGTTTCTGTTTGGCCATGCTGCTGGGCGTGGGCCTGGGCATTTTGATGGGGCGCTCGCGGCGCGTGGACCGGGTGCTGGACAGCTTTCTGATTCTGGGACTGAACGTGCCGGCCCTGGTCACCACCATCCTGTGCTACATCTGGTTTGGCCTGAGCGAGACTGCCGCCATCCTGGCCGTCGTGGTCAACAAAATCCCCATGGTGGCGATCAACTTGCGCGAGGGCGCGCGCGCCGTCGACAGCCACCTGATGGAGGTGGCGCAGGTCTACCGCCTGTCGCGCAGCGCGCGTTTTTTCAAGGTCTATCTGCCGCAGCTCTATCCCTATCTGTTCAGCTCGGCACGCAACGGCCTGGCGCTGATCTGGAAGATCGTGCTGGTGGTGGAGTTGCTGGGCCGCAGCGATGGCGTGGGGTTTCAGATCGGCAGCTTCTTCCACTTCTTTGACATCACCAGCATCCTGGCCTACACGCTGGCGTTTTCTGCGCTGATCTTTTTTCTGGAAGCTGCCCTGCTGCGGCCGCTGGAAAACCGTCTGAACCGGTGGCGCACATGACACTGTCGGTTGCCATCCACAGCAAGCGCTTTGCCAACGGCCACTGCGCCATCCAGGACCTGCACTTCACTGCTCGCCCGGGAGAGTTCGTGGCCATCGTCGGCCCCTCCGGTGCAGGCAAAAGCAGCTTGCTGAAAATCATCAGCGGGCTGGACACGGCCTTTGAAGGCCGGCTGCAACTGCCTGAGGCGGCCCGGGTCGGCTACATGTTCCAGGAGCCGCGCCTCATGCCCTGGCTGACCGTGGCACAAAACCTGGCCCTGGTGGACCAGACGGCCAGCGGGGCCCGACTGGCCGGGGCCCTGGAGCGCGTGGGCCTGAAGGATTGCGAGAACCTGTTTCCCAACCAGCTCTCGGGCGGCATGCAGCGGCGCGTGGCCCTGCTGCGCGCCTTTCTGGTGGCGCCGCAATTGCTGCTGATGGACGAGCCCTTTCAGTCGTTGGACGCGCCCACGGCAGATCAATTGCGCGCGCATCTGCTGGAACTCTGGCAGGGCACACAGGCCACGGTGCTGTTTGTGACGCACAGCCTGCAGGAGGCGCTGTGCCTGGCCGACCGGGTGCTGTTCCTCAGCGCCGGACCCGCGCATATCGCGCTGGAACTGCCGCTGGATGTGGCCAGGCCGCGCGGCCTGGATTCGCCCGCGGTGCAAGCCCTGGCCCAGGAACTGATGCAACGCCACCCGGACCTGCTCAAGGGCCGTGTGGACTAGCTCGGCTGAGCCTGCGACTACACCACGGTGTTGACGCTATTGCCCAGTGGCGAGGCACTGCCCGCAGCGCCATAGCCCAGGTTCTGCTGCAACTGGGTCAGCAAGGCCTGCAGCGTTACCTGGGTGCCGGTGCCGGTGCCGGTGCCGGTGCCGGTGCCGCCAGCGTCGTTGGCTCCACTGGCGGGCGCAGCCGGCTGCAGATCCGCCAGCACCTTGGCAAAAGCATCCTGCAACGGCGTGGGGGCCTGGTTGTTACTGGCCTGGCTGATCACGGCGCCCAGGCCGCCGGCAAATTGCGTGTGCCGCCCCTGGTGCTCACCAAAACGGGAATGCCCGCCAAAGGTGGCTTGCGTGCCGATGTTGATTTGGATGGTGATGCTGGGGGCGCTCGTGCCAGGCGCAGGTGTTGCTCCGCCGTCAGCGACAACGGGCGTGCTGCCGGCGCTCTCGGCGGTGGTACTGGTGCCCGGCGCAACGGATTGGGCTGCGCGCACGGCCTGAAACAAGGCATGCATGAAGCTGCGAATGTCGGCCTTAAGTGTGTCGGCCTTGAGAGTGTCGGCGGCTGAAACGGCATTGCCGGGCGACGCAACCGGGTCGGATGCGCTTGCGCCGGGTGCTGGCGTCGTGCTGCTGGTAGCCGTCGAAGTGGTGGAAGTGGTGGTATCGGTCGGAGCGGTTGTGGTGCCGGCCGTGCTGCCGGTCAGACCCAGGCTTTGCAGCGCCTGCATCAGGGCATTTTGCAGCGAACCCTGTCCGCGCGCATCGCCGTGCCCATGCCCGTGGGGCACACGCGCGCCGCCGTCGTCATCGCCATCCTGATCCGCCGCGCGCCCGGCACGGGTTGGCTGGCTGGGCGCGGCCTGAGCCGTCTGCTGTAAAGAAATGGAAATGGAAAGACCGTCAATGCTGCCCATGGTGCCCCCTCAAAGTGTGGTTGTGTTCCTGTACTTCGACGCATTCCCAGGGAAATGAAGGGGCCAGGGCGACATGCAAGGCTGTGTTTACCTGTGCTTACAAAAAGGCGGCGCCAAGGACTTTGCGCCGGCGCGCCCGCGCAGTGGGCGACTCAGGTCGCGGCGCGGCCCTTGCCTGACGCCTGCGGGCACAGCTTGAGGAAGGCCTGCTCCAGACTCAGACCACCGGACTGCGCGATGAGCTCGGCAGGCAGACCATCAAACACGATCTCGCCCTGGTTCAGCACCAACACGCGGTCGGCGTTGGCCACCTCGTCCACCAGATGGGTCGCCCACAACACGGCCACTTCACCGGCCTTGGCCAGGGCTTCCACCGAGCGCATCAGGTCATGGCGCGAGGCCGGATCCAGCCCCACGGTGGCTTCATCCATCAGCAAGAATTTTGGTTGGTGCAGGAGCGCGCGAATCAGCTCCACCTTGCGCCGGTTGCCGCCGGACAGGGAGCGCACCGCAGTACCCTCTTGCCCCGACAGGCCGTGCTGCTCCAGTCCGGCCTGGATGCGCTCCTGCGCGGTCTTGCGTGCCATGCCATGCAGATCGGTGTGGAACAGCAGGTTGGCGCGGATGCTCAGGTCCAGGTCCAGCGAGGACTGCTGGAACACCACGCCCAGGCCGGCCAGCGCCTTGGGTGCGTGCTTGCGGATGTCAAAACCCAGCACCGACAAATCGCCCTTGTCGGGCACAAACAGGCCGCTGAGCAACTGCACCAGGGTCGACTTGCCGGCCCCATTCGGGCCGAGCAAGGCCACGAACTGTCCGGGGTACAGCGAGATGCTGACAGACTTGAGCGCCACCTTGGCGCCATAGGATTTTTGCAGCGCGGTAGCAATCAATACCGGGGTGGCTTGTTCGGTTGGTTCAGGTCGTGTCATAGGCGTTGGAGTCTACCGCTGTGCAGCAGATTCCGTGCCTGTCACGGTGTGCCATGCGGGTGACGCGTATTGGCATATATATTGCGCAGTTGTCATAAACATGTCGTTGTGACACACCAGAGCGAGACCACCATGCCAATCCATTTTTCCCGCACCCTGCTGGCCAGTGCCGCCCTGTTGTTGGCGGCCCAGAGCCTGACGGCCCATGCCGACGTGTTTGTCAGCAGCGAAAAAGACAATGCCATCCTGCACATGGATGCCGACGGCAAGATCATCCGCACCATTGCCGTCTGCCAGCGCCCGCGCCATATGGCCTGGGCCCGCGACAAGCAGCAAATCATGACGGCCTGCGGCGACAGCGATGAGCTCGGGGTGATCGACCTCAAGAGCGGCAAGATGCTGGACCACATTCCCACCGGGGAAAGCCCGGAGATATTTTCACTCTCACCCGATGCCAAGACCGCTTATGTGTCGATCGAGGACGGCAGCCTGATCGCCGCCTACGACGTAGCCAGCAAGAAGCAGGTTTTTTCTGTCAAGACCGGCGCCGAACCCGAAGGCGTGCTGGCCACGGCCGATGGCAAGACGGTGTACGCCACCTCCGAAGTGGCCAGCACGGTCTACCGCATTGATGTGGAAAAACGCAAGGTGGTGGGGCAGGTGAAAGTGGGCATGCGGCCGCGCCGCTTTGCCCTCTCCCCCGACGCCAGTGAACTGTGGGTGACCAATGAATTGAGCGCCAGCGTCAGCATCATTGACACCACCTCCATGAAGCTCAAGCAGACGCTTGCCTTCAAGGTGCAGGGCATGCGCAACTCCGACATCACCCCCGTGGGCATGACCATGAGCAGTGATGGCAAGACTGTGTGGGTGGCGCTGGGACGCGCCAACCACGTGGCCGAAATCGACGTTGCCAGCCGCGCCGTCAAGGGCCTGACGCTGGTCGGCAAACGCGCCTGGGGGTTGACGCTGAGTCCGGACGGCACACGGCTTTACGTGGCCAACGGCATGTCGGATGACATGACCATCATCGACACCGCCAGCCGCAAGGCCCTGAAAACTGTACCGGTGGGGCGCGAGCCCCACACCATTCTGGTCAATTAGGTCAGGGGGCGGCCAGGGTCAGGCCGTGTGACTGGAACATCGCCAGCAGCTCACCGCTGGCGCGCATCGCGTCCAGCGCGTTGTCCAGCAGCGTGGCGAGTTCCTTGCTGTCGGCCTTGACGGCCATGCCCAAAGGCCATCCGTTGGGCGGCACGCCGGGCATATTGAGTTTGGAGAAGGCCCAGTCCTTGCGGTCCAGCTTCATCTGGAAAATGGCGGCCTCGGCCTGCGCCAGTGAGACAAAGGCCGCCTCGGCCTTGCCCAGCAGCACGGTGTTGGCCGCTTCCACTCCACTCTTGAAAATCGACACATTGCTGCTCAGCAAACCGCCGCCATAGCCCATCATGGCGCTGGCGGCACCCGTGCCCTGCTCCACCGCGACCTTCTTGCCCTTCAGGTCTTCCGGGCTGCGCACCGAATCCAGCACCTTGGCATTGGACAGCACGACCAGATGTTCGCGCACATAGGGCGCAAAGATGAAGGCCTGGCGGTTTTCGCCCATGAAGTACTTGTCCACCGGCACATGCAGCATGACGTCGGCCGGACCATAGCCCATGTAATGGCCCTTCCAGACCATGTTGCGCAGGTCGTCGCCCATGTTCTCGCCGGCATCAAAGGGCAGGAACGACGGACTGAGTTGCAAGGCCTTGGCCAGTGCCTGGCCCAGACTCACATCCAGTCCGGTCATCTTGGCCATGGTGCCGTCGGAGTAGGGCTCGTTGTCTTTGTACAGCGCGATCTTCAACACGCCACTGGCACGGATCTTCTCCATGGCGCTTTTTTCCTGGGCCTGCGCCAATCCGGGCAAGGCCAGGGGCAAGGCAGCAGCCAGAAAGGTTCTGCGGGGAATGAGACCCGCAGCCTGCGGGTGAGCACGACGATTCATCTAGTCTCCTGATTGATTTCTACGGGTTGGCAGCACGCTCTGCCAAGAGCGTTGAACTTATCAGGGTTCGCGGCGGGTTTCCAGATAGGTCTTGATAGACCACATGGCTTCCTGTGTCAGGATGCCTTCAAACGGAGGCATGTAAACACGGCCGTCACGGGCACGGCCGCGGCGCACGGTGGAAACAAAGTAATCGTTGATTTCCTGGAAGCAGGCCAGCTTCTTTTCATCACTGCCCAGGCTCATGCAATCGTTGTCCAGTTTGCGCAGATCGGGCGAGACGCCGCCGGAAATCGCCTCCAGGCCGTGGCAACGTGCGCAGTTCTGGTTGTAGGCCGAGGTGCCGATGCGCAGCGCTTCCTTGTGCGCTTCGCCAGTGGAGTAGGGATTGTTTTCCAGCCACTTGTCTCCGAGTTGGGGCAGTGTGTGCGTGTCCACAGATTGCGGCACCACGTCGCCATGCGCGATGGCGACGACGCTGCCCAGTGACATGCAGGCTGCCAAGCCGGCAGCGATCCAAACGCGGTGTGTACGAAAGAATGATTTCATGGTGTTGTCTACCTCGACCCAAGTGTTGCGAATGCCAGTCATTCTGCAAATATCGCGCCAGCAAAAAAACACCTTGCCATGTGCCAATGTGACAAATTGACGCAACCACGGACCCTGTAGCGGCCCACATATTGCTCCCAATTGAATGTTGCTACAAAACGGAGCAGAATGAATGTCAAAGATCCCCCAAACAAAAAATCACGTGGGCAGTCCCGCTGGTGCATCCGCTTTTGGCGGCATACGCTATCTGGATGAGAACAGCGCAGGACTTCAACACGTGATTGCCGGAGACACAATGAACCAGTACAGCCTCGCAGGAGCGAGCGACAAGCCTTACGTGCCTTTGAACGGCCTGCCTATTGACAGTCCCGAGCACGTCAGCCTGATAGGGACATCCCACCAACGCTCCCAGGCCTTTGGCTTGCGCGAGGTCGACTCACCCGACTACGCCACCGCGGCGCGCGGCCAGGTGAACCAGGCACTGGAGGAAAACCGCTTCCTGTTCCAGCACGCAGCGCCCATCATGGAAACGCTGTACCACCAGATCGCCAACACCCAGAGCATGGTGCTGCTGACGGCACGCAGCGGCATGATTCTGCATTCGCTGGGTGACGATGACTTCCTGGAAAAAGCCGCGCAAGTAGCCCTCAAGCCGGGCGTGGACTGGTCAGAGAAGAACAAGGGCACCAACGCGATTGGCACGGCACTGGCCGAGGAGCATCCGGTGGTGGTACACGGTGCACAACACTTTTTGCAGGCCAACCGCTTTCTGACCTGTTCCTGCACCCCGATTTTTGATCCGTTTGGCAAAGTGATTGGCGCGCTGGATGTGACCGGAGACCACCGCAGCTACCACCAGCACACCATGGCGCTGGCCCGCATGTCAGCGCAGATGATTGAGAACCACATGTTTTCCGACGTGTTTGCCAAGGAAATCATCGTGCGCTTTCATACGCGGGCGGAGTTTCTGGGCACGCTGATGGAGGGCCTTGCCGTCTTCAATCCGGAGGGGCGCTTTGTCACGGCCAATCGCAGTGCGCAATTTCAGCTGGGCTTGTCCATCAACGCGCTGGGTGCCCACACGTTTTCCTCCCTGTTCGGCGCGGCCATTTCGCAGTTTCTGGACCGTATCCGTGCGGCCGGCACACGCCCGGTAACGCTATGCCTGCACAACGGCGTCACGGTGTGCTGCCTGAGCGATATGAAGATGCGCCGCCCCTTCGATGTCATGGACTTTCAGCAGCAGAAAGAGGCTGTCGAAATGCCCGCCAAAGCCGCCGCACCCGAAGCCCGCCCCCAAGCGGAGACCAAACCGGTGGGGCACAAGGAATCCCTGTCCAGCCTGCGCTACCTCGACACCGGGGACCCGCAGGTTTCTGCGGTGATCCAAAAGCTGTACAAGATTCGCGGCCGCGACATTCCGGTCATGATCCTGGGCGAAACCGGCACCGGCAAGGACCTGCTGGCCCAAGCCATCCACAACGACTCGCCACGCGCCGGTCACAATTTTGTCTCGGTCAATTGCGCCTCGATTCCCGAGACACTGATCGAGTCGGAACTGTTCGGCTACGAGGAAGGTGCGTTCACCGGCGCCAAACGCAAGGGCTCGGTGGGCAAGGTGCTGTTCGCCAATGGCGGCACCCTGTTCCTGGATGAAATCGGCGACATGCCCAAGCACTTGCAGGCGCGCCTGCTGCGCGTCTTGCAGGAGCGCAAGGTCAGCCCCTTGGGCGCCGGCAAAGAGGTGGAAGTGGATGTGGCCGTCATCTGCGCCACCAACAAGAACCTCAAGGAAATGATTGCCCGGGGTGAGTTCCGTGAGGATTTGTATTACCGGCTCAATGGCCTGGTGGTGCGTCTGCCGGCCCTGCGGGAGCGCCACGATCTGGAGGTAGTGACGCGCAAAATTCTGGCCAGCGTCTGCCACTCTGCCACGCCCGTGGGTATCTCGGCGGAAGTGATGTCACTGTTTCACCAGTTCCCCTGGCCCGGCAACTTCCGCCAGCTGTTCAATTTGCTGCGCACCGCGGTGGTCATGGCAGGCTGCACCGAAGACATCCAGTTGCAGCACCTGCCCGACGACTTCATGGACGAGGTGCAGATGACCGAAATGGTGTTGCCACGCGCCACGCTGACCGAGGTCGATCTGAGCCAGGTGGCCTCCGAACCCCTCAAAGAGGCCCTGCGCGAGCCCACCGCCTTTCGCTTTGAATCCACCAAACTGGAAAATGTGGCACTGGACGCCATGGCGCAAGCCCTACGCTCCAGCGGGGGCAATGTCTCGGTGGCGGCCAAGATGCTGGGTGTTTCGCGCAATACGATTTACCGCAAGAAAGCCCTGCTGCCCGCCGACGTCTGGGGCTGATCTTCAGCCAACCTGGTTGGGAGCGCGCCGCACCAGCGGCGTTGCCCCACCGCTTACTGCTTGCTTTCGGAAACCTGTGCCGCGATGGCGGCCGGATGGTTTTGCGCGGCGGCCTTCTCCAGCCACCGGGCGCTTTGCGGTAAATCAGCCACCCGTCCGCGCCCGGTGCGCAGCATCACCGCCAGCGCATATTGCGCCTCGGCATTGCCGGCCTGCGCCGCCAGTTCAAAGCGACGGGCAGCTTCCTGCAAATCCATGGTCACACCACGGCCGGCTTCGTAAGCCCAGGCCAAGCGCGTCTGGGCCGTGGCGTTGCCGGCATCGGCCAGGCTGCTGTAAAGCGCTGCGGCTTGCTCATGCTGCCCGCTGGCGCCCAGCAACTCGGCTTGTTGCAGCGGTGTGGGCTGGGCCAGGGGTTGCCCCAGCTGGAGCAGCATCGCCCGCGCATCCTTGTCGCCATCGGCAGCGGCCAGACTCAGAAACAGGCGCGCCTTGTCGGTGTCGCGCGGCAACAGGGTGCCGGCGAAGTACAGGAGGCCCAGACGGTACTGGGCCTTGAAATTACCGGAGTTTGCTGCGGCGGTGTACAGCGCTTCGGCCTTGGACATGTTTGCGGGCTCACCCAGGCCGTCTTCGGCCAGGACACCCAGATTGAACAGTGCATCGCCATTGCCGACTTCGGCCAGCGTTTGCCAGACCGTGCGCGCAAAGTCGTAATGCGCCATCTTGAATTCGGCATAGGCCTTGTAGTTGCCCATGGCCGGGTTGCGCAGCCAGTCGCTGCGCTCGCTGTCTTGTGCCACCGCAAGGCCGCCCGTGCAGCTGAGCAGGCACAGGGCAACAAGCCGGGTCAGCCGATGGAGTGGCACACCCGACAGATTGCTCATTTTTTAACGGTCAACACCCAGGTCGCCAGGGTCTTGATGTCCTCCGGGCTCAGGGACGGGTGGGCGGGCATGGGAATGCGGCCCCACTTGCCTTTGGATCCGTATTGAATGGACTGCGCCAATGAGGCCACAGCGTCGGCGTCAGCCTGGTATTTTTCAGCCACTTTGACATAGGCCGGGCCGACAATTTTTTCGGTGAGCGAGTGGCAACTCAGGCAGCCGCTGGCTTGAGCCAGTTCCTTGGCGGAAGCTTGTTCTGCTGCAGTCATGTCTGCTGCCTGCGCCAGGCCGGACAGCAGCAACAGGGAAATGGGAAGAATGCGCATGGTATTTTGAGGACAAAAAAAGGGGGTGGCCGAACATGCCGGTACCCACCCCCTCAGATTAACAAAAAGTGCTAATTAAGATTTAGGCAGCTTGAAAGTCCACACGGAACCGCCTTGTTCCAGCATGTTGACCTTCTTGGCCACTTCGCCACCCCACAGCGGAACCGCACCACCCCAGCCGGAAACCACGCTGATGTACTGCTCGCCGTCTTGCGTCCAGGTGATGGGAGGAGCCACCACGCCGGAGCCGGTCTGGAATTGCCACAGCACCTTGCCGGTCTTGGCATCCGCTGCCTTCAGGAAACCTTCAGGCGTGCCCCAGAACACCAGGTCGCCGCCGGTAGCCAGAACGCCACCCCACAGAGGCGCGTTGTTCTTGACTTCCCAGGCCATCTTGCCGGTCTTGGGGTCATAGGCACGCAGGGAGCCGATGTGGTCGTCATACAAAGGCTTGATGGTGAAACCCGCACCCAGGTAAGCGCCGCCCTTTTTATAGCTGATGGGTTCGTTCCAGATGTCCATGCCCCATTCATTGGAGGGCACAAAGAACATCTTGCTCTTGGGGCTGTAGGCCATGGGCATCTGGTTCTTGCCGCCCAGGAAGCCTGGGGATGCGAACACGGAAGTGCCCTTCTTGCCGTCGCCACCGGCTGCTGCCGGATCGCCAGGACGGTTTTCAGGCACGAAGTTGGGACGGCCCGACGCGATGTCGATGCCCTTGGCCCAGGTGATGCCATTGACGAACGGGAAGGCGTTGGCCAGCTTGCCGCTGGTAGCGTCGATCACGTAGAAGTAACCGTTACGGTCGGCCTTGCCGCCCATGCGCTTGCCGTCCATGTCGAAGGTGATGAACTCGTTGACGCCGTCAAAGTCCCATGCGTCGTTGGGCGTACCTTGGTAGCTCCAGACAATCTTGCCGGTCTTGACATCAATCGCCACAGTGGAGGTGGAGTACAGGTTGTCGCCCTTGCGCACGTGGCTGTTCCAGGGGCCGGGGTTGCCGGTACCGAAATAAGCCAGACCGGTCTTGGCGTCATAGGTGCCGCCGAGCCAGGTGGCGGCTCCTCCGGTCTTCCATGTCTCACCCGGCCAGGTGGCGTTGGTGGTACCGGAGATGCCATTTTCCTTGCCGTTGAGGTAGCCCATATGGCCTTCCACCACGGGGCGGCTCCAGACCATCTTGCCGGTCTTGGGGTCGCGTGCTTCCACGCGGCCGACCACGCCGAACTCGCCACCGGACACGCCGGTGAGCAGCAGGCCTTCAGCAATCAGGGGGGCAGCGGACATGCTGTAGCCAGCGGCGTAGTCGTCCACTTTTTCTTTCCAGACCACTTTGCCGGTGTCCATATCCAGGGCAACCAATTGGGCGTCCAGGGTGCCGAAAATCACCAGGTTGCCGTACAGGGCGGCGCCACGGTTGACCACGTCGCAGCAAGGCATGATGCCTTCTGGCAGGCGGTGCTCATACTTCCAGAGCTTCTGGCCGGTCTTCACATCCACGGCGAACAAACGCGAGTAGGAAGCGGTGACAAACATCTTGCCGTTGTAAACCAGGGGTTGCGACTCTTGGCCGCGCTGCTTTTCACCGCCGAAAGACATGGACCAGATTGGCACCAGGTTCTTGACGGTCTTGGTGTTGACGGCGTCCAGGGACGAGTAGCGCTGACCTTGTGTGCCCATACCCCAGCTCAGAACAGAGCTGTTGTCGGTGGCGTCATTGGTGATCATGGCGTCGGTAACCTGCGCAGACACATGGGCTGTGGCGGCCATCATGAGTAGGGCGAATAGTGTTTTCTTCACGTGTATGTCTCCTGGCGAATTGTTGGCTGTTTCCACTTCCAAGGAAGTGACTCCGGACTGCTTTGCTGCTTGCAAGGCAAGGGCCCGTAGGTCACTTTCCGCAAGGACTGTGCCAATAGCAAACGGCACATTTATTCACTACAAACCGGAAATGATTTCAGGGTAAACGTGAACACAGGCAGCGCCGTGGACGCTACAGCCTGTGACAGTGTTGCATTTTGAAACAGCGCAACTGCGCCGCTTCAGACCGGACGCAATGGCACACCGGCACTGGCACGCCAGCGCCCTTGTTTGTCCACCACCAGCACATCGACGTCCCAGGCCCGGGCCAGCGGCAGCGCCTGCGCAAAACCGGCCATGAAGAATACTTTGGTAAGCGCGTCGGCCCGCACCGCGCTGGCGGCCATCACCGTCACGCTGGACAGATCGCGCGGCGAATAGCCGGTGTGGGGATCAAAGATGTGGTGGTTAACAAAGTCGGGGCTGAAGATGCATTGGTCATCGGCCGACGTGGCCAGACAACGCCCTTGCAAGGCAATCGCGGCGACGCGTTGCTGCGCATCGCGCGGATTGGCCACGCCCAGGGTCCAGTCGCCGGTGTGCGCCGGCCGGCCCAGGGCAGACCACTCGCCGGCATCAACCAGTGCATGTGCAATGCCCAGGCTTTGCAGACGCGCCTTGACCTTGTCAGCGGCAAAACCCTGTGCGATGCCATTGAGCGTGATGCCCATGCCGGGACGTTGCAGCCGCACCGCAGCGTCTGTCACCTGCAGACCGCGCCAACCCACGTATCTGCGTGCGGCCTGCACCTCGTGGGCCGTCGGCAAGCGCCCCAGGCTTTTGGCATTCTCAAAGGCCTGCCACAGGGGTTGCACCGTGACATCAAACGCGCCCTGGCTGCGTTGCGCCACCTGCTGGGCCAGGCGCAGGATTTCCAGCATGTCGGGATGGGGGTGCAGCAACACGCCGCTGCGGTTGAGCCGGCAAATCGCGCTGTCCGGGCGAAACATGCTCATCTGGTCCTCGATGTGGCGGATCTCGGCCACGGCCGCATCCAGCGCATCGATGGCCGCCAGCGTGTCGGCATGGGCCACCTGCAGCGTCATGGCCGTCCCCATGGCGGTCAAGGTCCGACTCACCCATTCCAACTCGTGCGGGCCCGTCGTGCTGGAGGCCACCAGGCCCGCCGCCGCCGTAGCGCCCAGTCCCAGGCCCCATTGCAACAAGGTTCTGCGTTTCATGGTTTACCTCCCACGGGGACGATAGGAATCACTGGCCCCGTCTTGCGCGCGTTGTTGTAGAGCGGCACACACAAGGTCTCGCTCTCGTAAATGACCACACAGTCCATGCACTGAAAGCATTCTTCGTAGTCGATTTTTCCGCTCTTCTCAATGGCCTGGTAGGCGCAATCGCTGCGGCAGCGCTGGCAGGGCTGGCCACATTCGCTGCGGCGCGCGATCCAGTCGAAGCGGCGCAAGCGCCCCAGCAGGCCCATGCCCGCCCCCAGGGGACAGAGGTAGCGGCAATAGCCCTTGTAGAAGAAGGCACTCAGCAGCACCGTGGCCACAGCCCACAGCACATACGGCCAGGCGCGCACGAAGTTCAGCGTGATACTGGTCTTGAACGGCTCCACCTCAACCAGCCGGTCCGTCCAGCTGACAGAGAGACAGGCCGACAGCAGGATGAACGCCAATACCCCGTACTTCACGCGCTTGAGTTGCCTGTCCAGCGCGGTGGACACGCGCAGGGCTTTCAGACCCAGGCGCTGCGTCACTTGGCTGATCAGTTCCTGCAAGGCGCCAAAGGGGCAGAGCCAGCCGCAGAAGGTGCCACGGCCCCAAAGGAAAAAGCTCACGGCCACAAACAGCCAGAGCAGCACCGTCATCGGGTCGTAGAGGAAAAATGCCAGGCTGCGCTGCGCCAGCGCCGACTGGATCACGGCGGTGAAATTCACAATCGAGAGTTGCCCCTGTGCATACCAACCGATAAAGAACAGGGTGAACAGCAAGTAGCCGGTGCGGAAGCGATTGAGGCGCTGCGGGCTGGCGGTTAGCCACTTCGGTTTGCCCAGAGCCCAGGCCAACAAGGCCAGGCCGGCGACCAGGATGACCAGTTCCCACCAGCGCGAGGTCCAGCTCAGCACCCAGGACTTGCTGTCGGAGCTGGCCGCCTGAAAATAGTCGTCGGGCAACTGTGCCCTGAAGGCAAAGCTCTTGTTCACCACTTCGGGCATGAACTGGCCCTTGCTGCGGTTGACCAGCAGTTCAAAGTCCAGTGGCTGCGAGGGATCCAGGCCGGCCGGGGCAATCACCCGGAACACGCGCCACTGCGCGTCGCGCAAATCGTCCGGCACATTCAGCGGGGTGTCCAGATCGAGATCACGCATTTCCAGCGGAAGCTTGTTCTGGTTCAGCGTCAGGCGGTCCGGTACGGTGCCGCGCTGAAAGTCTTCGCTGACGATGCCGTAGCGCCCCTTGGCCATGACCAACAGGGCATGGTCGCCCGGGTCCAGGCGCTTCTGGATGTAATCCCAGGTCTGGGCGGGCAGCAGGTTGCGCCCGGCACTGGGCACGTTCAGGTGGGCGAAGTAGAGCTCCACAAACGGCGCATCCGGTGCGCGGCGGGCTTCGTCATCGAGCCCCTCGCCCACCGTGCCCTTGAAGGCCGCCTCCACTTCGGAATTCTTGAACACCTTCTTCGTGACCAGACCGGCCTTGAGCAGCCCCTTCCAGTCCAGCGCCTCGTACACCTCGGGGCGGATGCGGGCAATCAGGTCCGGGTCGGCACCGGTGCTGTAGCCCATCTTGGCGCGCGCCACCTTGAGCGAGGCGGCCAGCAGGCTCTGGTTCAGGATGCGCACCGAGGCCGTGGCCTTGGCCACACCGTCGATGTACACGTTGGCGCTATTGGCCTTGGCTGAACTGCTCTGGTTCAGACCGATTTTGATGCTCTGCTTGAGCGACAGGTTTTTGTACTGCTCGACAAACTTGAACAGGGGCTGCTGGCCCAGGCCATCCAGAAACACCGGCTCATGCTGCGACAGCACCTTGACGTCCATGAACTTGCCCTCCTTGTCCAGCGCCACCAGCAGATTGAAGGGCGTACCGGAAAAGCCGGGGATGGCGGCAAAGTCGATGGACTCAAAGGCATAGGCAACGACCGAGGTGCTGGTGAGGTCCTGCGCAAAGATCGGCCAGACGGGCAGGTCCCGCTCTTTCTCGCCCACCACCAAAGGCGCGGGGAAGGCCTGCGCCATGGACTCCCGGGTCATCACGCCGGCCTGCGCCGCGCCCATGCACAGCAGGCCCAGGAGTACAAGCCAGATTCGCAGCCGATGCAACATGCAGCACATGGTCCGGAGCCCTCAACCGCGTTGTTTGATCCAACCGCGCTGCGGGTCGTAACCGCGCAAGGCCAGACCAAAACAGACGATGCAGCCAACCAGCACCACGGCCAGCGCCTGGGCATTGAACTGGCCTTGCAGCGCAAAGCGGATCAGCTCCACCACATAGGTGAACGGGTTTGCCTGTGCGATCTGCACCAGCCACAAGGCACCCGATTCCTCCACCTTCCACAGCGGATAGAGCGCCGTGCTGATGAAGAACATGGGGAAGATGACAAAGTTCATGGTGCCGGCAAAGTTTTCCAGCTGCTTGATGTAGACCGACAGCATCAGACCCAGCGCGGCCAGCATGGTGGCGCCCAGCGCCATCACCGGAATCGCCAGCAGCCAGTTGGCCAGATCGGCCTCCACACCGAAGGCCAGGGCGATCAGCAGAAACACCAGCATCTGCAGCAGGGACAAAGCGGTGGAGGCCACCAGCTTGAAGGCCAGCAGCCAACCGCGCGGCAGCGGCGCGGTGAGCAGCAGGCGCATCACCCCCATCTCGCGGTCGTAGACCATGGAGAGTGAGCTTTGCATGCCGTTGAAGAGCGCAATCATGCCCAAGAGGCCGGGCAGCATATAGACCTTGTATTCCACATAGGTCTCGTAGGGCGGGATGATGGCCACGCCGAACACATTGTGAAAGCCGGCTGAGAAAACCACAAACCACAGCAGCGGGCGCACCAGGCTGGAAGCCAGGCGCGAGGGCTGGCGCAAAAATTTGAGCATCTCGCGCCCGACCACCGCGCGCAGCGCGCGCGCCAGGTGCAGCAGCAGTGGCGTAGGCGCTGGAGGTGGCGCCAAGGGCACCGGGGGCCTCAGGGGCGTGCTTTGCATGCGCTCTCCTTCTCGTCAAAACCCAGGGTATCCAGCACCTCGGTGGGGTGCATCACGCCTTCAAACGGCGCCACGGCGGCCACGCCATCGGCGTGACCCAGAAACACCGGCTGGCGCAGCTGCCCGTCCCAGGCGCGGAAGGTCAGGCGCGGCCCCTTGAAACCATCGATCGCCACCTGGCCGCTGCGCAGCAGCTTGAGCTGCTCCGGCACCGTAGACCTGGGGTTTGTCGTCACCACACCGACCACGGCCTTCACCGCCGCCCAGGCCGCCCAGTCCTGACCGGACATGGGGCGGTGGGTGGCGCGCACGAAGCGGCGTGACAGCTGCGGCCCGCCATTCAGATCCCACTGCGGATGCCAGGCCAGGGCCACCAGCCCGTTGGCGCCCAGTACCGGGCGCGGCCATTGCGTGTTGTAGGGCACGCCGCGGGCAAATTCGCCATCGCTGTCCATCACCGCCACCACGTCATAGGCCTTGTCGTTGGTCAGCAAACGCACGTTGCTTTGCTCGCGTTCACGTGGATCGGTGGACAGCTTGAAGGCGGTTTGCTTGGCGACCTTGACGCCATAGCGCTTGGCCGAACGCAAAAAGGCATCCAGCTGCAGTTTGTCCTGGGCACGGGGACCATAGAGCACCAGGGACTGGCTCCAGGAGCGCGCCGCCAGATACTGCGCCAGCGCATCGGCGCGCATGGCTTCGCTCGGGTAGGTATGCAACAAGCCGGCCATGCAGCCAGCACCGCGCAGTTCGTCCAGGCCGGACCCAATGTTGAAGAAAATGGCTGGCTCGAGGACCGCCGGCGCACTGGCCAGGGCTGTTTTCATAGCATCATCCGGCAGATCCAGCAGCACATACTGCACCCGGGCCGCCTTCATCTGGGCCAGGGTTTTTGGCAGGTCGGCTGCGTTAGCGGCCATGAAGCTTTTCACCACCAGCTTTTGCCCTGCGGCCGCCACCTCGGGCTCCGACTCGTCCAGCGACAGCGCGGCTGCTTCCAGGGCACGACCGCCAGGCTGGCCGGGGTAGTTGTGTTCCAGCCGGCGGGGTTGGTAGCGTGCATCGTCCTGCATACCCAGCACGCCCACGGTCAAGGTGGCAGCAAGGGTTATCTGCTGCGTGCAGGCCAGGCCCAGCAGCAGGCAGTGTTTCAATCCGGTTCGCATCACAGGGGCTATCTCCGTCTCGTTATTCTTGCGGTTCGCGTGTTCAAAATGTGACACCTGGCCGCAACGGCGCAAGTTTGATGCCAAGCTCAGCGCACAGCCGGCGTACAGCACACAAACCCGCCGGCCTGTCCCGGTCTATGGCACAGCCCGATGTCCTCTGGCAAAGCCCATTGAAGCGCAGCAAAGCAGGGCCAAATTCAATCCTAAAGCGCACCTGCTGTGATACATTTTTGCTCAAGATCAAACTTTTGCAACAGCCCACGCATCTCACGGGTCTTGTATTCCCGGGCGGCATAAGGCACCTGCTATGCTGCTTTCGACGGTGTAGCAAAAGAGCTTCCACCCGAGCCACTCGCTGCCGCCAACGGGCAACCGCCCTGACAGATTTTTTAGGAGAAAGAAAAATGAAACTGACCATCAGCGGACACCACATCGAAGTTACCGACGCACTCAAGACCTATGTCACAGCCAAGCTGGACAAGATCACCAGCCACTTTGAAGATGTCGTTGACACCAAGGTCACCCTGTCGGTAGAAAAGCACAAGGAAAAAGACGGCAAGCAAGCCGAGTGCACACTGCATATCAAGGGCGCCGATTTGTTCGCCGAGTCCTCCAATGCAGACCTGTACGCCGCCATTGATGAAATGGCCGCCAAACTGGAACGCCAGGTCATGCGCCACAAGGAAAAAATGCAGAGTCACTCCAAGGAAGCGCCCAAGCGCGCTCCCATTGTTTGAACCGGCTCACAAGGGAAGATCGATAGCATGAGCACGCTCAAGGTCCCATCCTTCAAGGATGCAATGAACGCCGCAGAGGACGACGCCATCACGGAAGTCGAAATGGGGACCGTGGTGTACCGACCCGATGGCTACTACTGGCAGGCGCCCGACGGCGCCGAGGAATTCGGCCCCTTCGTCAGCATGGAGGAGGCCTTGTCTGACATGCAGTCGGCTGACCCCGATGCGGATGATGAAGCCGAACCCGGCGAATCCCTGGAAGAAGCCGAAGACGAGATCGGCATTGCCGACTGGATCGACCCCGACACCGGCGAGCCGGCCGAGGGCCTGTCCACGCCGCGCCTGCACGACGAGTAGCGCAGCGGCCCGCAGGCCCGGTTCGCAGCGTCTGCCTGCAATTTTGGCCTGCTAGGGGCCGGCGCCCGCCGGCCCTCGATTCCCGCGTTTTATTGACATTGATCATGTGAGTTGGTGAAGTTCCGCAACATAGTCGAGCGGGGGCAACAAGCGAACGCCCCATCGCTTTGACAATTTTTTTGCCGGGAATTTGCCATGTCACACAGTCCGCACTCCGCTGCCACCCCATCCAAAACCCGCGATCCCCGCTTTGTCAGCCAGCTCACCCGCAGCACATTTGCCATGATCCTGGCGGGCGGACGCGGGAGCCGCCTGCACGACCTGACCAACTGGCGCAGCAAGCCGGCGGTGCCCTTCGGCGGCAAGTTCCGCATCATTGACTTCACCCTGTCCAACTGCGTCAATTCGGGCGTGCGCAAGGTTGGGGTGGCCACGCAATACAAATCGCAAAGCCTGGTGCGCCACATCCAATTGGGCTGGAGCTTTCTGGATGGGCGCCTGGGCGAGTTCATCGAGATCATGCCGGCCCAGCAGCAGGTCGATGAGTCGCACTGGTACCGAGGCACCGCCGACGCGGTATTTCAGAATATGCGTGAAATCCGGGCCTCCAAGCCGGAGTACGTGCTGGTGCTGTCGGGTGACCACATTTACCGCATGGACTACGGCCGGATTCTGGCCGCCCACGCCGCGCGCCAGGCCGATCTGAGCGTGGCATGCATTGAGGTGCCTGTAGAAGAAGCCAAGGGCTTTGGCGTGATGGCGGTAGACGACACACAGCGGGTAGTGGACTTTGAAGAAAAACCGGCACAACCCCGTTGCCTGGCGGGGCGGCCCGACACGGCGCTGGCCAGCATGGGCATTTATGTCTTCAATGCCGCCTTTTTGTTTGAGCAACTGCAGCGCGATGCCGATGACCCCAAGTCCAGCCACGATTTCGGTAAGGATTTGATTCCCCATTGCGTCAAACGCTACCGCACCTTCGCCCAGACTTTTTGCGACAGCCACGTGGGCGATGCAGACAAGCCCCCTTACTGGCGCGACGTGGGCACCCTGGACGCCTATTGGGAAGCCAATATGGACCTCATCAATGTCACCCCGCAACTCAATCTGTATGACAGCCAATGGCCGATCTGGACCTGGCAGCAGCAACTCCCGCCGGCCAAGTTTGTCTTCGACTCGGACGAACGGCGTGGCATGGCCCTGGACTCCATGGTGTCGGGCGGCTGCATCGTCAGCGGCGCTACGGTGCGCCGCTCCCTGCTGTATTCCGGCGTGCGGGTAGACAGCCACACGCTGGTGCAAGACAGCATCGTGTTGCCCGATGTGCAAATCGGTGAGGACTGTGTGTTGAAGAAATGCATCATCGACTCCGACTGCGTGATCCCGGCCGGCACGCGCATCGGCCTGGATGCACGGGAAGACCGCAAGCGCTTTCGCGTGACAGAATCAGGCATTACCCTGGTCACACTGGAAATGTTGGGCCAGGCCTGAAGAAACGAGGCCCGCTCTGACACAAGAACATACCGCCGAAGCCTGGTACACCGCCACCGATTGCTCGGATGGCCGGCAGGTGGATACCCAAAGCAACCAGACCCTGCTGCTCGCCCTGGAGATGGGTGGGGCCAACTGGCCCAGCTCCTGTCGCAACGGCACCTGCCGCACCTGCATTGGCAAGCTCGAGAGCGGCCGGGTACGCTACGAACTGGACTGGCCGGGCCTGAGCCCCGAAGAAAAGGCAGAGGGTTACGCCCTGCCCTGCGTGGCCTACCCTTGTTCCGATATCACCATCAGCCCGGGCTGATCTGCGTGGCAACCTGCGGCTCACCAATGTGGGCCTGCACCTGCACATAAGACTGCCCCACCGCCTGCACCAGCGCCATGCAGGCAACGGCATCCTTGCCACGGCCCTCATGCTCCAGGGTGTCGCACAGGGCGCCCAGTTGCATGGCGCCCACCGATCGCGCCGATGACTTCAGCTTGTGCGCCTGGTCGGCCACCGCCGCCCACTGGCCGGCGGCGGCGCCGCTCTGAATAGCCAGTACGGCCTCGTGCGCCGTGTGCCGGAACTTGTTCAGCAAACGGGCATGTGCGGCAGGGTTGTTGCCCACAATGCGGGCCAAGGCGGCCTCATCCCATACGGGCAGCTCTGCGGCATCGGGCAGTACGGGCCTGAAGAACGAGGGCGCAGGCGCAGTGGCCGCCGCCTGGCGGGACTGCTGCGGTGCGCGCAACCACCGCGCCAGCACCAGAAACAAGCGATCCGGGTCGATCGGTTTGGTCACCACCTCGTTCATGCCTGCATGCAGGCACAGGTTCTGGTCGTCCTGGCCCGCGTTGGCGGTCATGGCAATCACCACCAAATCGGCCGTTGCGGGCTGGTTGCGAATCTGGCGCGCGGCCGTGACTCCATCCATCACCGGCATTTGCATGTCCATGAGCACGCAGTCAAACCGTGTGTTGTTGACCGCGGTAAGCGCCTGCTCACCGTTCTCGGCGGTAAACACCAGCAAACCCAGGTCTTCCAGCAAACCCCTGGCCACTTCCAGGTTGAACGCGTTGTCATCGACCACCAGCACTTTTTTTCCGCTTAAAACCGCCATCGCATCACGCACATTGGTTGGCTGGCGGGCCTGCTGACGCGCCTCCTGCGCGCGCTGAAAACGGGCCACAAACCAGAACGTACTGCCCACGCCCAACTGGCTGGACAAGCCGACCTCACCGCCCATCAGCAGCGCCAATTGCCGGCTGATGGCCAGCCCCAGGCCCGTGCCGCCAAAATTGCGGGTGGTGGACTGGTCGCCCTGCTCAAAGGACTCAAACAGGCGAGCGCGCTGGCTTTCTTCAATGCCAATACCGGTGTCTTCCACCTCGAAGCAGAGCATGCAGCTGTCTGCCGGCCGGGCTTCGGCCGGGGCCGGGATCAACTGCACGCGGATGACCACGCCGCCACGCTCGGTGAATTTGGTCGCGTTGTTCAGGAAGTTGACCAGGATCTGGCCCAGGCGCAAGGCGTCGCCATGCAGCAGCGTGGGCACGTCCGGACCTATGTCCAGGCGCAAACTCAAGCCCTTCTCCGCCGCCTTGCCGCCAGCCAACTGCACGATGTGCTGCATCACCTGTTGCAAATCGAAGATGCCGGAATCCAGTTGCAGCTTGCCGGCATCGATTTTGGAAAAATCCAGGATGTCGTTGATGATGCCCAGCAGGTGGGCACCCGACTTCTGGATCTTCTCCAAATACGCGCGCTGCGCCGGGCTGGGTTCGGCTTTGAGCGCCAGGTACACCATGCCCATGACCGAGTTCATGGGCGTGCGGATTTCGTGGCTCATATTGGCCAGAAACTGACCACGGCTGCGCTTGGCCAACTCGGCACTGTTGAGTGCTGCTAGCAGTTCACGCGTGCGCTCCTGCACCCGCGACTCCAGCGTCTCGTTCATCTCCTGCAACTTGGTCTCTTTGTCCAGCAGGGCCCGGCGGATGCGGGTCTCTTCACTGATGTCGCGAAAGGTCACCACTGCGCCGCGGTGCACCCCACCCACCACCATGGGTGAACTCACATAGTGCACGGCAAAGCAGGAGCCGTCTTTGCGCCAAAACACCTCGCTATCCACCGCGTGGGGCGCGCCCTGGCGCAGCGCCAAATGCACCGCGCCGTCTGCGGCCGGATAGGGGCGCCCGTGCGGAGCGCTATGGTGGAACAGCGCATGGGCCCGCTTGCCGATCACCTCCAGCGGGCTGTAGCCCAGCAGTTTGGCGCCGGCAGGGCTCATAAAGGTCAGTACACCGTCTTCATCAACCTGGCACAGCCCTTCGCCCATGGACTCCAGAATTTGCTCGGCATAGGCCTGCGCATCGGCCACCGCCTGGCGCGCACTGCGGTGAAAGCTGATGTCATACAACACCACCAGGTAGCCGCCCTCCAAGGCCTGGCCCAGCGGTGCCATGCTGATCACCACGTTGCGTTGGCGACCCTCCCGGCAATGGACGGTGACTTCGAAGCGCTCAAATGGCTTGCCCTCCCGCAGGCTCTGCGCCAGGCGCGCATCCCAGGTGGAGCGCACCCACGCGCGGTACTGCGGCTCCGGATGGGCGGCGCACCACCAGTCCTCCAGCTGCGCAATCTGTGCCAGCGTGTAGCCATAGGTCTGCACAAAGGCCGCGTTCAGGTAGGTCAGCTTGCCAGCCCCATCGACCAGACCGAACGGCACGGGCGAGGCTTCAATGATGGCGCGCAAACGCTGCTCGCTGTGCTGCAACACCGCTTCGGCCCTGTGGGCTGCGCTGTTGTCACTGAACACCAGCATCAGATGCCCCGGGCTCGGGCAATAAGCGGTCAACTGAAACCACTTGTCCAGCTCGGCGTCGAAATGCCCGAACATGCAGGAGCCGTTGTCCCGCACCAGCTGCGCCAGTTTGCACTGCAAACCGGGCTCAGGCCCGTCCCGGCCATCCGGGCGCTCGCTCCAGAGGCTGCCCGGTGCGGGCTGGCGCCCGGTCAGGCGGTGAAAGGCCGGGTTGGTATAGAGAATGTGAAAGTCGTTGCCTGCAAGTCCCTCACCTTGCAGGCGCAAACACGCTGCGCCCTGGGGCATGGCGTCAAACAGCGCTGCCAGCGCCACCTCGGTGAACGCGCCGCCCGGCGCATCGAGCGCAGGGCCGGGCCGGGGCGTGGATGCCGGCATCCTTAAAAACTGCCGTTGATGAGCGCGGCCAGGGGCCCACGCTCCACCGGTTTGGCCACAACACCCAGCAGCTTGAAGCGGCGCAACTGCGCCACCAGCGCGGCACCATGAACGACCTCTGGCGCTTGGCCGGAGACGATGAGCACGGCCCCCCTGTAATCAACCTGCGCCAGTCCTTCCATAAATTGAAAGCCGTCCATCTCCGGCAAATGCAAATCGATCAGGATCAGATCAAAGCTATCACGCCTGCCGCCGACCCGGCGCAAGGCCTCGGGCGCACTGGCGACACAGGTCAGGTCGATGAAACCCATACCGCGCAAGTGCTCGGCCAGCAGCTCAAGCTGAAAACTGTCGTCGTCCAGCACCAGCACCCTGGTGCGGCTGCGGCTGCCTGGGCTGGCGCAAAGGGGGGCTGGATTGGTTGGCATGCCGGCTCCGGTTCAGTGCTGGGGGGCGTTGTAAATCTGGTCATCCATGCGCGAGGTCTGGTTCAGCGCCTGCAGCCACTCCTGTGCGCTTGGCATGCCGTCCTCGGGGGGCTGTGCCAGGGTTTCTTCCATGCGCTGCATATTGCTGTGCGCGCCTTCCAGAATTTGCGACACCCGGTCCTGGAACTGCATGGCGATGAGGAGTTGCTCTACCTCCGCGCGCACCACCATGCCGTGCTGGTTCATGGCATCGGCAGTGTCGCCCAGCTTGCGTACATGGCCCAGCACATGCTCGACCAGCTGGCCTGACAGACTCACGGCGTTCTTGTCCTGCTGGGTCGCCTCTTCTGCCGTGCCCAGCGTGGTGTGCATGACCGAGGCTATCTGGCCTACGCGCTCGCCAATGCGTTTGCCCGTCTCGGCCGAACGCTGCGACAGCATGCGTACCTCGGCGGCCACCACGGCAAAGCCGCGCCCGGCGTCTCCGGCGCGTGCCGCCTCAATGGCTGCATTGAGCGCCAGCAAATTGGTTTGTGCGGCAATGCTACCCACATCGGCGGCCATGGATTGCAGCTCCAGGGTTTGCTGGGCCAGGCTACGGATGTTGGCCAGCAACAAGTCCTTGCCCTCGATCATGCTGGCCAGCGACTGCACCACCGGCTGCAGTTCGCGCTCACACAGCGCCAGCAGTTTGATGGTGCGTGCATCCGCCTCCTTGGGGCCGCCCGCGTGCCCGATGCCGGCCAGGTCCAGCTGGCCCAGCACGCCGGCGAAACTGAAGGTCAGGCGCTCGACCGCTTCTTCGGTTTGCCGCTTGACCGTTGCCACATGCTGCTGCCAGGCCGGCAGCACCTGGCGCACCAGTGCCGCAGCGTCCTGGCTGTGTGCTCCGGCATCCCATGAAACTGCTGCGCCAGCGAAGGTCGGACGGTGGTCGCCACCCTGCAGCAGCCGCCCAATACTCAGACCGGACACCAATGCCACAGCCAGCAGCGACAGACCGATGACCCAGGCACCCTCGAACCAGAGTGGCGCAGCGGCCAGTATGACCAGCAACAAAGGCACCAGCATCCAGCCCAGGACGGCAGTGCGACTGCGGGGGCGATGTTCGGGCAGGGGGGGCAGATTGGATTGCATCGGGGTCAGGCGCCTGGGGCGTGTGCATGCAGCCACCGGGTGCATGTGTCAAATGGCATGGGACGGGCGAAAAAGTAACCCTGCACGGTGTCACAGCCGCACTCCCGCACGTACTGCAACTGCTCCAGGGTTTCCACGCCTTCGGCGGTGACATCCATCTTGAGGTTGCTGCCCAGCGTTGCGGCGATGCGCAGGATGGTGCGTGCCTTTTCCTCCATGATGGCCCGGCGCACAAATCGGCCGTCGATCTTGAGCTCACGGAAAGGCAGATCCACCAGTTGTACCAGGCTGGAGTAGCCGGTGCCAAAGTCGTCGATGGAGAGTTTGAAACCCATCAGCGACAAGCGCGTGAGGCTCTCCATGGCCAGCGAACGCTGCACCATCAGGCGGCTTTCCGTGACTTCGATGATGAAGTCGCGCGCCTGCAGGCCGCCGGCCAGTACCAGCTGGTGCAAGGTTTCCGGCATGTCCAGGTTCAAGGCGCTGTCCATGGAAAGGTTAATGGCCGCCTTGAGCTCCAGGCCCTGGTCGCGCCACTGCTTCATGTCCGCAATCACCTGGCGCGCCATGGCATAAAACAGTGCATCGGACAGGCCCACGTTTTCCATGGCGGCCACAAAATGCCCGGGGCCCACCATGTCGCCGTCCGGCAGGCTGCCGGGCCAGCGCGCCAGCGCCTCGACCGCCACGGCCTGACCGCTGCTGGCCTGCACTTTGGGCTGGTACCAGGGCACAAACTCGCCGCGGTCCAGCGCATCCCGCAGACGCTCCGGGGATAAGGCCGCATCGTGGCCGCGCTGGCGTGCTGCCGACGGCGCGTCCAGCTTGACCAGCAGGGTGGCCAGACTCTCCAGGCTATTGGGCTTGGACAGCACGCCCAGCAAATGCAGGCGGTGGGCGCTGGCCAATCCGGCCGCGCTGTTCAAAATTTCGTCGGAAACCCCGGAGATCAGGACGATGGCCGCATCCAGTTCACGCTGGGCAAAGTGGCGCATCAACACCAGGCCATCCATGTCGGGCATGGACAGGTCACTGATGATGAGCCGGATATCCGCCTTGTGGGCGTCAAAGAGTTGCAAGGCAGCCCGACCGGAAGCGGCGAACAGCAAACGGCTCCAGCCCAGGCTGTGCAATTGCTGGCCGAGGATTTCGAGCTGGAAGTTGTCGTCATCCACGACGAGAACGATGCCCTTATCCGGTGTTTGCATCATGGCGGCTCAGTTGTTGAAGGTAAAACCGATGGCATCGCAGAGCTGGGCTTGCGTCACCGGTTTGACAAAGGCACCCAACACCCGCAAACCACTGCCCCGCGCAAGCTCATGTGCGATGTCCAGCATGTCGATGTTTTGGCCGCTCACCACAATCACGCCGCCCTTGAACTGCATTTGCGCCAGCTGGTCCAGGAATTCAAGGCCATCCATATTGGGCATGTAGACATCGCAAATCAGCACTTCCGGCGGGCGCGGACTGGCCTTGATCAGGCGCAACGCAGCCCTGCCATCCAGTGCCGTGGCAACCACACCCAGGCGCAGCGGACTGAGTGCCTCACACATGCTCTCCAGGACGAATTCGTCATCGTCTACCACCATGACGGTAGCTGGAGAATGCAGGGTCGATGCAACGGACACGGTTATCTCTTCCTGAATTGTTTTGCGCAGCCTGGCAGGGTGCTTGAGCCCCTACATTACCACCAATGCGCTGCCCCGCGCACCCTGAATATGAAAGAGAAGCTTCAAATATTTGAGGTGTTTGACCCGGCGACAAGTGCGAAATACATTGTTCCCCAATAGTCCGTGAATGAGTCAGTCAGCCGCCCAACAAAGCCCTCTTGTGAAACAGCAGCAGCCCCTCTCTACCGCAGGTGATGCACCTGCCCTGCGGCAACTGGCAGTCGATCTCTGCCGGCTGAGGGATGCCATGCATACGCTCTCGCTGGTCATGCGGGATTGCCTGCAGGATGTGGCACAAGTGGAATCGCTGTCCGCGAAAGCGGAGTTTGAGGATCTGGTCAGGCGATTGAAACTTTCGTAGGACAACAAAATACAGACGGGGAACACATATGAAACAGGGAAACATGAGGGTGGTTTTGGGCAGTTCGGCCATCAAGGCCTTTGTAGCGGCGCCCAAATCGCTCAAGGTTCTGGGCATTGTGCGCATGGGGCTTGAGTTCGGTCTGCTATGCCAGGACGATGCAGGCCACTACCTGCGCGTCAACGGCTCGCAGTCCGAAAAGCTCGACCGCGCCGAGGTGCTGGACGCGATTCAATACGCCATTGACTCGGGCCGCCAATCTCCCCACACAATTCCCCTATGCAGCCATATCATTGCCAAGCCGGTGATTGCATTTCGCAAGCGCCGCCATGTAGCGGCCGCCAACGGAGCCGGACACGCATTACAGGCAGCCTGAAAGCGTGGGCGTATTAAGCGGTTTTCGCAAGGGAAGAAGATGCAGACAATTGTGATTTTCCTGGCCTGCTGGGGTATTGGCTCGGTGCTGGTGGGTGTGCTGCTACGCCGTTGGATTACCCGGCTGGTGAGCCTGCCGAGGCGCCAGCGCGAGGCCCGGGAAGCGCCAGCAAAACGACCGGCACGCCTGGCCCTGCTGCTGGGCATCAGGCGCTAGGCGCGTCCGTACCTTCGGTGACGTAGACCAGGCGGTTGTAGATATCCCCATCCCCCGGGACCCGGATGGATTCCGACCGGATCAGGATGCTGCGGCCATCCTTGCGCAGGGCGCGCCAGGAGCCAATCAGCTCGCCCCCTTCGTTCATGAAGCTTTCATGCAGCACCTGCATGCGCGCATGCTCTTCGGGCGCAAAGACCAGCGTGAAGCGCTGTCCGATCAGTTCCTCCCGCGCATAGCCGTACAGCGCGCAATAGCGCGGATTGACATCACGGAAGATGCCTTGGGCATCGATGATGCAAATGCCGACCGGCGCCCGCTGCACCATGATGCCGAGCAGCTGCGTGCTCTCGCGCGGCACATAGATCTGTTTGGTCCAGCGTTCAGGCGTCTTCCAGTTGCGCACCCAGTCGGCAA
Organism: Burkholderiales bacterium; assembly: GCA_947446855.1. Classification (GTDB taxonomy): domain Bacteria; phylum Pseudomonadota; class Gammaproteobacteria; order Burkholderiales; family Burkholderiaceae_C; genus Allorhodoferax. Next base: position 33,732 of record CANFIH010000015.1, read on the forward strand.
CGGCATCTGCGGGCATGGGGGGCGCAATAAAGTAGCCCTGTCCGAGTTCACAGCCCAGGCGCAACAGGCTCTCGCCATCGTGCAGCAGCTCAATGCCTTCGGCAATCACGTGGCGCCCGAAGGCATGGGCCAGCCCCACCACGCCCTTGACGATTGCCAGATCGTCCGGGTCGTGCGACATGTCGCGCACAAAAGTCTGGTCGATCTTCAGCGTTTTCGCGGGCAGCGATTTCAGGTACGACAAGGAGGAGTAACCGGTGCCAAAGTCATCCAGCGCGAAGTCCACACCCATGCGACTGCACTCACGCATCAGGCGTGTCATGCGCTGCAGATCCGGCAACGTGCTGGTCTCCAGTATTTCCAGGGACAGTTGGCCCGGGGCCACGCCCGGGGCCGCAGCCAGCAGGGCCTGCAGGCGCTCCAGAAAATCCGTCTGCTGCATTTGCAGGGAGCCGACGTTGACACTGACCGGCAGGTCCAAGCCGGCAGCGGACCACATAGCCAATTGCTGCAGCGCGTTGGCCATCACCCACTCGCCGAGCTCAATGCTCACCGTGTGGTTTTCGATGGCGGGCAAAAACAGCCCCGGCACCAGCAGGCCGCGCGTGACATGGTTCCAGCGTATCAGTGCCTCGACTCCCACCACCGCACCGCTCTTCATGTTCACCTTGGGCTGGTAGTGCAGGACAAACTCCTGGTTGCGCAGGGCCAGACGGATTTCCTCCACGATTGAACTCAGGGCCTTGACCGAGGCCTCCTTGGCCGGGTCGTAGAACTGGATCTGGTTCTTGCCGTTTTGTTTGGCCAGGTACATGGCCTGATCGGCATGGCGCACCAGTTGGTCAATATCGCCATCGTCCTGCGGATAGATGCTCACCCCCAGACTGGCCGATACGCTCAAACTGAACTCGCCCACCTGAACCTTGGTTGAGGCTGCACCGAGCAGGCGATGCAGCACCGGGAGGCAGTCGCCGGGCTGCTCCAGATCGGAAATAAAAGCGACGAACTCATCGCCGCCAAAGCGGGCGATGGAGTCGCCCCCGCGCAGCGCATCCCGCATGGCATGCGCTATGCCGACCAGCATTTGATCGCCGGTTTGGTGGCCATAGCGGTCGTTGACCGGCTTGAAACCGTCCAGATCCAGGTACACGATGGCCAAAAACGTACCACGTCGATGCGCCTGGGCCTTGGCTTGCCGCAGGCGCTCGGACAGCATGACGCGGTTGGGCAAACCAGTCAGCGGATCGTAGTAGGCAATATGCTCCAACTGGCGCTGGTAATCCTTGATGGCCGTGATGTCGGAGAAGAAGCAGGCGTAATGCAGGCTGCGCTGGTCCGGCCCCTTGATTTCGCTGATGGTGCACAGGTTGGCGTAGACCGTTGCGTCTTTGCGCTGCTTCCAGACCTCGCCATGCCAGTAGCCCGACTCCTGCACTTCGGCCCAGACCTTTTGCATGAACTCGGCGCGCCCCTCCTTACCTTGCAAAAAGGCGATGCTCTGGCCCACTGCCTCGCTGCGTTGATAACCGGTCACGCGGCAAAAGGTGTCATTGACGTCCGTGATGCGTCCCTGCGCGTCGGTGATGGTGATGGCTTCACGCGCGTTGCTGAACACGCTGGCAGCCAGCCGGATACGGGCTTCGCTTTCGCGCAACTTGTCTGACTGGCGCTTGAGCGCAATGTGCGTTTGCACGCGAGCCTTGAGCACGGCCGGATTGACCGGCTTGGCAATAAAGTCTACGGCGCCCAGGTTCAGGCCTTGGGCCTCTTCGCTGGGTCCATGGTTGGAGGTGATGAAGATCACCGGAATATGGCTGGTAAGGGGGTCGTCCTTGAGGCATTTGCACACGTCGTAGCCGTTCATGCCCGGCATCACCACATCCAGCAAGATCAAATCCGGCAGGGTATGGCAACACAACTCCAGCGCAGCGCTGCCACTGGTGACTGTCAGCACCTGGTAGGTGCCGGATAGGCACTGCTGAACCAACGCAATATTCAGCGGCTGGTCGTCCACCACCAGAACGCGGGCACGCGCAGAGGGGCTCGGCAGGCTCGTACCCTGGGCATCTTCAATCAGAACAACATTTTTCATGCGGATGGGGCAGACCGGTGCGGGGCATCAGGACCCGGCAGGCCCGGGGTCACCGACCGGAGGCGCCAGGGGGGCGCCCAGTGTCTCGGCGTAGGCCTGCTCCAGCCTTTGGGCCAGCACCTGGAACTCGGCCCAGGGCGGTTGCACTTTCGGCTCCTGATCCTGCGCTGCGGCAATGGCGCCTGCACTGAGCGGCGGGGCGTCTGGCGCCTGATTGCGTCCGCTGTTATTCATAGGTCTGTGGCTCGTTATTCTGGCTGTCTGACTGCGGGCGTAAGTCACCGCAAAGGCATAAAGGAGCGCGTTCCAACGACGTCCCGCATGTGTTCCAAGCATCGGTTTGACCCGAATCAACAAACATGTTACGAGATTGGAAGTCAGTTGACCCGGCAAGTCAAATCGCAAAAAAAATTGAAACCAATGCTTCATTTTGAGCGTGCTTGCTTGCTGCAAACGGCTGCGGGCGCTTAGACCGGCCCGGCTTCCCAAAGCCGGGAAGCGATGGCTTGCAGCCGGGCAAAGTCGACCGGTTTGCCCATGACTTCGACCCGAGCCGGAAGGCCACCGTGGGCGTCGATCTCTGGCAAGGGCAGGCCGGAAATGACCACAATGCCCATGTCTTTGAAACGCTCGATTTCACATAAGCCGCGCACCACGTTAAAACCGTTTACACCCGGCAGGCGCAGGTCACACACCAGCAAGCGGGGGCGCATTTCGCCCACCAGCACCAATGCCTCATAGCCATTGGGCGCGACATATGCCGTGGTTCCGAAGGGCCAGGAAGCCATATGCAGCTTGTAAAGCCGAATCAGATGGATATCGTCTTCCACAATCAACACCGGCATCACATAGGGCGCTTGCGCGAGCGCCGCTTTCTGACGCTGCGACTCCAACACCTCCAAGGCGGAGGCATGCAGGATGCGCCGGTGGCCGCCGTCGGTCTTCCAGCATTTGAGCAGTCCACGCTCTACCCATTGCTGGGCGGTCGGTACCGAGACGCCCAGCAGCTCTGCGGCTTCGCGCGTGGTGAGGTAGTTCGACATACTCATCCGCGTCCCTTAGCCGGCGATGGGTGGGCGCAGTGGCCGGCGACCATCGACATGGGCGTTACGCCATGGCAACGCTGCCTCTCCGCCCGAATATGCCTTTGCGCCATCGCCTCATCCCTTGTGTATTTCCGCTGATTGTCGACCATATCCGGCACGACTCGGCGGCACAGGCGAAGACATTGCCTATCTTGTCAAGAAAATTGCTGCTTCTACGCACTTTTCCCGCGGGGCATCACAACCAGAACGCGTGGAGGCTGCGCCGTCTGCACGCGGCCAACCTTGTGCTCAGCCGATGCTGGCACATGGTGGCCGCACGCAACGCACTGCGCTGTGGCTACTTCACATCCACCAGTTCCACTTCAAAGCGCAGGGTCTGGTTCGGGCCGATGGTGCGACCCGCGCCGCGCTCGCCGTACGCCAGTGCAGCAGGTATGGTCAGCTGCCATTTGGAGCCCAGGGGCATGAGCTTGAGCGCTTCGCGCCAGCCTGGAATCACACCGCCGACTTTGAAGGTGGCCGGGCTGCCGGGCTGGCTGGCATCGAAGGTGGTGCCGTCTATCAGTTGCCCGCTGTAGTTGGCAAGCACCGACGAGTCGTCCGTGGGTTTGCGACCGGTGCCGGCTTTGAGCACCTCGTATTGCAGTCCACTGGGCAATGTGGTGACGCCGGGCTTCTTGGCATTGGCCGCCAGAAATTCGGCACCGGCCTTCAGGTTGCCTTCGGCTTCCTGCTTGCGCGCAGCAACCATCTTGGCGCGCACATCACTCTCGAGTTCGCTTACCAGGCGCTTGACTTCGGCATCAGACAATGCCAGTTTGGCGCCACTGGTGGCGTCGCGCAGGCCGTGGATCAGTTGCTCGACATCGAAGGCCACGCCTTGGGCTTTGAAATTACGCACCATGTCCACCCCCACCGCATAACCCGTGGCTTCCAGCGGCGTCTTGAAAGGGCTTGCGGGTGCCTGGGCTAGCGCAGCTCCGGCCAGCAGGGTCAGGGCCATCGAAAGGCAAAGGGGTTTGAGTTTCATGTATTTTCCTTGGGGTCGATAAAAAGAAGGCTCCGAGCCCGATCCGTCCAGATCAGGCGCTCCATGTGTCAATGGTACCCTGCGCAAAGCCCACGATGTGGGCACCGTGTGCCTGACGTTCTATGGCGTGGGGGATTGCGCAGGCGCGCTGACCAGACGGGACAATGCGGGCACCCCGATAGGCGCTGTGGCCAGCCAGGGCAGCAAGTAGTTGCGCTTTGACAAGCCGCCTTGCACCCGCGCGATTTGCCTTTGCTCACCCTGCAAGCGTGCGCCCAGCAAGGGGTCTTGGGTGCCTGCCACCAGCACGCTTTTGTTGATGACCCAGGCAAATGGCTCGATCTGGGCGCGGCGCAGGTCCTCCTGCAGGGCCTGCGCCTGCGACACCGGCGTGGTCTCGGGCAAGGTGACCAGAATGATTTTCGTGTAATCCGGATCCTGCAGGCGCATCAGCGGTGTAACCAGCCGGTGGCTGGCCTGTCCCTCAAACTCGCGCATCATCTGCCGGTGGTAAGCGCCGGTGGCGTCCATCAGCAAGAGCGAGTGGCCGGTAGGCGCGGTGTCCAGCACCACAAAAGCGCTACGCCCTTCACTCACGATGCGGGCAAAGGCGTGGAACACGGCGACTTCCTCGGTGCAGGGGGAGCGCAGGTCTTCCAACATCAAGGCCTTTTCCTGTGCGTCGAGCTGTGTGCCTTTTGCTGCCATGATTTTGTCCACATAGCGCTGCGTTTCCACCTGCGGGTCGATGCGGTCCACCTTGAGGCCAGGCAGTTCGCCGGCTAAGGTCACGACAAGGTGGGCGGCCGGGTCGGTGGTGCTGAGGTGCACGCTCTTGCCGCGCTGCACCAGGCCCACAGCAAGGGCTGCGGCCACCGTGGTCTTACCCACACCGCCCTTGCCCATCACCATGATCAGGCCGCGACCGGCTTGCGCCAGCTCATCCGCAAGTACATCCAGCCCCTGAACTTGCGTGACGCCTGGCGGAAGAGCCGCACCTGCAGGCGGTGCGGCGCCTTGTCCCAGCAAGGCGCGCAGTGCCACCAGACCTACCGTATCGAAGGGGCGCAGGAGTACCTGATCTTGTGGCAGGGCTTGCAAAGTCAACGGCATGGTTGACAGTGCCTGCGTTCCCAGGGCTTCAATGGCGGATGCAATGGCGTCCGCGTGCGCGCTGGCATGGAATACCCCATTGATCACCAAACGCTGGTTGGAAAGGCCCAGGGCCTGGAGTTCTTCCGAGGTTCGCGCGGCCTCTTTGATGGCGCCGGCATCCGGCCGCGTTACCAGCACCACGGTGGTTTGTGTGGGATCGCTCAAAGCGGCTAACGCGGCCTTGAAGCGGACTTCCTGCATCTTCAGGCCGGAGTGCGGCCCCAGGCATGAGGCGCCCCGGTCGTTGCCGGCCAGAAAACCGCTCCAGGCCTTGGGCAGGCTGAGCAGGCGCAAGGTGTGTCCGGTGGGTGCGGTATCAAACACGATGTGGTCATACGGCTGGCCTGGGGCCGACAGCAGGCTGGCAAACTCGTCAAAGGAGGCGATCTCGGTGGTGCAGGCACCGGACAACTGCTCGCGCACCGTGGCGAGTTCCGCGTCACTGGAGTCCGCCGCCATTTGCGCCACCACACGCTGGCGATAGGCCTCGGCGGCGTTGTCGGGGTCTATGTTCAGCACCGCGAGTCCAGGCACCTGCGGCACGGGCACCGGGCTATTTTTTAACGCTACGCCCAGCATCTCATCGAGGTTGGTGGCGGTGTCGGTGCTGACCAGCAACACGCGCTTGCCGCTATCGGCCAAATACAGTGCAACCGCTGTGGACAGTGAGGTTTTCCCCACGCCGCCCTTGCCGGTAAAGAACAAGTGACGTGAGGGATGTTCCAGCAAAGACAGCGGCTTGGGACTGAGCCACAGTTCCACCGCATGGTGGGCGGGAATGCCCCCGCTGTGCACCAGTTGCCCATTGACCAATACGGCCGGTGTGCGCTGCACGCCCAAGCCTTGGATCTGGGCGCGGTCGGTGACCTTGTCGATCTGCACTGCCACGCCCAATTCGTGTGCCACCCGCTCAATCATGGCGGTGGTGGCTTGGCACTTGGAACAACCGGAACCCAACACGAGAACTTTCAACATGACCCCACTCCATGCGAACCGACACTATCGAACCTGCTAGATGCTGGCACAGGCGGCTTCAGTCGTCTGTATGCTGCGCACCTCATTCAGCTTGTGTTTGATAGATGTCAACCTTTGGAAAATTGAACGGCAGCGACTGATATTTATCAGTCGCTGCGACAGCCCGAGTGCCCACACTCCGGTCAATTCACCAGGAGATCACTATGAAACTGCTTACCGACCTGTTTACCACCGACTATGGGATCATGAGCATCAGTGGCATCGCATTCATGATTGGAATGGCCGTGTTTTTTATCTGGTACTTCAACCACAAGATGAATGAAACGGCGGAGACCCCCAGCAAGTAATTGCTGCGCCTTTAGTCCACGAGCAAACCGGCGGGGTTGAGGATGCGATAGATTCTTCCGTGCTTGTCCAGCGGCTCCAGCACGCCTTCCCGTGTAAAGCGACTGACTTCGCGGCTGACGGTTTCCATCTTCAGGTCGACCATCGAGCCGATGTCCTCACGGCTAAAGAGGGTGACCAGTTGGGCGTCTTCAGGGTTGCGCATTTTGAGAATGAAGTTGGCAACCCGTTGGCGCGCGGTGCCAAAGTTCAGATCTGCCAGCCAATCCTCAGCCTCCTTCTGGTTATGCGACCACTTTTTCATCAGACTTTGGTGTAACCGGGGGGACTGCACGGCCAAGGTTTGAATGACATCCAGGGGTATGCGGCAGGCAGAAGTTGCGGTGAGGGCGATTGCAGCGGTCTCGGATTTGCCGTGCACCAGGGCCTCCAGCCCGATCACATCGCCCTGGCGCATGACCCGTACGATGCGCTCACGACCATCGCTGGTGGTGCGTACGAGCTTGACCATGCCAGAGCGCAGGGTCAGAAGACCCGGAGCACGCGCCCCCTCCTGCGCCAACATGGCTCCGGGTGGGTAATCCATGTCGTCGATGGGCGCGTGGATCTTGGCAAAATCCGATTCATCCAGGTCGGCAAACAAGACCAACTCGCGAATCGCGCAGTTACGGCAATCGGCAGTTCCACGCCACGCGGATGCAGTTTGGATGGGTATCACCGTCAATATCCCCTTGTAATGTGTCGCCGGCCGAGTGCCATTTCAACACCATTTCGTTGCATCGCTGATTGCGCGCGGTCTAAGGGCGGATGACAGATGCCTTCAACATCCAGCCCCGCACCTTTTTTGGAAATTTGCCAAAAATCAATCGCAATTTAAAGCCTTGCACTGACCACTTTACTACCGACAAGGGCCAGCTAGCAGTCGAATTCACACTGATGTCCCTGGCGCTTGCGATAGACATGCGCCTGCTCATTGTGAGAACAATGCGGGAGAGCGAATTTTGCCGTTGCTGTCCTGGACAGCGCGCAGGCAGCGCTGCACGATGTTGGCGTAAATGCCGCGCTGCGTTGCCACTGCGGCAATGGACGCTCCGGGCCGGGTGCAGGCGCTATTGAATTCGCATTTGCCCACCAAATTCCGGGCAAAAAAAAGCCCCAGTTTTCACTGGGGCTTTTTTGCTATTAATAGCCTGACGATGACCTACTTTCACACGGGAACCCGCACTATCATTGGCGCAGACGCGTTTCACTGTCCTGTTCGGGATGGGAAGGAGTGGTACCA
>CANFIH010000016.1 GCA_947446855.1 Burkholderiales bacterium
CCTAAAGTCGCGCCTTCACCGCAGCCCGGCCCCGGACTGCAGCACCGATTAGCCACCAGGAGTTTTCAGCATGCAACGCGACGCCCATTTCACCAACGCAGCCCTGTTCGCCCGCCGTGAGGCCGCCATTCCGCGCGGCGTGGGACACAGCCACCAGGTCTTCATCGCCAAGGGCCTGAACGCCGAGGTCTGGGACGTGGAAGGCCGCCGCTACATCGACTTCGCCGGTGGCATTGCCGTGCTCAACACCGGCCACTGCAACCCCGCCATCATTGCCGCCGTCAAGGCCCAGCTCGACCAATACACCCACACCTGCTTCCAGGTGCTGGCCTACGAGCCCTATGTGGAACTGGCCGAGCGCATCAACGCCAAGGTGCCCGGCGACTTTGCCAAGAAGACCCTGTTTCTGACCACCGGCTCCGAAGCGCTGGAAAACGCCGTCAAGATTGCCCGCGCCCATACCGGCCGCTCCGGCATCATCTGCTTTGGCGGCGGCTACCACGGCCGCACCATGATGACCCTGGCCATGACCGGCAAGGTCGCACCCTACAAGACCGGCTTTGGCCCCTTCCCTTCTGAAGTCTTCCATGCCGTGTTCCCCAATGCCCTGCATGGCGTGACGGTGGACGAATCGATTGCCTCCATCGAAGCCATCTTCAAGAACGACATTGAAGCCAAGCGCGTGGCCGCCATCGTGATCGAGCCGGTGCAAGGCGAAGGCGGCTTCCATGTCGCCCCCAAGGAGCTGCTGCAGCGCCTGCGCGCCCTGTGCGATGCCCAAGGCATTCTGCTGGTCTGCGACGAGGTGCAAACCGGCGCGGGCCGCACCGGCACCTGGTTTGCGGTGGAGCAAAGCGGCGTGGCGCCGGACCTGATCACCATGGCCAAGTCCATGGCCGGTGGCTTTCCGATTTCGGCCGTGGCCGGACGCGCCGAGTTGATGGACGCCGCCGGCCCCGGCGGCCTGGGCGGCACCTATGCCGGCAGCCCGATTGCCTGCGCTGCGGCCCTGGCCGTGCTCGACATCTTCGAGAAAGAAAACCTGCTGCAACGCAGTGTGGAAGTGGGCCAGCGCCTGACCGCTGGCCTGAAAGCCATGGCCGTGAAGCACAAGGCGATTGGCGATGTGCGCGGCCTGGGCGCCATGGTGGCCATGGAAGTCTTCAAGAACGGCGACATCAAGCAGCCCGACGCCGACCTGGCCAAGCGCATTTCGGCCGAAGCCAGCAAGCGCGGCCTGATCCTGCTGACCTGCGGCACCTACGGCAACGTGATCCGCGTGCTGGTGCCACTGACCGCCAGCGATGCCATCCTGGACGAAGGCATGGCGATCATCGCGGCCAGCCTTGATGCAGTCGCCTGATAGACCGGACCCCATGAGCGCCCCCAAAACCCTCGTCAGCTTTACCGGCGTTGAGAAAACCTACGATGGCAAGAACCTGGTCGTCCGCGACCTGAACCTGAACATCCAGCAGGGCGAGTTCCTCTCGCTGCTGGGGCCTTCGGGCTCGGGCAAGACCACCACGCTGATGATGCTGGCCGGCTTTGAATCGCCCACCGCCGGTGAGATCAGCCTCAGCGGCGTGCCCATCACCCGCACACCGCCGCACAAGCGCAACTTCGGCATGGTGTTTCAGGACTACGCCCTGTTCCCGCACATGACGGTGGCCGACAACATTGCCTACCCGCTGACGGTGCGCAAGGTGCCCGCCTCTGAGCAGGCGACCAAGGTCAAGCGCGCGCTTGACATGGTGCAGCTGGGCGCCATGGGCGACCGCTTTCCCGGTCAGCTCTCCGGCGGCCAGCGCCAGCGCGTGGCCCTGGCCCGTGCCCTGGTGTTTGACCCGCAGCTGGTGCTGATGGACGAGCCGCTGGGCGCGCTGGACAAGCAGCTGCGCGAGCACATGCAGATCGAATTGAAGGAACTGCACCGCCGCCTGGGCGTGACCTTTGTCTATGTGACGCACGACCAGTCCGAAGCGCTCACCATGTCCGACCGCGTGGCCGTGTTCCATGACGGCCTGATCCAGCAGATCGATGGCGTCGAGACCCTGTATGAGACACCGGCGAACCGCTTTGTCGCCGGCTTTGTCGGCGACAGCACGGTGCTGGACGGCCAGATCGAAGCGGTGAATGGCAATGCCTGCACGCTGCGCCTGCCTCACGGCGTGCAGCTGCAAGGTGTGAACGTCAACCAGGCCAAGGTCGGCGAGACGGTGCAATGCGGCGTGCGGCCCGAGCGGCTGCAGGTGGCTGAAAGCCCTGGTGCCAACACCTTTGAAGCCCGCATGCTGGACCTGATTTATTTTGGCGACCACCTGCGTGTGCGCTGCGAGGTGGCCGGCCAGGAGCCCGCCACCATCAAGATGGCGCTGGCCCATGCCGCCCTGCCCCAACCCGGCCAGACCTTCCAGGTCTATGCCCCCCCCGAACACCTGCGTGTGTACCGCTGAACCCCAGCATTTCAACTCTTAGTCCCTTGAAGGAAACATCGATGAAACTGAAGCCCTTGTTGATCGCCATTGCCGGCGTTATCGCCCTGCCCGTACTGGCCCAAAGCACGCTGACCGTGGTGAACTTTGGCGGTGCCAATGGCGCCGCGCAAAAGAAAGCCTATTTCGAACCGTTTGAAAAGACCGGCGCCAAAATTGTGCAGGTGGAATACAACGGCGAGCAGGCCAAGATCAAGGCCATGGTCGAAGCCAAGAAAATTTCCTGGGACGTGGTTGAAGTGGAAAGCCCCGACGTGAACCGCGGCTGCGACGAAGGCCTGTTTGAAAAGCTGGACTGGTCCAAGCTGCCTCCCAAGTCCGACTTCCAGCCCGCTGCCGTGAACGACTGCGGCGTTGGCGCCTTTGTCTGGTCCACCGTGATGGCCTACAACGCCGACAAGCTCAAGACCGCTCCCGTGACCTGGGGTGATTTCTGGGACACCAAGAAATTCCCCGGCAAGCGCGGCATGCGCAAGGGCCCGCGTTACAACCTGGAATTCGCCTTGATGGCCGACGGTGTGGCTCCCGCTGATGTCTACAAGGTGCTGGCCACCAAAGACGGTGCCGACCGCGCCTTCAAGAAGATGACCGAACTCAAGCCCAACATCCAGTTCTGGGAAGCCGGTGCACAGCCACCCCAGTTCCTGGTAGCCGGTGACGTGGTCATGACCACCGCCTACAACGGCCGCATCGACGCCGCCCAGCGCGAAGGCAAGAACCTGGCCATCACCTGGACCGGTGGCATTTACGACCTGGACTACTGGGTCATGCCCAAGGGCACGCCCAACAAGGACCTGGCCATGAAGTTCATCGCCATGGCCACCAACCCGACCGAGCAGGCCGAGTACACCAAGCACATCTCCTACGGCCCGACCAACAACAAGGCCCTGGCCAAGATCGACCCGAAGATTCTGGCCATGCTGCCCACGTCGGCTGCCAACAGCAAGACCGCGCTGCAATTCAACATCACGTTCTGGGCCGACCAGGGCGAGGCCTTGGAAAAGCGCTTTGCCGCTTGGGCTGCACAGTAATCGCATAGCAAGAACAGGGACTGACCATGAGCGCAACGCTTGATATGACTTCACTAGCCGCCCGACTGGGGCGGGTGGAGCGGCGCAAGCGCGTGCGCGCCATGGCCCTGACCCTGCCTCTCTTGGTGTTCCTGGCGCTCACCTTCCTGGTGCCGCTGGGTGCCCTGCTGGTGCGCGCCGTCGAAAACCCCGAGGTGGCCGACACGCTGGTGCATACCGGCAAGGCCCTGTCCGGCTGGGACCGCAAAACGGCTCCACCGGACGAGGCCTTCTCTGCATTGGTTACCGACCTGAATGCGATACCTGAGACCGCGCAAGCCGGTGTGCTGGCGCGCAGGCTCAATTCCGAAGTCAGCGGCGCCCGCTCGCTGATCATGGCCACCTACCGCGCCAAGCTGGACACCAGCGCCATGAGCCCGGCCCAGGTGAAGGAAGCGTTGCTGGCGCAAGACCCCCGCTGGGGCGAACTACCCTACTGGTGGGCCATTGCCAAGAACAGCTCGCGCTGGACGCCTGACTACCTGCTGACCTCGCTCGACTTGAAGCGCGATGCCCAGGGCGATATCGTCAAGGTCGGCCCCGAAGAGGCGGCGTTTAGCGCCATCCTGGTTCGCACCTTTTCCATCAGCGCCATCGTGACCCTGGTGAGCATCCTGATCGGCTACCCGCTGGCCTACTGGCTGTCGACCCTGAGTGCACGCAAAGCCAACCTGATGATGATTCTGGTACTCCTGCCCTTCTGGACCTCGGTGCTGGTGCGCATTGCCGCCTGGATCGTGCTGCTGCAGACCAATGGCCTGGTCAATCGCTTTCTGATGTTCACGGGCCTGACCGACAGCCCGGTGCCGCTCCTGTTCAACCGCCTGGGCGTGGTGATTGCCATGGTGCACATCCTCCTGCCCTTCATGATCCTGCCGCTGTACAGCGTGATGAAGTCGGTGCCGCACAACTATGTGCGCGCGGCCGTGTCGCTGGGCAGCTCGCCGCTGGCGGCCTTCTTTCGCATCTATGTGCCGCAGACCTATCCCGGCATTGCAGCCGGTGGCCTGCTGGTGTTCATCACCTCGATTGGCTACTACGTCACACCTGCCCTGCTGGGCGGCGCTGGCGACCAGATGCTGAGCTACTACGTGGCGCAGTACACCAATGTGGAAGTCAACTGGGGCATGGCCTGCGCCTTGGGCTCGGTGCTGCTGATCACCACCCTGGCCCTGTATTCCGTGTACCGCCGTTTTGGCAAAGCTGAACTCAGCCTCGGATGACCTGATGAAACCTTCTCAATTCCCCGCCTACTTCAACCTCGCCGACAAGCTCGGCTGGTACGGCCTGCGCGTGCTCTCCGGCGCCGTGCTGCTGTTTTTGCTCACTCCCATTCTGGTCATCATCCCGCTGTCCTTCAGCAACTCGTCCTTTCTGTCCTACCCGATTCCGGGCTGGTCGCTGCGCTGGTACCAGGAGCTCTTTGCCTCCAGCGACTGGGCGCGCGCCACCAAGAACAGCTTTATCGTCGCCCCGCTGGCCACGCTGATCGCCACCGCGCTGGGCACCTTGGCCGCAGTAGGCCTGGCCCGCGTGCAGTTCTTCGGCAAGGGCCTGATCACCGGCCTCTTGATTGCGCCCATGGTGGTGCCCATCGTGGTGGTGGGGGTCAGCACCTATCTGTTCTTCGCCAAGATCGGCCTGTCGGACTCCTACACCGGCCTGGTGCTGGTGCATGCGGCATTGGGTGCGCCCTTTGTGCTGACCACCGTGCTGGCCACGCTGCAAAGCTTTAACCAGAACCTGGTCAAGGCCAGCCTGAGCCTGGGTGCCGGGCCGCTGCAAACCTTTTTTCGCGTCACCCTGCCTGTGATTGCACCGGGCGTAATCTCGGGCGCGCTGTTTGCCTTTGCCACCTCGTTTGACGAAGTGGTGGTGACCCTGTTCCTGGCCGGCCCGGAGCAGACCACGCTGCCGCGCCAGATGTTCACCGGCATCCGCGAAAACATCTCGCCCACGATTGCGGCGGTGGCCACGCTGCTGATCCTGTTCACGGCCTCGCTGATGGGCGCGCTGGAATGGCTGCGAGGCCGCGTTAAATGAGCTTCAACCAACCCCTGGGCGGCAACGCCATGCCGCGCTTTGGCGGCCTGGCCAGCATGATGCGTTTGCCTGTGGCGGATTCGCCCCTTGGCCTGGATGTGGGCTTTATCGGCGTGCCACTGGACATAGGCACCAGCCACCGCCCCGGCACGCGCTTTGGGCCGCGCCAGATCCGCGCCGAGTCCGCGCTGATACGCCCCTACAACATGGCGACCGGCGCCGCACCGTTTGACGCGCTGCAAGTGGCCGACTTGGGCGATGTGGCCATCAACACCTACAACCTGCAAAAGTCGGTCGAGATCATCGAGCGCCACTACCAGCCCATCGTGGACAGCGGCTGCAAACCGCTCACCCTGGGCGGCGACCACACCATCGTGCTGCCGATTCTGCGGGCCCTGGCACGCAAGCACGGCCCGGTGGCGCTGGTGCATGTGGACGCCCATGCCGACGTCAACGACGACATGTTTGGCGAGCGCATCGCCCACGGCACGCCCTTCCGGCGCGCGGTGGAGGAAGGCCTGCTGCAATGCGACAAGGTCTGGCAGATCGGCCTGCGCGGCAGCGGCTATGCCGCCGAAGACTTCGACTGGCCGCGCCAGCAGGGCTTTACCGTGGTGCAGGCGCATGAGGTCTGGTACCAGTCGCTCGCACCGCTGATGCAGCGCGTGCGCGCATCCATAGGCAACGCGCCCTGCTACCTGAGCTTTGACATCGACGGCATTGACCCCAGCTTTGCCGGTGGCACGGGCACCCCGGAAATCGGCGGCCTGACGGTGCCGCAGGCGCTGGAAATCATCCGCGGCTGCCGCGGCCTAAATCTGGTGGGTGGCGATCTGGTGGAGGTCTCTCCGCCTTACGACACCTCCGGCAACACCGCGCTGCTGGGTGCCAACCTGCTGTACGAGATGCTGTGTGTGCTGCCGGGCGTGGCCTACCGCTGAGTCCCGGCACCCAAGTGGCACCTGCAGGACACTGACATCCGGTGCGGTGCCCTTCACAAAAAGTCGTTACCCTTCACCCTCTATCGCCCCGCCAAAGGGCATTCGCTCAACACCAGGAAGACACGCCATGGACATGAAAACCTCTCCCCTTTCCCTGCTCAAAGACCCCAGCCTGCTCAAGACCGATGCCCTGATCAACGGGCAGTGGGTGGGCGGCGCTACCGACGGGGCATCTAAGCCCGCGCGCTTTGACGTGCTGGACCCGTCCAATGGCCGTAAGCTGGTCGATGTGGCCAACCTCGGCCCGGCCGACGCCGATCTGGCAATCGCAGCCGCCAACGCCGCCTGGCCGGCCTGGAAAGCCAAGACCGCGAAAGAGCGCAGCATCATCCTGCGCAAATGGTTTGACCTCTTGATGGCGAACCAGGAGGACCTGGGCCGCATCATGACCGCCGAGCAAGGCAAGCCCTTTGGTGAAGCCAAGGGCGAAGTGGCCTATGGCGCCAGCTTCGTGGAATGGTTTGCCGAGGAGGCCAAGCGCGTCAACGGCGAGACCCTGCCCCAGTTCGACAACAACCGCCGCCTGATGGTGATCAAGCAGCCCATTGGCGTGTGCGCCGCCATCACACCCTGGAACTTCCCCCTGGCCATGATCACCCGCAAGGTGGCTCCGGCCCTGGCCGCCGGTTGCACCGTCATCATCAAACCCGCTGAACTCACGCCCCTCACGGCCCTGGCCGCCGCCGAACTGGCGATGCGCGCCGGCATTCCGGCCGGTGTGCTCAACATGCTCAGCGCCGACGCCGACAACTCGATTGCCATCGGCAAGGTGATCTGCGCCAGCGATGTGGTGCGCCACTTGAGCTTTACCGGCTCCACCGAAGTCGGCCGCATTTTGATCCGCCAATGCGCCGACACCGTGAAGAAGCTGTCGCTGGAGTTGGGCGGCAATGCGCCCTTTATCGTGTTTGACGATGCCGACATCGACTCGGCCGTGGAAGGCGCTTTGGCCAGCAAATACCGCAACGCCGGCCAGACCTGCGTCTGCGCCAATCGCTTCTATGTGCAGGAAGGCGTGTATGACGCTTTTGTTGCCAAGTTCACCGCGAAGGTCAAGGCCATGAAGGTCGGCAACGGCTTTGAAGACGGCGTGATGCAGGGCCCGCTGATTGAGGACGCCGCCATCGTCAAGGTCAAGCGCCATGTGGCCGACGCCATTGCCAAGGGCGGCAAGGTCGAAACCGGCGGCAATGCGCTCACCGGCCAGTTCTTCGAGCCCACCGTAGTGTCCGGCGCCACCGCCGACATGCTCTGCGCCAAGGAAGAAACCTTTGGCCCCTTTGCCCCGGTGTTCAAGTTCAAGACCGAGCAGGAAGCCATTGATGCGGCCAACAACACCGAGTTCGGCCTGGCCAGCTATTTCTACAGCCGCGATATCGGCCGCATCCACCGCGTGGGTGAGGCCCTGGAATACGGCATGGTCGGCATCAACGTCGGCATCCTGGCTACCGAGCACGTGCCGTTTGGTGGCGTGAAGCAGTCGGGCCTGGGCCGCGAGGGTTCGCACTTTGGCATGGACGACTATGTGGAAGTGAAGTACCTCTGCATTGGTGACATCCTGAAGTAAGCCCAGCAAGCCCACGTGGCACCCAACGCAAAGCCCCGCAAGGGGCTTTGTGCTTTTGGAATACCCCTGCACGGCGAACCCCATTGAATTACCCGCCCAGACAATATTTGTCTAGGCATGTAATAATTGCCGCATGCCAAAAATCCTGCCCCCATGCACCTTTTACCGGGCTGAAAGCTACAACCCGGAGGACAGCGTGGGCTATCTGATGCGGCAGATTCTGGGCATGGTCAGCCAGGACATTGAGCGACAACTGGCCCACACCGACCTGACCAATGCCCAGTGGATTCCCCTGTACAAGCTGTATAGCGGCCAGGCCTCGACCGTGGCCGAACTGGCGCGGGTGTGCAACCTGGACGCCGGCGCCATGACGCGCACGCTGGACCGGCTGGAGGCCAAAGGCCTGTGCAAGCGGGTGCGCTCGGAAACCGATCGCCGCGTGGTGAACATCGAGCTCACACCCGCCGGCACCCAGGCTGCCAGCGACATTCCTGAAATTTTGAGTGGCGTGCAAAACGCCCACCTGGCCGGCTTCAGCGCCGAAGAATTTGAAACCCTGCGCACCTACCTGCGCCGCATCATGCACAACGCCCAATCCATTGCAGACCTTGCCCATGACACCCTTTCC
Organism: Burkholderiales bacterium; assembly: GCA_947446855.1. Lineage (GTDB taxonomy): Bacteria > Pseudomonadota > Gammaproteobacteria > Burkholderiales > Burkholderiaceae_C > Allorhodoferax. Next base: position 8,802 of record CANFIH010000016.1, read on the forward strand.
CCCAAAGCAGACCCGCACGATGCCATCTGAACCCATGCCGTCCACCCTCCGTGCCACACGGCTCGCCACACACCTGTTGTTGGGCAGCGTGGTGCTTGCCGCACTGGCCGGCTGCGCCAATTTTTCCGGTATCGAACCCACCGCCAAGCCCCTGGACGCCGCCAGACTGGGCCTGAAAAACCTGGACGCCAGCCAAGACGCCGAGCGCGTAAGCACCGACAGCGATTGGTGGCAGGCCTTTGGCGACGCCCAACTCAACTCCCTGGTGGCCACCGCTTTGCACAGCAACCCGGGCCTGAAGGTGGCCCAGGCGCGGCTGGCCCGCGCGCAAGCCGCCAGTGCGGCCGTACAGGCGGTAGACGGCCCGCAGGTGAATGCCTCGCTGGACCTGAGCCGCCAGCTCTACTCGGCCAACAACATTTACCCGCCCCCGATCGGTGGCTCGGTGCTGGACAGCGGCAGCCTGCAGGCCAGCGCGAGTTGGGAACTGGACTTTTTTGGCAAGAACCGTGCAGCGCTGGATGCAGCACTAGGCCAGATCAAGGCCACCGAGGCCGATATGCGCGCCGCACGCGGCCTGTTGGCTGCCAATGTGGCACGCAGCTATTTCCAACTGGTGCGGCTGCAGGCCCAGCGGGTGCTGGCGCAGCGCACGCTGGAGCAACGCGAGCACATCCAAACCCTGGTGCACAGCCGCGTCAACGCCGGCCTGGACACCGCGCTGGAGCTGCAACAGGCCGCCAGCGCCCTGCCCGATGCCCGCTTGCAGATCGAAGTGCTGAACGAACAACAGGCCTTGACGCTCAACGCCCTGGCGGCGCTGACGGCGCAGCCGGTGTCGGCACTGAAGCTGGACCTGCCCGCGCTGGACCAGATTGCCGGTGTGCGCGTGGCGCAAGCCCTGCCGCTGGACTTGCTGGGCCGCCGCTCCGACATTGCCGCTGCGCGCTGGCGTGTGGAGGCGGCCACCAGCGATGTGGCCTCGGCCAAATCGCAGTTCTACCCCAACATCAACCTGGTGGGCTTTGCGGGGCTCTCGAGCATTGGCTTTGACAAGCTCCTGAAAAACGAGAGTGAGCAATGGGGCGTGGGCCCGGCCCTTCGCCTGCCCCTGTTTGACGGCGGCCGCCTGCGCGCCAATTTGCGTGGCAAGACAGCCGAGTTGGACTCGGCCATTGAGAGCTACAACGCCCAGGTGCTGGAGGCCGTGCACGAGGTGGCCGACCGCATCACCTCCAATCAGGCCGTGCGCCGCCAACAGACCGAGCAGCATGCCGCGCAGGCTTCTGCCGAGGCCGCTTACGCCATTGCCCTGCAGCGCTATGAAGCGGGTCTGGGCAACTACCTGAATGTGCTGGCGGCCGAAGCCCCGGTGCTCGCGCAGCGCCGCCAGGGCGCAGACCTGGCCGCCCGCGCCTTGGACACGCAGGTGCAAATCCTGCACGCCATCGGCGGTGACATTGCCCCCACGCTTGCCGCTGCGCGTGCTGCGCTGCCCCCCGAGGGGGCTCTCGCGCCTTGGGGCGGCCCGGCGGCGCTCGTCACCCCCACGCTTGCCGCTGCGCGTGCTGCGCTGCCCCCCGAGGGGGCCACAGGTCAGCTTGGGGCGGCCCTGCGCTGACTTCGCACGCTCACAGCATCTGCATTCGCCCAACCCGACAAATACCTAAAAGCATCGACCCCATGAACGCATCCACCACACCCTCCACCCCCGTCGCTCCGCAGCCCACTGGGGCAAACAGCAAACGTGCCAAGGCACTCAAGGGCGTGTCCCTGGTCGTCCTGCTCGGCCTGGCCTATGGCGGCTACGAGTGGTACCTGGGCCGCCACGAAGAGGCCACCGACAACGCCTACGTGCAAGGCAATGTGGTGCAGATCACGCCCCAGGTGGGCGGCACCGTCACGGCCATCTTTGCCGACGACACCGACTTCGTGAAAGCCGGCCAGCCCCTGGTGCAACTCGACCCCGCAGACGCCAAGGTCGCAATGGACCAGGCCGAGGCCAATCTGGCCCAGGCCGTGCGCCAGGTGCGCACCCTGTATGCCAACAACACCACCCTGAACGCGCAGATCGCTGTGCGCGAGGCTGACATTGCCCGCGCCAAGACCGATCTGGCCCGCGCCACCGATGACCTCAACCGTCGCCAGTCCCTGGTAGGCAACGGCGCCGTGTCCAAAGAAGAACTGGGCCACACCCAATCGCAGGTAGCCGCGGCACAAAACGCCCTGTCTGCCGCCCAGGCCGGCGTCACCGCAGCGCGTGAGCAACTCAACAGCAACCAGACCCTGACCGAGGGCACGCAGATCGCCTCCTACCCCAGCGTGTTGGCCGCTGCCGCCAAAGTACGCGAGGCCTACCTGGCGGTGCACCGCGCCGCCCTGCCCGCCCCGGTGGATGGCTACGTGGCCAAACGCACGGTACAGCTCGGCCAGCGCGTAGCGGCAGGCGCGCCGTTGATGTCCCTGATCCCGCTCAACCAACTGTGGGTGGATGCCAACTTCAAGGAAGTGCAGCTGCGCAATATCCGCATCGGCCAGCCCGTGCTGATGACGGCCGACGTGTACGGCAAAAAGATGGAATACAAGGGCACCGTGGCCGGACTGGGTGCGGGCACCGGCGCGGCCTTTGCGCTGCTGCCGGCGCAAAACGCCACCGGCAACTGGATCAAGGTGGTGCAGCGGGTGCCGGTGCGCATTGCCCTGGACGCGCAACAACTCGTCAGCAACCCGCTGCGCGTGGGCTTGTCGATGGAAGCCACCGTGGACATCAGCGACCAGAGCGGCAAGTCGCTGTCTGAAGCGCCCCATCCCGCATCGGCCGTGCAGACCGGGGTCTACGCCGCCATGGACAAGGGCGCCAGCGACGCGGTACAAAAAATCATCGCCGCCAATGCGGGCCATTCCAGCCAAGCCGGCAAGGGCAGCAAGTAAGCCAACCCATGTCTGCACCCGCCCATATTGCCCACCCGCCACTGCAAGGTTCGGCCCGCCTGTGGGGCACGATTGCGCTCTCGGCGGCCACCTTCATGAACGTGCTGGATTCAAGCATTGCCAACGTCTCGCTGCCGGCCATCGCCGGTGACCTGGGCGTCAGCCCCAACCAGGGCACCTGGGTCATCACCAGCTTTGGCGTGGCCAATGCCATTGCCCTGCCACTGACCGGTTGGCTGTCGCAACGCTTCGGCCAGGTTCGCCTGTTTGTGGCCAGCGTGCTGCTGTTTGTGATCTCCAGCTGGCTGTGCGGCCTGGCGCCCAACATGAACACGCTGATCGCCATGCGCGCACTGCAGGGCTTTGTGGCCGGACCCATGATGCCGCTGGCCCAAACCCTGCTGCTCTCCAGCTACCCTCCCGCACTAGCGGGCATGGCGATGGCGCTGTGGGCCATGACCACGCTGGTGGCCCCGGTGATGGGGCCGGTGCTGGGCGGCTGGATTACCGACCACACGCACTGGGGCTGGATTTTCTTTATCAACATTCCGGTAGGCATCGCCGCGGCCGGCCTCACCTGGACGCTGTTCCACAAGCGCGAAACCCAGATCCGCAAACTCCCTATCGACAGCACTGGGCTGGCCCTGCTGGTGGTGGCCGTGAGTGCACTGCAAATCATGCTCGACAAGGGCAAAGAGTTGGACTGGTTCCACTCGCCCGAGGTGACCGCGCTGGCCATGGTGTCGGCCATCGGCTTCGCCTTTCTGATCGCATGGGAGCTGACGGACGACCACCCGGTGGTGGAGTTGCGCCTGCTCAAGATTCGTAATTTCTGGACCGGCACCCTGTCCATGACCGTGGCCTACAGTTTGTTCATGGGCAACCTGGTGCTGCTACCCCTGTGGCTGCAGCAGTTCATGGGCTACACCTCCACGCAGGCCGGCATGCTGATGGCGCCGGTGGGCCTGTTTGCCATCATCCTCTCGCCGGTGATCGGCAAGAACATCCACCGCCTGGACCCGCGCGCGGTGACCAGCTTTGCGTTTGTGGTGTTCTCGCTGGTGTTGTGGATGCGCTCCCACTTCAACACCCAGGCCGACTTTGGCACGCTGATGATTCCCACCATCATCCAGGGCATCGCGCTGGCCTGCTTCTTCATCCCGCTCACCACCATCACCCTGGGCGGTGTGGCGCCGGCGCAGATTGCCTCGGCCTCGGGCTTGTCGAGCTTTGCGCGGATTGTGGGCGGCTCGTTTGGCACCTCGATTGCTGTGACCATCTGGCAGGACCGCGCCGCCATGCACCATGCGCAACTGGCCGAACTGGTGAACCGCGGCAGCGTGGCCACCAACGCCGCGCTGGCCAACTTCTCTGCCGCCGGCATGAGCGCCGAGCAGGGGCTGTCGCAAATCAACCGCATGGTGGACCAGCAAGCCTTCATGCTGGCAGCCAATGATGTGTTCTATGGCTCGGCGATCATCTTTGTGCTGCTGATACCGCTGGTGTGGTTGTCACACCCACCTAAGAGGGGTGGGCGCGCATCGGCGGATTCGGCGGCTGGCGCGCATTAAAGCGGCAGTGTAAATAGCACTTCCTCCATTTGCCCCCCGGTGCCACACTAGGCGCCGGGCCTCACGGCCCATTGCGCCAGGGTGAGGACGCAAGACCCTATAAACTTTTTGCCAATCAGCCGGCCTTCTTGTGTGCACACAGGAGAGGACATGAAATTCGTATGGCCGGTCTTGTTGGTGGTGTTTCGGGCGCTGTACTTCAGCTATTCACTCTGGTATTTGCTGTTCCCGCTGGTGGCTCTCTGGTTTGTCGCCACTCTGGCGCGAGACCCGATGTTCCAGCTGCGCGAGGCCCTGCAAAAGCTGCAACTGCAGCTGCACTACCAGGCGCAAATCGATTTGCCAAGCGGGCGCGTCAAGGGCGCCGAAGCCCTGGCCCGCTGGCCGCATCCGGTCAGCGGCATGGTGCCTCCGTCGGTGTTTATTCCAGTGGCCGAAGAGCCCGTCTGCTCACCACCTGGCTGGTGGGCGAGTGCATGCGCGAGTGCGCGCGCTGGCGGCAGCTGGGCCTGGCACCATCGAGCTGGCCCACAACCTGCGGCTGTCGGTGGTGGCCAAAGGCATTGAAGACCCCGAAGCCGCCGACTGGCTGCGCGGGCGTGGCTGCGACATTGGCCAGGGCATTTGCATTGCAGGCACCCTGCCCGCCGACGCCTTTATCGCCCTGGCGCAGCAGCTGGGCACGGGCCAACCCAAGGAGAGCGCATGAAGATCATCCACTTTAGCGACACCCACATCGGCCGCGATAACAGCCCACAGCGCCTGCAAATGCTGCTGGACGACATCGCCAGCCTGGGCGACCCGGCCGGGCACCTCATCATCCACAACGGGGACTTGAATGACTGCGGTTGCCTGGACGCCATGCAGCAAAGCCGCGCCCTGCTCGACCCGATGGCGGACAAGGGCTGGCGCCTGATGCTGTGCCCCGGTAACCACGATTGCGGCGACGCCCTGCATGGGGATCCGCAATGCGCCGCACAGTTTCGCGACCATTTCAGCAGCTATATCTTTGGCAAGCAGCCCAAACAGTTTCCGGTGCTGACACTCACCGAAGACTGCGCGCCGATCGGCCTGGACTCCAATGCGGCCGAGATGGGTTTCTGGGAACGCTGGGCCGCCGAGGGCTTTTTGGGCAGCAACCAAATCGCCGCACTTAACACCCTGCTGGACACGCCGGCGGTGCGCCAGCGCAAGGTCGTCGTCTACCTGCACCACCACCCCTTCTTTGACGCCTTTGCCGTGCGCGCCGATGTCGGCGACGGCGGCTATTTCTCGCACCTGTTCGGCTGGAACACCCGGCGCTTGCGCCGCCTCAAAGACGCCTACAGCCTGATGCAATGCCTGCGCGACCGCGTCGACATCCTGCTCTTTGGCCACCAGCATTTCGGTCTGGACTACAGCGCCGAAGGCCAGCGCTACGGCATCCCGCTGGCACTGGATGGCAGCTCCAGCACGGCCACGCAGATGGACACGGACCGGATTCGGTACCGGGTGGTGGATAGCGTGACAGGGAAAGTGAAGACGCGGTTTGTGGGGCTGCCGCAAAAAAGGACACCTTCTTGTGAAAGTGTCCTCGCTGAGTCGCCGTTGATCGGCTGCTTTCTGCCAGTGGCTTGGTTCTATGGCTTTGCGGCCTTTTCCTTCTTCATTTTTTCAATGTAGGCAAGATTTTCTTCAGTGGTCTTGAAGGGCAGCTTGGCTTCGACCAGTGGTTTGATGGCATAGAAGGCAGGCTCTGCAATGACCTTATTGGTGACCAGCCAAACCTTGCTGCCGTAGGGACGGTTGGCAATGATCTTGTCTGCATCTGCATCGGTGATGCCGGGCAGCTTCATCAGGGCCGCCTTGTTGGCCGTATTGATATCCACCAGCTTGACCTTGGCTTTGGACTTGCTGTTCGCAACGGGTTTGACAGGCGCCGGCTTTTTGACTGCAGCAGGCGTGCGCTCAGTCACCTCAGGAGCCTTGTCAGTTACTGGACCGGTGGCCCTGGCCAGATTCGCCCCTAGCAGGAGCGCAACCGTTGCCAACGTAATAGAAAGTTGTTTCACTGTCATAAATCATTCCATAAAAAAACAACCCGAAAACGTCACCGTGTTCGGGTTGTCTAGAGTCTACAGGGCAAGGTGCAGCGAACTGTACCTTGCCATCCGGATCACACCGCGCAACGCTACTTGGCGTGCACCACTGCAGCGTCCTGGTCGCGGCCCATGCCGTGGCAGATCAGGCAGGTTTCCTTGTTGACCAGCTTACCTGCGTACGTTCCGGTTGACGGGAACGTTGTGTCGCTGTCCTGGCGTTTACCGTAGAAGACACCACCGTATTGGTTGAAGTGCAACTTGGCAGTGCTGCTGTCATGGCAAGCAAAGCAGGCGGCCGTGATAGGTGACTCAACCAAGGTCAATTGGTCAGCCTCCATCTTCACGCCATTGGTACCAGCGATGGAAAGGTAACCCGAGGTGACCGATGCATCCGTTCCATCCTTGTAGCCTGTCGTAACAACTGCATTTGCAGAGTTGGTGTACTTGGGAACCACGGCGCCAGCTGACGTGAAGCCAAAAAGGTTGCCGTAATTGGCAGTGGTCGAGATGTACATCAAATTGCCAGTGGCCGGATCACGTGCATACACTTTGGGTGTGTCCGTAGCCGAGTAGGTACCGGTTGCAGAAGTGCTCCACAGCAGCGTAGGCAACAGAGTCGATCCGCTGGCACCAAAGTTCACCGCATTGGGCACGTGGCAATTGTCGCAACGCTTCAGAATGCCGGGGTAAACCACAGCCGCCGCATTGAAACCACCGGCAACACCAGGCGCCTGGTCACGGTGCCAGCTGAATGGAATCGTGCGCTTGCCTGTGCTGTAGGCTGTGCCTGCACCACCAGAACCCGTGCCAGGATCACCCAACACGGCAATGGTTGTCAGCTTGGCAGCAGCAACAGACGCTGGATCGGTACCGGCATGAATGCCGTGGATGAACGTGCTGGCATTGGCCGACCAACCACCGCTGGTGCGACTGGTGTTGTGGCAGATGGCACATGCGGTCGGGTCGTTACGGGCACCGCCGTGGAATTCAACCGCAGTTCCCAGCTGTTCGTGGCAGGAATCGCACTTGGCGTTTTCCACCGCGACACGGCGAGCCGTGTAGCCGGATGCAACCAGTTTCTGCAGATTGGTCTTGATTACCAAGCCCTTGCTCACGGTGCCGTTGGTCGGGTTGTACTTGGCGGTCAGCGTTGCGGTATCACCGGAGGTGAATGCCACTTGCGTGAATGTACCGATCATGGCGCCAGTCACCATCTTGGCAGAACTCGGGATCTTGATGGGTGACGGATTCACGCAATAGCCGGTTGCAGTAGTGGCCTTTTGTGTACAGGTTCCAGTTACCGGTTGACCAACCGTATCGCCGGTCAGCGTCGCGGTCCAGTAACCACTGGCGTCAGGGCCGGTCAGCGTACCAGCCTTGGGAGAACCACTTGCAACCAACAGGTTGGTCAAGCTGACAGAAACCGAGGTGTTGAAGTCAGCAGGTGCTGCAATACCATCTTGCGGCACAGCGAAAGCAGCATAGAAGGTCGGGCCACTGGTAAAGCCGGTGATGGCCTGGAAGGTTGGCGATGTCTGAACAACCGTTGCACCCGAGGAAACCGTCGTCGTTGGAGTATTGAACGCAGTCACCGGAGCACCATCCTTGATGATACGGAAGGTAATGCTTGGCACACCCGAGGTGACCGCCACACTCTTGATTTCATAAGAGATCGTCGAGATACCGGTAATGGGCACGGGGTTGTTAGCCGTCGGCACTTCAGCACGGTGGGCGACGTCAATCGGAGCAGCAGCGCCAGCACTGCTGACAGCGTGGCAAGATGCACAAGTGGTGTCGTCCGTTGCGGCTCCACCCGTGTGAGCAGTCAGGCCTGCAGGCACGGAGGCAGCAAAGCTCACGGCGTCATGGCAAGCACCGCAAGCCAAGCGATTCGGCTTGTTCTTCCAGTTGTTGCCATCCACAGTCTTGGTAGCCTGGTTGATGTCTGTCTTGTCGGAACCGTTGTGGCACTTGGTGCAATTACGTGGGTCTTGAATCCACTCGTCTTTTTCAAACTGCAGACCAACACCGGAGCTATTGGGAATGAAGTTGTATCCGCTCAGCGACAGCTTGTCACCCATGTGAATCTTGTGGACGAAGTTGGGGAAATTGCCCACTGCACGACCATCTACAACGGAAGTCGTGTTCTGGGTAGTTCCATTCAGCACCAATGCACTTGCGCGGGTGGCTTCACCACTCATGCCGTACTTGATCTGGTCCGTGTGGCAAGTCACGCAGAGGTTTGGATCTTTGCGCGAACCGCCGTGTGCCAGGCCCTTGCCGTTGTGGCAGGAGGCACACGACGAGATGTCCACAATATTGCGGGTCGCAGTGACGGCGCCGCCATCTGGGCGGAAGTCGTACAGCTTGTTCGCAGCAATGGCAATGTTGGTGCCAGGAATCACCTGTGTAGCATTGGGTACGTTGGTACCCGTACCAGGCGCGGCGCCGCTGATGATGATGCCGACACGGTGTGTCAGGCTGGCGTCATAGCTGACGTCGCCCAAATCCGCCTTCAGCTTCAGTCCATCCGCCGAGTTAGGCAAACTGTCGACAATGCTGGCCGCCAGCTTGATGTCGCGTGCGAAGGTGTACTTGTAGGTACCGTCGCCGTTGTCAACCAGGGTACCTTCCTTGTCGGTAGTGGGGTAAGTGCCGCACCACTTCTTATCCGGCGTGCACGACTCCGTGGCGGCAATGGTGCCACCAGCCTGTGCAACCGTGGAAGGTTTGGTCACCAGGTAGCTCACCCACTTGCTAGGCAAATTGGGCGTCGCACCGGGCACCAGTTTGGCGAGTGTAAAGCTCAGGTTGGTCAGGCCGGCCATCGTTGCGGTAGCTGCTTGGGACTTATTGCCCAAACCCACTATGGCGTTGCCGTCGGCATCGGTCACAGCAAAGCTGACGACCGGAGGACTGTTGATGGTCACGCCTGTGACCGTCACCTGAGGCTGCAGTGCCCTCCAGGCAGACGCAGACGCGGAGGTCGGAGTCGCCGAGTTGGCTGCAACCGTCTGTTTGTTGGACACATTGATGGGGACCGTAACGGTGGAACTGCTTCCATTCACGCCGTCACTGCCGCCGCCGCAGCCGAACAACGCTGATGAAATCAGCGCCGTCAGGCCAAGCCGAATAAGCGTACGCTTCATTTGATTACCTCGCATAAAAAAATTGCACTGCAAACCTGAGAGAGACACTGAACCTGTGAGCACATTCCCCAACTTCGTTCTGGCCATAAACAAACCCTGGTCGTTCTGCCACCTACCCCACCTGATGGATTATTTGAGTCTGTATACATACTTCACTCCCAAGTAAGTTACGCTCTGGCTGGATTGCATGGATACGGTAGAGTTGTCTGAATAGGCAAAGGGCACGCCCGCGTTGCCCCATGTCCATTCATCGAATGTTGTGTTCTGGTGCACCAGGTCAACACGCACATCCGAATTTTTATCAAGTGCGTACTTGCCAAACAGCTTCAACGACAGCATGCGGTAGCTCACATCGGGCAATACGCCTGCTGCAGCTGTGTTGCCTGAGGCCAGGCCGTAGTGGTTGCGATCGTCCAGATAGTTCAGGTCCACGCCCACATCAATCTTGCCGCTCAATTTGCCAACCAAGCCAACACCTACATTGGTGCTGGTGTTATCAATACGAGCTATGTAGCCGGCATTGTGGTCCACGTTGACGCCTTGCTGGTTGTAGTTGACAAAGCCGGTGGCCTTCCAGGTGTCGGACACAGCGTAGCTCGCATCCACACCATAAGCCGACATGCTCGTTCCGTGCAAACCTTTGGTGGTGGGTGCTGAATAGATGTCCTCGCCATTTTCCAAAGAGAACTGCAAAGACAACTTCTCGCTGGCTGCCCAGTCAACCATCACACGGACCTTGTCACGCTCGCGGTCCATCATGGTCGTGGGGAATACGCCGGTGACGTTATAGGCATCGGCCCAGCGCATGGTTTGGTAGGTGAGCGGATAGGTGGTGTTAGTGCTACCCAAATTAATCCAGTGGCTGCCATCACGCATGCTTTGCAGGTAGGCAATGGAAGCGTTCACCGTTTCAGAGAAAGGCTTGCGCAACTCCAAACGATAAACCTGCTCGCTGGTTTTTTCCCGGACAGAGGTGAGGGAGCCTGGTGCAATGGTCAGCTCCGTGCTGCCTACACCAGGCACATTGCGCTTTACCCAATTGAAGTCATAACCCAACGTGCCACGAAAATTTTCGGGGAACACATAAGTGGCTTCGGCTTTGCTATTGGCTTTTTGCGAAGTGTTGGTGGCATTGGAGTACGTACCGCCATATAACGCGTGGGGCGTGCTGTCTTTGACATCTTCAAAGCGCACGTTGGCTAGGAACGATAGCTTGGAGATGGGGCGTGCCGTGATGCCCACCTGGGTCAAAGTGGTGTCCACCGCGCCATTGAGGCTTGCGGGCAATCCTGCGCCCGCCGTCAGGCCCATGCCGGCAAAGCTTTCGTTTTGCCTGGCATGCGTTTCCGCGTAGTTGAAAGTGGCCTGCACCTTGGGCGTAAGGCGGTAGTTACCAGACAGATAGAACTGGTATGCCTGGTTATCCGGTGCCAGCGCGACGGGTTGTGTGAGCAAGCCACCCAGGGTGTTGGCACCGCTACCTGAGCTAAACGCGGAGCCGGCCGTATCAAACAAGTTGCCGTTGATGGAACTCACGCGCATGGAGCCGTTGTCGTTCTGGTAGGCCGACATGTAGTAACCGGCTGTCAGGCTGTAGTCCGCTCCAATCAGGTGGGCCTTGGCTTCCAACTGGGTGGAGGTGGAATTAATGGGCTCGGCAAGCATCAGCAGAGCGCCGCTCAATGTTGGGCAGGTAGCACCTGGAACCGAAGGGGAGCAATAGCCACCTACACCGGTAGGGCGCGCGCCATCCTTGTCTTCGCTCTTGAAGCTGAAATCGAGCAGCACATGAGAGGTAACCCAGTCTTCGCCGGACAGTGTGTAGCCCTTGCGGGTGATGTCCAGGTTTTGATTGGCACCCGTGCCCTTGGCAGCCAATGAATTGACCGTAAGCGCCGTGGAGCCAATGCCTGCCAGTCCGGTGTTGAGCGTGCGTGGATCGTGGCGGACTTGTTCACTGTATTCAACGCCATATTTCCAGGAACCTTGCTTCTGGCGCGAAAAGCTGAGTTCACGGTTGTCAAGTCCCAGATTGCGACCTTCGGCATTGAGCCAGGTGCCAGTTTCGTCGTCACGTTTGATGACGACGAAGTCTGCCAGCAGGCCGCTGTCGTTTTCGCTCCAGCCGTTGTACTGGCCAAAGATGCCGCGGTCTTTGCGATCGCCTGCTACCACGGCAGCGCCAACGCTGACCACGGTGGTATCAGGCTTGATCAGCTTGGCCAGATCGTCGTCGGCCGCATGCGCCGGACCGAATGCTGCCAGTAAGGCCAGCACCAGAAGTTTCTGTTGAAAACCGAAATGTTGTTCGCGTGTGTTCATGATTTTTCCATCATCTCAACGGAAGAAGCGCTGCCCGGCGGAAGTCGGGTTGTTGCTGCCGTGAATCTGTGCGTGGCAGCTCACGCAGGATTTACCCTGGGTAATCACCGAAGGATTCCACCAGCCGGGCGCGGTCAGTGCAGGTGCTGTGCCGTTGGCAAGCGATGGCTGGATCGGGCCGTGCGGTGTATGGCAGCTGTTGCAGAGGAACGGTGCACGTGTCTTGAGCAGGTTCTCTGCCGTGGTTCCGTGCGGGTTGTGGCAAGTGGAGCAGTCCTCAGCAACCGGCTGGTGGTTGTGCACGAAGGGGCCGCGCTTTTCCATGTGGCAGGTGTAGCAGGTCTCGGTGACGCTGTTGCGCTTCATCAGGCTGGGGCCAGTGGAGCCGTGCACGTTATGGCAGTCAGAGCAAGCCATCTTGCCTTCAGCCACCGGGTGGTGCGAGGGCTTGTTGGCTAGCGTGCGCTGCTCCTTGTGGCAGGCGTAGCAGACTTCGGCTTGCGTAGCTTTGTCACGCACCTTGTCTTTGGCCACGTGCACCTTGTGGCAGGCGGCGCAGGTTACGTCACGGGCTTGGTGGGTGCTGCCTTCCCAATGCGAGCGCTTGGAGTCTTTGGTGTGGCAGTCCTGGCAGGCACCGTTGCGCGCGTCTGCCGTAGAAGTCGACTTGGCACCAAAAGTAACGTCCGGCTTGGGCGGTTTACCGGAGCCTTTGTAGCCTAGGTGGTCTTTGCTGGGGCCGTGGCAGTTGGTGCAGCTGGGTGTGCGCGTATCGGCAGTGGTGCCATGTCGCGTTTTGCCGATGGCGAGTAACTCAGGGCCGTCCGAATCGTCGTGGCAGGCAGTGCACGCGGCATCACCTTTGAGGACCAGGTCTTGCGGTGCGTCCGCCGCCAACGCCGAAGCAGCGCACGTGAGCGCTCCGACGGCCACACACCACGTTAATAACTTTCGCAAGAGCTTCATATCGTTCTTTCCTAACTGTGCACCCCGCGAATACGGGGTGCCGCTTACTCTTAACTAACCTCTACACATGCAGGCTGGTCACAAACCCGTTGACGACCAGCACCAACAACGTCAAACCAGCAGCAATCAGTACCAGGCCCAGGATCTTGGATCGACGGGTCATGGGTTGTGATGGACCATCCACCAGCAACTTCTCCAGTTCACCCGAGTCCAGCAGGCGCTGGTATTGGGCCGGGTGGTCTGCGCGGAACTCTTCCAGGGACTGCAGGCCGGTGAACATGACGATGTCAGGCGGTGGCAGCTTGTCCGGGCGGAAGTGGTTGTTGAAGAAGTGCACGGTGAACAGGAACACTGCCGCAAGGAAGGCTTCTTCGCCGTGCACCACGGTCGCGATGTTGAAGATCCAGCCTGGCAGGAACTTGGCAGTGATGGTCGGGAAGGCCAGCATGATGCCGCTGCTACCAATGATGGACACACCCCAGAACACGGCCCAGTAGTCGAACTTCTCAAAGTAGGTCCAGCGCTCGAAGCGGGGCTTGGGGCCCATGCCCAGGAACCACTTGAACATGCCAACGCAGTCAGACAGGTCCTTCCAGTTGGGGATCAGCGAGTTGGGGCCGAACCAGCGGAAGGTCTTGTCGCGCAGCAGGCTTTGCATCACATACACAAAGTGGATGGCGAAGATGCCGATAAACATCGAGGCCGCCACGCGGTGGATGATGGCCAGGCCATGTGTACCACCCAGCATGGACGCCACCACAGGTGCCCACTTGGTCTGCGAGAACAGCGCCGAGGTTCCCGTCAACACCAGGGTCATGGTGATCAGGGCGAAGGCCAGGTGGGCAATGCGCCAGCCCACCGGGAAGCGTTGGAAGAACTTCTGTTCCTGGACGATGCCGTCAGTGCGCACATGCGGCACGGCGACGTGTGACTTGCGGTCCTGCCATTCGCGGTAGTACCACAGGCCGGAGTGTGCCCAGAAGAAGGCAAACACCAGAATCAGCAGGCCTTGCATGAACTTGGTAACGATCCACATTTGCGGGTACTTGGCAAAGTCGTGTGCGTTGGCGTGGGGCCCAAAGCTCACAAAGCCTTCGGTGGCCAGCTCACGCTTTTTGCCGTCATGGCAAGCCTGGCAAGTCTTGAGGCGGTTGGCCACATTGATCTTGGACTTGGGGTCGCTGGCGGGCAGGATGTCATGGCTACCGTGGCAGTTGTAGCACTTGGCCGTGTCCGCACCGCCGAGCTTGTTGGCCTGACCGTGGTAGGTGTCGCGATACGAAGCCAGGTTGTCCTTGTGGCAGCTGCCGCACTCTTCCGTCACCAGCAGCTTGAAACTGTTGAGCGAGGTGTTGGTGATCTCGTGCGTGGTGTGGCAGTTAATGCACACCGGGGCTTTGTCATTCTTTTTGTCCAGCAACTCGGTGCCGTGGATCGACGCGGAGTAGGTCTCCAGTTGGTCGTCGTGGCAGCTACCGCACAGCTGTGGCACATCTCTGCGCCATTCAGCATATTGCGCGCTGGTTTTGTCCGCAGGCACATTGAAAGCGTGGGTGTCGTGACACTGGGTGCAACTGGCCTTGGGCAGGGAGGGTGTGTCTTTGTCAGGCTGGGCGTGGAACGACTTTTTGTAAGCCTCTACGTTTTTGACCACTGTCTCAAGCCGTGGCTTGTCTGCGCCTACGCCGGCTTTCTTGGCCTCTTCCCACAGTCCTTCATGGCAGCTTGCGCAGTCAGGCGACTTGGCAGTGCTTCTTTGGTGGGGAGCGGCGCTGTCCACAATGTCGGTATGGCAAGCCACGCACTGCATCTTGGCATGCACGCTCTTGCCAAACTTGTCATTGCTGACGCCCTTGACGGTGTGCTTGTCGCCACCGATGCCGGGCATTTCAATCTTGCCCTTCTTGCTGTCGTGGCAAGTCAGGCAGGTGCCGTTGTCTAGCTTGGGTTCAGCTGCCACAACCTTTGCTGCAGCACCGCTGGCAGCTAGAGCCGGAAGAGCCGTTAGCACTCCGAACAGACTAATTAAGGATGCCAGTATCCAGAGTGTTAAACGACTTTTATGCATATAGTTAAACTTTTTTTGCCAAGCTAGGCAGTTAAAACAAAGGTGTTTTAGTTGCGCGGACTATTGCGAAAGAATCCACTGGGCCAGGTTCTTCAGCGCCTTGGCATCTTTGGTATCAATGATCTTGTGGTCTTCTTCGGTGCCGTCTTCCAGCTTCACTTTGTTGCCGCTGGTGATGTTGTGGATGATTTTTTCTTCGCCTTCAGCTTTGCCCTTGTACTTGGCGGCCACCTTCTTGTACGAAGGACCTTTTTTGGTCTTGTCGATGGCGTGGCATTTGAAGCAATCGTTCTTCTTGGCCAAAGCCATGGCGCCATCTGCATCGATGTCGGCAGCCATTGCGGAGCCGGACATACCGAGGAACGCGGCCATAGCCAAGGGAGCCATGAGGGCCGACAGCTTGAAGGAGGTAGGTGCGCTGAATGTCATGAATGTGTCTTTCTGAAGCAAGCTTCCAGATAGGGTTTACGGAAATTTACAGTCTGGACATTGTCGCTACTGGAAAACCCGCGCCACATAGGAAGGCGCCGAATCTAGGCGTAGGAAAATTCCTATTCGGACTCAGGCATTCCCTCAATCCACAAATATTGATCTGCGACAAGTCCCGCATGCAGGAGATCGCGTAGCCTGGCTTTTCGCTGGCTAACTTCCTGCCGCCATTGCGGCGTGCAGGACGGCTTGCAACCCTCCCGGGCTACAGATCGGTTAACTTCTGATCGATCGCGTAGCGGACCAAATCCACCTGCGTCGACATATTCATCTTTGCGAGGATGTGCGTTTTGTGTGTGCTGACGGTTTTCACACTCAGGGACAATTCTTCGGCAATGGCTGTCAAAGCCTCGCCCCGCACGATGTGACGGAAAACCTCAAATTCGCGGTCGGTCAGCAGGGTATGGGGCAGGTTCTGGCTTTGCGGGGATATATCACCCGCCAGCAGTTCGGCCACCTTGGGGCTGATGTACATGCCGCCTGCAACCACCCGGCGCATGGCCGGTAGCAACATGTCGGTGTCGCCTTCCTTGGAGATATAGCCCGAGGCACCGGCACGGATGGCGCGCACGGCGTATTGTTCCTCCGGGTGCATGCTAAATATCAGAATGGGTAGTTTGGGACGCTCGGCCTTGACCAGCTTGATCAGCTCCAGTCCATTGCGCCCCGGCATGGAGATATCCAGCACCAGCAGGTCCCAGTCCCGGGCGCGCACCTGCTCCATCACGGCGATGCCATTGGCCGCCTCACCGGCGACCACCAGGTCATAGGTATCGGCCAGGATTTTGCGTAAACCGTCCCGAATAATGGCGTGGTCGTCTGCAATCAACACGTCTGCCGTCATGCCTGCACCTCTATGTGGGCTGCGATGTCTTTCATGGGTACGGTTACCTCTACGCGTGTTCCAACGCCGATATGGCTGCTGACAGAAAACGAAGCGCCAATGGCCGCGCAGCGTTCGCGCATGCTGACCAGCCCGACGCCACCGGCCGTGTTGTCACGGTCAAAGCCACGGCCGTTGTCGCTGATCAGCAGGAGCAACTGTTCGTCTGCGTAATGCAGGCAGACCAGCACCTTGCTGGCCTGTGCATGGCGCACCACGTTGGTCAGCGATTCCTGCACGATACGAAACAGCGCGGTCGCCAGACCGTCTTCCGTCACCCGATCGGCCGCATGCAAATCCAGTTCGATCTGAATGCCGCTGTGCTTGAAAAACTCCTGGGTCTGCCACGTCAGGGCCTCCCGAAAGTGCAGGTCATCCAGCACGCGTGGGCGCAACTCTGCAGCAATGCGACGCACGGAGCCGATCGCCGCGTCCATTTGGTGGCGCATCTCATCCACATCGGCCACCGCAGTGGCCTTGCCTTCCTTCAGGCGGCTACCCAGCCAGGACAGGCTGAGTTTGAGGCCGGTGAGGCGCTGACCCAGGTCATCGTGCAGCTCGCGTGAAATGCGCTTGCGCTCTTCCTCGCGCACACTTTGCAGGCTGGCGGACAACTCGCGCAATTGGGTGTTGACGGTACGCAGGGCGGATTCGGTCTTGCGGCGTTCGGTCACATCGCGCAGCACCGCCGTCATCTGCATCTTGCCGCCAATCATGGAATGCGAAATGGTGGACTCCAGCGGGAACTCGACGCCATCGGCACGCAGCCCGAAAATTTCCAATTGCGGCGCCATGGAGCGCGAAAGGGTGGCACTGGCAGAAAAACCCTGCATATGCTGCTTGTGAATGGATCGCAGCCGCTCGGGCATCAGGATTTCCAATGGCTGGCCCAGGGCCCGCGACGCTTTCAATCCGAACATCGCCTCAGCCGAGGGGTTGAACATGATGATGTGCAGGTGCTCGTCCACCGCCACAATCGCATCCATCACCGAATTGACCGTGTGCTGGTAGCGTTCGTCGGCGGCACTCAGGGCCATGGAAAGTGCCTGCTTGCCCTGCAGCTTGCTCACCAGATAGGCGGCCACCAGCGCCGTAAAAATGCACACCAGCAACGCGCCCAGTGCAATGGGAATTGCTGTATCCCGCCAGGAGGCAAGACTCAGGCTTTCCACGTCCGTCACGCTGATCAGCAAGGGAAAGCTCGACAGCTTGCCAATGGCAATCGACTCCCGGCCCGTGCGCTCGTTGCTTTGGTTGATCACGCGGATTTGCTGGGACTTGGTGGGCAGGTTATCGCTTTGCAATTCCGGTGCCAGCGTGCCGATCACGCTGTCACGGTGCGGCAGACTGGCCACCAGCGTGCCGTCCATCATGTACACGCCGATCGGGCGCGGATAGTCGATCTGTACCGTGCTGAAGGCGTGTTCAAAATCATCAATACTGATGGCGGCCACCACCAAACCACGCAACTGCCCACCGGGCGCCTTGAGCTTGCGCGCCAGGGTGAGCGTCCAGGTGTTGTCGATGCGGCTGCGCACCGGCTTGGCCAGGTACATAAAGTCCGGCCGTCCCTGTGCAAACACCTTGAAGTAATCGCGGTCAGCCACCGAAATGGGCTGCCCGATCAGGTCGCGCGAGGAGTTGACCACCAGGCCGTTGGCGTCCACAACAAAGATGGAACGCAGGTGCTTGAGCCCGGATACCCGGGAGCTGATCAACAGGCGTACCGGGTCGCTGTCCAAGGCTTGCTTGGCACCAAAAGAAGTGAGCAAACGTTCCTGAATGCTCTGCATCAGCAGGTCGGTGCTTTCCAGGTTTTTTTCGGTCTGTTCCATCAGCATGCGCGTCAGGCTGATGGTTTCCAGGTGGGCGTGGTTGAGCTCGCGATCGCGCAGACCCCACAACAGAAAGCCGACCGAGAAAATGATGGCAACGATCGTCAGCAAAGCCAACAATCTCACGTACCTGACGGGTTTGAATTCCATGCGCAGTTGCTAAGCGGTCATTTCTTGTTGCGCAGCATGGCATCAATCCACTGAGCTGCCTCTGCATTGTCCCACTCCCTGGCACCGTAGTAGCGGGCCAGCACCCGCCCTTGGGCATCCACCAGCAGGGTTAAGGGAAGGCGCTCGGCGCCCAGCATGTTTTCCAGCTCCAGCGCGCGGTCCATATAGTGGTTGAGCGTGGCATTGGCGCTTTGCAGATAGCGCTTGGCTGCAACTTCGCTGTCGTCGGTGGAGATGCCAATCATGTTGAAGCGCTTGCCCTGGTCTTTCCAGGCCAGGCGCTCCAGCGAGCCCATCTCGGCGCGGCAGGGGCCGCACCAGCTCGCCCATACGTTGATCAGCAAAGGCTTGCCGCGGTAATGCGACAGCAGGCGGTCCGGACCGTTGAGTCCGTGCATCGTGGCCTCGCGCAGCGGGGCGCCTACGGCGACCTCACCGGGTGTTTTGGCCAGGGCATTGCCGCAGAACTGCAGCGCAGACAGGCCCAGCCAGGCCGCAACCACCCACAAACGTGTATTTTTCATAAGGCTGGAACATAGCAGAAGCGGCGACCGGGAATTTCGTCGCCCAGAAGCAAAAAAGCCCTGGCACAGAACGCCAGGGCTTTTGGTCAGGTCAGCAAACCAGGGCGCGCTGTCAGATCAGCGTCACACCGGTTTTGCTCTGCAACAGTTCCAGCGTCACGCCGGGCGCCAACTCCACCACTTTCAGGCCCTCGGGCGTCACGTCCATCACGGCCAGGTCGGTGATGATGCGGTCCACCACGCCCACGCCGGTGAGCGGCAGGGTGCAATGTGGCAGGATCTTCAGGTCCTCAGAACCGTCTTTCTTCTTGGCCACATGTTCCATCAGGATGATGACGCGCTTCACGCCGGCCACCAGGTCCATGGCACCGCCCATGCCCTTGACCATCTTGCCGGGGATCATCCAGTTCGCCAGATCACCCTTCTCGCTCACCTGCATGGCGCCCAGGATGCTGAGGTTGATCTTGCCACCGCGGATCATGGCAAAGCTGTCGTGGCTGCCAAAAATGCTGGAGCCTTTGATGGTGGTGACGGTTTGCTTGCCGGCGTTGATCAAGTCGGCGTCCACCTCGTCGTCATACGGAAAGGGGCCGATGCCCAGCATGCCGTTCTCGCTTTGCAGCCAGACTTCCACATGGTCGGGCACAAAGTTGGCCACCAGCGTCGGGATGCCGATACCGAGATTCACATAAAAGCCGTCTTGCAGTTCTTGGGCCGCACGTGCGGCCATTTGGTCTTGGGTCCAGGGCATATCAATCTCCTCAAACTTTGCGTGCGCGGGTGGTGCGCTTTTCGATGCGCTTTTCGGGGGTCGGGTTGACCACAATGCGGTGCACGTAAATGCCCGCCAGGTGCACGTCGTCCGGTGCGATTTCGCCGGTGGCCACAATGCGCTCCACTTCCACCACACAAATCTTGCCGGCCATGGCCGCTGCGGGGTTGAAGTTGCGCGCCGTCAGGTTGAAGCGCAGGTTGCCCGACATGTCGGCCACATCGGCCTTGACCAGCGCCACTTCGGGCGTCAGGCCGCGCTCCATCACATAGGTTTCGCCATCAAAGTCGCGCAGTTCCTTGCCTTCGGCCACCAGCGTGCCCACACCGGTCTTGGTGAAGAAGGCGGGGATGCCGGCACCACCGGCGCGCAGCTTCTCGGCCAGCGTGCCCTGGGGCGTGAACTCCAGCTCCAACTCACCGGCCAGGTATTGGCGCTCGAACTCCTTGTTCTCGCCCACATAAGAAGAAACCATCTTCTTGATCTGGCGCGTTTCCAGCAGCTTGCCCAGACCAAAGCCGTCCACGCCGGCGTTGTTGGAAATCACGGTCAGGTCCTTCACGCCGGTATCGCGCAGCGCATCGATCAGCGCCTCGGGGATACCGCACAAACCAAAACCGCCGACCGCCAGTGTCTGGCCGTCTTTGACGATGCCTTCAAGCGCTGCAGCAGCGCTGGGATAAACCTTATTCACCACACGTTTCTCCTGAATTGACTGTGGACATACGATACTACGTAACCACATACGTAGTTCTTCGTAGAGTCCAACCCTTGGTTAGTTTTCACCGCTTTATGGAACCTGCAGCATGGATACCGATTACCGCCTCGCTTTTGATCTGGCCCCGGTGGGCCTGGCGCTTTCCAGCAACCGCAGCATCATGGACTGCAACCAGCACCTGTGCGACATGTTCGGTGCAGAGCGCAAGCAATTGGTGGGCCAGTCTTTTCAGCTGCTGTATCCCAGCGCCGACGAGTACGAGCGCACCGGCGCACGCATCGCGCCCATCCTCAACCGCAACGGCACCTATTCCGACAGCCGCATCATGAAACGCCTGGGAGGCCGCACCGCAGGCGACCCCTTTTGGTGCCACGTGACCGGCCGCGCACTGAACCAGTCGGCACCGCACGAAGCCGGCATCTGGTGCTTCGAAGACTTGAGTGCCAGCCGCCCGGTCAAGGCCGAACTGACCGCACGCGAGCGCGAGGTGGCCGCCTACCTGCTGCAAGGCATGACCAGCAAACTCATCGGCAAGGCCCTGGACATCAGCCACCGCACGGTGGAGATTTACCGCGCCCGGCTGATGCGCAAGTACGGGGCCAGCACCACGGCGGATCTGGTGCACAAGCTCACGGCGGGGTAAGTCCGGAAACAATAACCATCCCCACGGCCACAATGGAGCGAAGAAGTTAAGCTTCGCAGCTTTGAAACGAAGCCGTTCAAGGATCTCCCTTTTGAAACCCATACACCGTCTGGCCAGCCTGTGCGCCGCTGTGGGCTTGAGCCTGTTGGCAACTGGCTGCGCTACGCAAGCCTTGCGGGATGAACCCGCAGCCCCTGCAGCCCTGGCACCGCCCGCCTGGAACACCCCTTGGCCCCATGCCGGCAGCACGGCGGACCTGGCCCATTGGTGGCAAAGCCTGGGGGACCCGCTGCTGGTGGAGTTGATCGATTCTGCCCAAAGGGTCAGCCCCACGCTGGCCAGCGCCAGTTCGCGCCTGCAGCAGGCACGCGCGGCATTGGGGACGGCCAGCGCCGCCAACCGCCCCACCCTGAACGCCTCACTCAGTGCCCAACGCGGCGTCAACAGCGCCAGCCCGACGGCCGGCACGGCCCTGCAGTCCAGCCTGGATGCGTCCTGGGAAGTGGACTTATTCGGTTCCAACCGCGCCAGCGCCAGTGCGGCCCAAGCCAGACTGCAGGGCACGGACGCGCAGTGGCACGAGGCCCGTGTCTCGGTGGCCGCCGAGACCGCCAGCCAGTATTTCAGCTGGCGCTCCTGCGCCAAGGTGCTGGCTGTAGTGCAAGCAGACGCCAGCTCACGCCATGCAAGCGCGCGCCTGGCTGAACTCAGCGCCCGGGCCGGCTTTACCGCCCCTGCCGTGGCTGCCTTGGCCCAGGCCAGCGCTGCCGAGGCACGCGCGCGCAGCACCCAGCAAGGCCTGCAATGTGACAGCACCCTGCAGGCGCTGGTGGCACTCACCGCCCTGGCCGAACCCACGCTGCGCCAGCGTCTGCAAGCCAGCGGGCAGGCCGACGCAGAGCCCGTGATGCCCGGCGTGGCCACACTTCCAGCGCAAGTGCTGTCGCAGCG
Organism: Burkholderiales bacterium; assembly: GCA_947446855.1. GTDB lineage: Bacteria > Pseudomonadota > Gammaproteobacteria > Burkholderiales > Burkholderiaceae_C > Allorhodoferax. The sequence goes on from CANFIH010000016.1 coordinate 30,876, forward strand.
CCCGGACCTGTACAACGCAGAGCGCGAAGTGGCCGCGGCCAGCGCCGATCTGGGCGCGGCCCAGGCGCAACGCTACCCGCGCCTGATGCTCAATGGGCAAATCGGCACACTGAACTACAGCACCCAAGGCGGCACCACCGACCTGAGCACCTGGTCCATCGGGCCCATCGTGTTGAGCCTGCCTTTGCTGGACGGCGGCCGCCGCGCCGCCAATGTGGCAGCGGCGCAAGCCCGCTACACCGAAGCCGCCGCGCTGTACCAGGCCAAGGCACGCCAGGCCGTGCGCGAGGTGGAAGACGCTTTGTTGTCCCTGGCCGCCACAGGCGCACAAAAGGACGACGCCACTGCGGCGGCCAAGGGCTACGCCACCTCGTTCAACGCCACCCAGGCGCGCTACCAGGCCGGTGCGGCCAGCCTGCCCGAACTCGAAGACGCACGCCGCACCACCCTGGCGGCACAAACCACCCTGCTGCAACTGGACCTGCAACGCACCCAGGCCTGGATTGCGCTGTACCGCGCACTGGGCGGTGGCTGGAGCCAAGACGCCGCAAGCCCGCAAGACAAATCCTGATGAAACCCCCAAAAGCCATGAAGTACCTCCGTACACCAAGCCCGACTGCCGTCGGCACCCTGGGCCTTTGCGCCCTGTTGCTTCTGTTGGCCGGTACCCAAGGCCACGCACAAAACGCGAATGCACCCAAGACCACAGCGGCCCCCAAGGCCTCCATGACCGTCACCACCGCCAGGCCCGGCCAAAGCGCCCTGCCCTTGCGCCTGGCGGCTAACGGCAATATTGCGGCCTGGCAGGAAGCCAGCGTGGGGTCTGAGTCCGGCGGCCTCAAACTGCTGGAAGTACGCGCCAATGTGGGCGACGTCGTGCAGCGCGACCAGGTGCTGGCGGTGTTTGCCTCGGACAGCGTGCAAGCCGATCTGGCCCTGGCCCGCGCCAATGTGGCCGAAGCCCAGGCCCAGGCACTGGACGCCGCCGCCAACGCCGAGCGCGCCCGCAGTTTGCAGGCCTCCGGCGCCTTGAGCACGCAGCAGATCAGCCAATACAGCACCACCGATTTGAGCGCCAAGGCGCGACTGGACAGTGCCCAGGCCGCCCTCATGCAGCAGGAGCTGCGGCTCAAACACACCCGGGTGATGGCGCCCGACAGCGGCGTGATCTCGGCGCGCAGCGCCACCGTGGGTGCGGTGCTCGGTGCCGGCACCGAGTTGTTCCGCCTGATCCGCCAGGGCCGCCTGGAGTGGCGTGCCGAAGTGACCGCAGCCGAGCTGGGCCGCATCAAAGTCGGCACCCCTGTGCAAATCAGCAGCGCCAGCGGCAGCACGGTTCAAGGCAAGGTGCGCATGGTGGCGCCCACAGTGGATGCGCAAACGCGCAACGCCCTGGTGTATGTGGATTTGGTGGCCCCCTCTGCCAGCGTCAAGGCCGGCATGTTTGCCAAAGGCGAGTTCGCCCTGGGGCAGTCCAGCGCCATGACGGTACCGCAACAGGCCGTGGTGGTGCGGGACGGCTTCAACTACGTGTTCACGGTCGGCAAAGACAACAAGGTGGCGCAGCAGAAGGTGGAAGCCGGACGGCGCGTGGGTGATCAGGTGGAAATCCTCAAAGGCCTGAGCGCAGAAGCTACCGTGGCCGTGGCCGGTGCCGGCTTTCTGAACGATGGCGACACGGTGCGCATGGCGCCTGCCGCAGCCGCGCCCGCCGCCCCGGCCGTCGCCAAATAAGGACGCCACGTCATGAATGTTTCGGCCTGGTCGATCAAAAACCCGATTGCGGGCGTGATGCTGTTTGTCATGCTCTCGTTTGCGGGCCTGCTTTCCTTCAACAGCATGAAGGTGCAGCAGTTCCCCGATCTGGACCTGCCCACGGTGGTCATTTCTGCCTCCCTGCCCGGCGCGGCACCAGCGCAGCTGGAGACCGAAGTGGCCCGCAAGATGGAAAACGCCATCGCCAGCCTGCAGGGCCTCAAGCACATCTACACCAAGGTGCAGGATGGCGGCGTGACGATTACTGCCGAGTTCCGGCTGGAAAAGCCGGGCCAGGAAGCGGTGGACGAGGTGCGCTCGGCCATCGCCCAGATCCGCGCCGACCTGCCGTCCGACCTGCGCGACCCGGCGATCAGCAAGATCAACCTGGCGGGCTCGCCGGTGCTGGCCTACACCGTGGCATCCAACCAGATGGATGACGAAGCCCTGAGCTGGTTTGTCGACAACACCATCACCCGCAAGCTGCTGTCCGTGCGTGGCGTGGGCGGCATCAACCGCGTAGGCGGCGTCAACCGCCAAGTGGACGTGGCGCTGGACCCGGCCCGCCTGCAGGCCCTGGGCGCCACGGCCGCCGACATTTCGCGCCAGCTCAAGGCCATGCAGCAGGAGTCGGCCGGTGGCCGCACCGATGTCGGCGGCGGCGAGCAGCCGGTGCGCACCCTGGCCACTGTAGCCTCGGCGCGTGAACTCGTGGCCATGGAGCTCAGCCTGGTCGATGGCCGCCACATCCGGCTGGACCAGGTGGCCACCATCCGTGACAGCTTTGCCGAGCCGCGCTCGGCCGCGCTGCTCAACGGCAAGCCGGTGGTCGGCTTTGAAGTGGCCCGCAGCAAGGGTGCCAGCGAGGTGGAAGTGGGCGCCGGTGTGCGCAAGGCCTTGGCCGAGCTGCGCCTGCAGCACCCCGACATGCAGATCACCGAGGCCTTTGACTTTGTCACCCCGGTGCAGGAGGAATACGACGGCTCCATGCACCTGCTGTACGAGGGCGCGGCGCTGGCGGTGCTGGTGGTGTGGCTGTTCCTGCGCGACTGGCGCGCCACCTTTGTCTCCGCCGTGGCACTGCCGCTGTCGGCCATTCCCGCGTTTATCGGCATGCAGCAACTCGGCTTCACCATCAACGTGGTGACGCTGCTGGCACTCTCGCTGGTGATCGGCATTCTGGTGGACGACGCCATTGTGGAAGTGGAAAACATCGTGCGCCACCTGCGCATGGGCAAGACGCCCTACCAGGCGGCCATGGAAGCGGCCGACGAGATCGGCCTGGCCGTGATCGCCACCACCTTCACCCTGATTGCCGTGTTTTTGCCCACCGCGTTTATGGCGGGGATTCCGGGCAAGTTCTTCAAGCAGTTCGGCTGGACCGCCTCGCTGGCGGTGGCCGCCTCGCTGCTGGTGGCGCGGGTGCTCACACCCATGATGGCGGCCTACATCCTCAAGCCGCTTGTAACGCCCCACGCCGAGCCGGGCTGGATGCGCATCTACATGCGCTGGGCCCGTTGGTGCGTGCAGCACCGCCTCATCACCTTTCTGGCAGCCTGCGCGTTTTTTGTCGGCTCGCTGATGCTGATCCCGCTGCTACCCAAGGGCTTCATCCCGCCGGACGACAACTCGCAGACCCAGGCCTATCTGGAACTGCCCCCCGGCTCCACGCTGGCACAAACCAATGCCGTGGCCGAAGACGCGCGCGCGCGCCTGATGCAGCTGCCCCACATCAAGAGCATTTACACCACCATCGGTGGCGGCGCCGCCGGCAGCGACCCGTTTGCACCGCAAGGTGTGGGTGAGGCGCGCAAGGCCACGCTCACCATCCTGCTCGACGAGCGCAGCGCGCGCCCGCGCAAGCAGGGCATTGAGCAGCAGATCCGCGACGCACTGGAGCCGATTGCCGGCATCCGCAGCAAGGTGGGACTGGGCGGCTCGGGCGAGAAATACGTGCTGGTGCTCAGCGGCGAAGACCCGGCGGCACTCAACGCCGCAGCCCATGCCGTGGAGCGGGACCTGCGCACCATTCAGGGCCTGGGCAACGTGGCCTCCAGCGCCAGCCTGGTGCGCCCGGAAATTGCCGTGCGACCGGACTTTGCCCGCGCTGCCGACATGGGCGTGACCAGCGCCGCCATTGGCGAAACCCTGCGCATTGCCACCCTGGGCGACTTTGACGCCGCCTTGCCCAAACTCAACCTGAGCCAGCGCCAGATCCCCATCGTGGTCAAGCTCGACAGCGCTGCCCGCACCGACCTGGACTTGCTGGGCCGCCTGAGCGTGCCCGGCCTGCGCGGCCCGGTGATGCTCAGCCAGGTGGCGACACTGGAAGTGGCCGGCGGCCCGGCGGTGATTGACCGCTACGACCGCTCACGCAATATCAACTTCGATGTCGAACTCTCGGGTCTGCCCCTGGGCGAAGTGGCGCAGGCCGTGCAAAACCTGCCGTCCATCCGCCAGTTGCCGCCCGGCGTGGCGGTGCGCGAAGTGGGCGATGCCGAGGTCATGGGGGAGCTCTTTGCCAGCTTTGCCCTGGCCATGCTGACCGGCGTGCTGTGCATTTACATCGTGCTGGTGCTGCTGTTCAAGAGCCTGCTGCATCCGGTGACCATTCTGTTTGCCCTGCCCTTGTCCCTGGGTGGCGCCTTTGTCGGCCTGCTGGTGGCAGACAAGAGCTTTTCCATGCCGTCCCTGATCGGACTGATCATGCTGATGGGCGTGGCCACCAAGAACTCGATTCTGCTGGTGGAGTACGCCATCCTGGCGCGCCGTGACCATGGCATGACGCGCTGGGAGGCGCTGATGGACGCCTGCAGCAAGCGCGCCCGCCCCATCATCATGACCACGCTGGCCATGGGCGCGGGCATGATGCCGATTGCCATCGGCCTGGGCGCGGCTGACACCAGCTTTCGCGCGCCCATGGCGATTGCGGTGATTGGCGGGCTGATCACGTCCACCTTTCTGAGCCTCTTGATCATTCCGGCCGTTTTCACCTATATCGACGATCTGGGCCAGTGGACGGCGCGCCAATTCGCCAAAAAGCCGGTCTGAAACCCTGCGGGCCCGCCCGCAGTAGGCAAGCTTGCAACACCTGGCGGGCGCCAGGCACCACAAGGTGCCGTGCCCGCTGTGGGGCGGGATGAATCCAAGTAACATTGACGTAAATCTATTTTCAAAGGGGGCTGGACCATGCTGCTACAGGGCATCTGGCGCTCCATTGTTTCGCGCTAACACCCGCACACTGCTCCAGCCATGCCGTACCGATCCATTCCTGCAACATCCCGGGGCACATCACCATTGCAACCCGAGCAGGAAAACCCCTGGGAGCTGGCCCTGGAGGGCACCGGTCTGGGCATCTGGGACTGGAACCTGGTCACCGGCGAGCAAAGCCACTCGGCGCGCTGGGAAGAGATGCTGGGCTACGACGCCGGCGAGCTGACGCAGGGCTATCTGGAATTCTCCAGCCGGGTCCATCCGGACGACTTGCCGGCCCAGGAGCGCGCCACCACCGACTACGTGGAAGGAATAACGCCCGCCTACGCGATCGACTTGCGCATTCGCTGCAAAGACGGCCGCTGGAAGTGGATCGCCTCGCGCGGCATGGTGGTGCAGCGCGATGCCCAGGGCAAGCCGCTGCGCATGATCGGCACGCACACCGACATCCAGGAACGCAAGGTTGCCGAGGACGAATTGCTGGCCAGTTCGCGCCAACTGCGCGACACGCTGGGCAATATCAGCCAGGGCATTTTTTTGCTGGATGCACAAAACCGCGTCACCTCGTTCAACGCGCGGGCCTGCACGCTGCTGGATTTGAGTCCCGACTTTCTGAGCCGCCAGCCCAGCCTGGAGGAGATACACCATTTACAGCTCGGGCGGGGCGACTTTGGTCCCGATTTGCAAAGCGTGGAGGAGTCGGCGCGCGCCTATATTCGCAGCAACGGCCAGACCTCCCTGCCACCCCGTTACCTGCGCGTGACGCAACAAGGCCGCACGCTGGAGGTCAAGTCACAAATGCTGCCCGAGGGCGGCATGGTGCGCACGTTTTCGGACGTGACCGACTATGTGCGGGTGCAAAGCGACCGCGCCCGGCTGGACAAGCTGCTGCTGGCCATGCAGTCGCTGGCCCAGGTAGGCGGCTGGGAAGTGGACATGCTGGCAGATCAGGTCTATTGGACCGAAGGGGTGTACCGCATCTTCCAGACTTCGCCCGAGGAATACGCCCCCGGCACGGCCATGGCCACGGCGGAGCGTTTCTTTACCCCCGACTCCATGGCCCTGGTCAAGGCGTCTTATTTCGACCATGTCAACCAGCCTGGCACGCACGACTTTGAACTCGAAGCCATCACCGCCAAGGGCCAGCGCATTTGGATCCACGCCATGGGCACCGCGCTGTGGAAAGACGGGCAACTGCTGTCCCGGACCACCGTGGTGCAAAACATCACCGAGGCCAAGCTGGCGCAAGGGGCGCTGCTGGACTCGGAAAACCGCTGGAAACTGGCGCTGGAAAGCACCGGTGACGGCGTGTGGGACTGGCATGTGCCCAGTGGAGTGGAGTTTTACTCCAAGCGCCTGATCGAGATGTATGGTTTTGACGAGGATGAGATCGCCAGCAAGTCCATGGAAATGGACCTGCGCACCCATCCGGACGACCGGGCGCAGATGGAGGTGGCACGCGACGCCCACTTCGTCGGGCTGACGCCAACCTACTTCAACGAACACCGCATCCGCTGCAAGGACGGCAGCTGGAAATGGGTCTTGAGCCGCGGCATGCTGATCAGCCGTGACGCCGATGGCCGGCCGCTGCGCATGATTGGCACCCACACCGACATCACCGAACGCAAAAACGCCGAGGCCCTGATCCGCCAGCAGGCCTTTTTTGACACGCTCACGGGCCTGCCGAACCGGCGCATGCTGCGCGAGCGGCTGGAGCAGGAGATCCGGCACTCGCGGCGCAGCGGTCAACAGTTGGCGATTCTGTTTATCGACCTGGATCACTTCAAGGAAGTCAACGACACCCTGGGCCACAACAGCGGCGACCAGTTGCTCGTGGAGGCGGGGCGGCGCATCAAACATTGTGTGCGCGCGACGGACACCGTGGCCCGCATGGGGGGTGACGAATTCACCGTGATCCTGACCGACATCCACAGCACCGACAACCTGGAGCCGCTGCTGCAGAAGATCCTGCGCTCCATGGACGCGCTGTTCCAGATCGGCAACGAGCAGGTCTTTGTCTCAGCCAGCATCGGCATCACCCTGTACCCGCTGGACGCCACGGAGATTGAAGAGCTGTACAAAAACGCCGACCAGGCCCTGTATGTGGCCAAGGGCGAGGGCCGCAACCGCTTCAGCTTCTTCACACCGGCGCTGCAGGAAGCCGCGCAAACCCGGGTACGGCTGGCCAATGATTTACGCACTGCACTCAATGACAACCAGTTCCGCGTGCTGTACCAGCCCATCGTGGAACTGGCAACCGGCTCCATCCACAAGGCCGAGGCCCTGATCCGCTGGCAGCATCCCAAGCGTGGCCTGGTCAGCCCGGCCGCATTTATCCCGATTGCCGAGTCCAGCGGGCTGATCGTGGACATCGGCGAGTGGGTGTTTCAGCAAGCCGCAGCACAGGTCCAGAAATGGCGCCGCACCTTGCACCCCGACTTCCAGATCAGCGTGAACCGCTCGCCGGTGCAATTCCGCCACCACGACAGCGGCCAGGCGTCCTGGGGCATGCAAATGCACGCACTGGGTCTGCCCGGCGATGCCTTGGTGGTGGAAATTACCGAAGGCCTGCTGCTGGACACCAGCGATGTGGTGGGCGAGCAATTGCTGGCGCTGGGCGACGCCGGCGTCAAGGTGTCGCTGGACGACTTTGGCACCGGCTACTCCTCGCTGGCCTATCTGCAGAAGTTCGACATTGATTTCATCAAGATCGACCAGTCTTTTGTACGCCACCTGATTCCCGACTCCACCGATCTGGCGCTGTGCAAGGCCATCATCGTGATGGCCCATGCACTGGGCATGCAGGTGATAGCCGAGGGCGTGGAAACCGCCGAGCAATGCGCCCTGCTGACCGAGGCCGGTTGCGACTATGGCCAGGGTTATCTCTTCGCACGGCCCATCAACCCCGGCGAATTCGAGACCCTGGTCCAGAGGCCCTAAGCGCCGGAGGGGACCGGCATCTGTTCCAATCCACGGCATGAACTCAACTAGCGACATGGAGCAGCGCCTGGAAGCGCTGGAAATCAAGGCCAGCTTTACCGAAGACCTGGTGGACAAACTCGACCAGATCATCATTCGCCAACAGCAAGCGCTGGACGCCCTGGTGGCTCAGTTGCGCGACCTGCGGGCGCAAGCCTCCAGCAGCAACGACGGCGGCGTGCAGCGCAACCTGCGCGACGACTTGCCACCGCATTACTGAAGTCTTGCCCCCACCTTCGCTCACGGCGTGTAGCTCTCTGCCCCCGAGGGGGCGCGTTACGCCCTGGGGCGGCCCGGCGGCGTAACATCCAGCCAACCTGCTCACCTATCGGAGTTCGCCATGCGCTTTCCCCTGCCCGACCTCAACACCCTGCCCGCCGACATCCAGGCCAAAATTCTGGAAGTGCAGGAGAAATCCGGCTTCATCCCCAATGTTTTTCTGGCCCTGGCACGGCGCCCGGCCGAGTGGCGCGCCTTTTTCACCTACCACGACGCCCTGATGCTGCGCGAGGAGTCCAGCCTGACCAAGGGCGACCGCGAGATGATCGTCACCGCCACCAGTGCGGCCAACCAATGCCTGTATTGCGTGGTGGCCCATGGCGCGCTCTTGCGTATCTATGAAAAAAAGCCCTTGGTCGCCGACCAGGTCGCGGTGAACTACCGCAAGGCCGACATCACGCCGCGCCAGCGCGCCATGCTGGACTTCGCCATGAAGGTCTGCCTGAACAGCCAGGCCGTGGAAGAAGCAGACTTTGCCGCCTTGCAGGCACATGGCTTCAACGATGAAGACATCTGGGACA